>CAYWSM010000215.1:0-7032 GCA_964460935.1 uncultured Terriglobales bacterium | reverse complement strand
CGACGTGGTTGAACCCGTAAAGGACTACACCCGCGAAGTTTTACACGAGGCGAATCCTGCAACGCAGTTCACGCCATTGAACCGGCTAATCGATGCTGCTCGACCGGAGAGCGAACAAGCACGCGAGTTCCGTAATCTCGTCGACGCCTATCTCGCACAACCTTCGCCCGAACGTGCTTCGCAGATTCGTGCAAGCTTGAGCGTGTGGAAGGACAACGACGCGAAACTGCAGCCTCAGATCGCCCAAAGCTTTCTCATGAAAGAGCTAGGACCGCTTTCGGCGAATCTATCGAGTTTGTCGGATATCGGGCTACAGGCGCTGATCTATCTCGACCGGAAGCAACAGTCTCCTGAACAGTGGCGTACCCAGAGTTTGCAGCGGATCACCGAAGCCTCGAAACCGCAGGCGGATCTGCTGGTGATGATTGCGCCAGCCGTGCAAAAGCTAGTGGAAGCGACGGGGCGCTAACCCCGTCGCTCTGGTGGCAACGCGCTGGCGATGGAATTGCGGACAGCTGTGATCAGTTGGTCGCGATCGCTGAACTGCTTCGGATCAACAGCCGGGTGAAACACTACGGTGACTTCGCCCGGCTTTACAAAGAACTTCCCTTTCGGCCACAGCGTCTCGGAACCCAGCAAAGTTATCGGCACGATTGGTACACCCGTTTCCATCGCCATGTAGAACGGACCTTTCTTAAACGGCAGAAGCCGACCATCGCGAGAACGTGTACCCTCCGGATAGACCACCATGTGATGGCCTTTACGCACCACGGCTTCCGCTTCGCGTACGCTGGAGATCGCCGCTTCACGATTATGACGGTCGATGGGTACGCAATCCGCCATTCGCATCGCGCGGCCCAAGATCGGCAAACGAAATAATTCCTTCTTCACCATGATCGTGACTCGATGTGGCAGTAGTGGAATCAGCAGCGGCGGATCAAGATTCGAAACATGGTTGGACATGAAAATATTGTTGCGTGAGAGATCCAGTTGGTCATATCCGATCACCTTCCAGCGCACGCCGGCGATACGCACGCCAGTCAGTGCGATCCACATCGCGGAACGGTACATCGCATCAACTTTTCCTGTAATTAGTGTCCACGGAAATGCCCACAATGCATCCAGTACGACCCCGATGCTCCACCACGCCAGCATCAGAATCGTGCGCATCAGTGAGTCCCTTCCGAATCGCCGCAAATCCAAGCCGCACGGCGTGCAAGCTGTTCCGGTGAAGCATTTGGCATTTCGTGAAACACGAGTTGCGTCTCTTCTCGCGCGGTAAGCTTGATTTTCACTTCACGAGTGCGACCGTGTGACGAGACCTTTAGCTTTAGAGTGCTGCCGGACTCGAGAGAAGCGATCTGATCCTCCAGATTGGGCTGAGGCTCTTCCCCGTTCACGGAAACAATGATGTCTCCAGGATGCAGTCCGGCCTTTGCGGCTTCGCCGCCGGCATCAACGGCAACTACGACCGGAGCCGACCCGAAATTCGCTGATGCCGAGAACCCTGCGTACGTGATGTGCGTCTGATTGCGCTGAAGTTCCAAGCCGACGGTTTGAAAGAACTCGTTGTATGGCAGTTCATCGGTACCGCTAACGTATCGCGCGAAGAAATCCTTAAAATCCCCTCCGGTTACCGCTTCTGCAGCCGCGCGAACGCCGCGCGAATCGTCGAAAAATCTGCCCTGTTTTGCATAATGTTCGTTCATCCATTGAAAGAGATCACGCAGCGATTTCTGTTCCTGCGTACGCTCTCGAATCGCAAGATCGAGAAGAACGCCGATGACCTGTCCCTTGTCGTAGTAATTGATGCTGCGCTCAGCCGAGCGATAGTATGGATATTTCTCCAGCCATGCATCCAGGCTCGACTCTTCCGCCGATTGGAGTTTACGCGCGGGTCGAGCTTCCAAGGTAGAAATCTGCGCCGCCAGCCGCTCAAGAAATACCTTCTCGTCAATCAGTCCCGCGCGTACCAGCATATAGTCGGACACCGTTGAGTCCACGCCCTCGCTGAACCATAGCGCCCGCGTGTAGTTTTCCTTGGTGTAATCGATCGGCTCCAGTGACTGCGGACGAATCCGTTTCACATTCCACAAGTGGAAGAATTCGTGAGCGCTAACGCTTGCGAACGCAAGCGAGTCATCCTTAAGTCGTGTCGCGCTGGTATCGATTGCGGCCGAGTACGCGTGCTCCATGCCGCCATGCCCGCTACCATGAGGCAAGTGGTAGAAGAACGTGTATTGATGGAACGGACGATCCTGCATCCACAAGGTTTCCGCCCTGACGATCTTCTTCAGCGTGCCGATGATCTGGCCGGAGTCGTAGTCTTCTTTGCTGTCAACCACGATCCGGTAAGTCGCGCCGCCCTCCTCGAAGCTAAAGTCGCGGAAATCACCAATCTCCACCGGCGAGTCAACCAGATGGTCGTAGCTGTCCGCGCAATGCATGCTTGAGTTATCGGGAGCAAATACCAGTGGCGTAGCGATGCGCCACTTTCCAGGAACGCTTACAAAGCCGACCTCTACGCGCCCGGCAGCGCGGCCCACTGGATAGACAAGAACCTGGGCCAAGTTCAGGAAAGCATGTTCGTTTGAAAGCTCGGCGCCAAAAGGCCCAGCGTCCGCGGCAACGATCTCATACTCAACCAAAGTGGCATTCGGAACCGACCACGTCGTCTTGTCCAATTGTCGCACTGGCACAACATGTCCCGAAGCGTCTGTAGCTCGCAGCCAATTGATGTGTTGCGCGAAGTCACGCACTTGGTAGATCGCATTCCAGACTGGCAACTGGACGCGCATATCGGGAGACGCCGGTGCTACCTTTAGGGTTACATGCAGCAGGTGTTGATCGGGATTTGTGAGTTCGACCGAGTATTGCCATTGACGCGACGCAACCTGGCCGTCGTCCTTCCACGCTGGGCACGGATACTGCGCCTGCGCGAAGGCGGGCAGCAACAGCAGGAAGCCAGACATCAACAGCTTGCGTAAGCCTCGAATGGATCGGTTCAAGGGGTAGCAGTCACCTTGACTGTGGATTGCAACTTCTGCGGAAGCTTCTCATAGATTCCGCCGAAACCGCCATTGGAAAGGATTCCGATCACGTCGCCCGGCTTCAATTCCGGAGCGATGGTATTCACGATTTCATCTGCCGTGGCGAACAGGCGAGCCGACTTGCCGTTTCGTTTCAATTCGTCGATTACATCCTGCGGGTGCAAGCGCTCGCTTTCTGGAATAGCCTCGGGCTTGAAAATCGAAGCGATCACCACCTGATCGGCAATTCCAAGCGCGTCCACAAGTTCGCTTTGAAACACATTGCGGCGTAAGGTATTCGAACGCGGCTCCAGCACGGCCCAAAGGCGTCGACCTTTGTATCGAGTTCGAAGCGCTTGCAACGTCTGAGCGATGGCCGTTGGATGATGCGCGAAGTCATCGATGATCGTGACCCCATTTACCTCGGCACGCACTTCAAGACGCCGCTTCACGCTCTGGAATGTCCGGAGGGCTTCCGCAATTTTCTCGGCCGAGATGCTATATCCAGCAGCCATGGCGGCCGCTGCCGTGGCATTCAGAACGTTGTACTCACCCGCTAGTGAAAACTGAAACTCGCCCCACGGCTGGCCGTTGCGGAGCACACGCCAGGATGTGAGTGCTGTCTCGTATTTCACATTGACGGCGCGCCACCGCGAATTCTCGTGAAAACCATAGCGCTCAACCGTCGCGAACGCTTTCCCGAGACATTCATCGACATTGGTACTGCCGTCCCAAGCCATGATGCGCCCGCGCCGCGGAACCAGGTTGACCAGCCGCTTGAAGGCCGTCTTCACCGCGTCGAGGTCCTTGTAGATGTCCGCGTGATCGAATTCAACGGAGGTCAAAATCACCGAGTCGGGGAAATAGTGCAGGAACTTCGGACCTTTGTCGAAAAAGGCCGTATCGTATTCATCGCCTTCAATGATGAAGTTCGCCCCATTCGACCCCCTGAAGCTGCTGGCGAAGTTCTCGGCGATTCCGCCAATCAGGAACGACGGATCGCGTTCCGCTACATGAAAAATCCATGCCAGCATTGATGTCGTTGTGGTCTTGCCATGTGTGCCTGCAACGGCAATCACGTCACGTCCGCGCAGAAACTCATCATGCAAAATCTGCGGCATCGACTGGAACGGCACCCGCTGATCGAGCACGTACTCCAACTCAACATTTCCGCGTGAAATTGCATTGCCTACGATCACGAGATCTGGCGCGGGTTCCACGTTCTTTTCCGCAAACGGCTGCGCGACTGGGATCTCCAATGAAGCAAGGAAGTCAGACATCGGCGGATAGGCTGCGGCATCAGAGCCAGTCACGTAAAATCCACGCAACTTGAGCATTCCGGCCAGAGAAGCCATCGCCGTGCCGCAAATTCCAATCAGGTGTATGTGCTTGGGTTTGGTCATCAAGTAAGGATGCTGCCGGCTCGAACGGTAGCCGTGCTTACAGCCGGTTCAAGAATCGTTAAGCCGGCGGAATCGGGGTGTGCCTGCAAACTCGCGCGCACACCAAAGGGAAGCGTTACGTTATTGCGCGTGACATGGCCCGACGGAAGTCCGAAGACAATTGGGACCTTAAGATCGCCAAGCACGCGAACGATCACCTCTTCCAGCGAGTAGCTCTGCCCGCCGGGTTGAAGACAGTCGAGCATCTCTCCAAATACGATACCGCGTACGCCTTCGAACGCTCCCGCGTATTTCATCTGCACCAGCATACGATCGATCTGGTATGGCTTAGCGGCGATATCTTCCAGGAACAAAATCGTCCCGCCAGTCTCGATTTCATACGGCGTGCCGAGCGACGCAGCAAGGATCGACAGGCACCCGCCGTATAAAACGCCTTCAGTTTCACCGCCAACCAGAGTCTGCAACGAAGCTGAGTTCGAATCGATAACAAGTGGACCGCTGCCCTCTACCGCGTTGAACCATGCCTCGAGTGCCACACCATCTTCATGCGCGAAATCCTTCGTTGCCATGGGACCATGAAATGTCACGAGTCCGGTCTCATCGTGGATCCATGTCAGCAGCGATGTAATATCGCTGTATCCCACCAGGATCTTTGGATGGCGGCGAATTATGTCTATGTCGAGCAGAGGCAGCAAGTAATTCGAGCCATATCCTCCGCGGGCACAGACAATTGCCTGCACATCGGAACGTTCGAACATCTGCATCAAATCGCGCGCGCGCGCTTCGGCCGACCCCGAAAAGTAGAGGTCTTGATCGAAGACGCTGTCACCCAAGACAACCTGGTAGCCGAGTCTTTGCAGGCTGGCAATTCCGGCTTTTAGCATCTCCCATTGGAGATTCGAGGCAGGAGCGACAATGCCAACAGCATCGCCGCGGCGGAGCGGCGGCGGCTTCAGAATGTCGTGCGGCATTGCCATCGGACCCATACTACAGGAAGAATTCGCCACGGCAGAGAATGCGTGCCGGGCCGGTGAGAAAGACGCTTCCGCCATCCCACTCAACGGTTTGCGGTCCGCCGGGACTCACAACCCGCAGCGGAGAGTCCACACGCCCCGTATGAATGGATGCTACTGCTGAGGCACACGAACCCGTGCCGGACGACTTCGTCTCACCTGCGCCGCGTTCGAAGATGCGTATTTCAATCTCCCTGCGACTGAGAACTTTCACGAACTCTACATTCGTGCGCTGTGGGAATTCCGCATGCCGCTCGATCTCTGCGCCTTTGGCCTGCCAATCATGGTCAAACTCATCGACAAACACGATGAACTGCGGATTGCCCGTGGACAATTTGAAACCGCGGCACGCGCCGCCACGGAGAGAAATAGTCCGCTCTCCCTCGATTACCGGCTCTCCCATATCACTGCGAAACTCGAACTCGGGACCAGTCTGCTTCACCAGTTTGCAGGCCTTCACTCCCGCGTCGGTCAGAACGCGGACGGTACTATCTCTGCCAATTGTCGCCAGCAGGTCATCCATATTGTCCGGTGGACGCTGATACTGGGTCAGATTCTTCCACGTATGCCACGCAGCCACACAGCGGGTGCCATTGCCAGAGACTTCGGCGTTCGATCCGTCAGAATTAATTAGATGAGCGTAAACGTCAGCCTCAGTTGCAGGGAAAAGCCACTCGACACCATCCGCGCCAATTCCGAGATGGCGATCACAAAGCTTTTGCGTAACCGGCTTGCGGTCATCGTCACCTACCGCAGACCCATCAATCAACAGGAAGTCATTGCCACAAGCAGTCGCCTTCACAAATGGAATGGAGCGGTTCATCGTTATTCGCGATCGGTAAATCTCACCGGATTCTACTGCACATCAACAAACTTCAGGAGTGTGCCCTGAGATCACTGCGTAAGACTGGACCGGTAAATCCTGATGGGGCTCTGCCGCAGCGCCGTAACCACTGTCAATAATGTAAGCCCCTGCGAACGAGCTTTGATCGCCTGGGCTACAGGATCATCGTCAGTAGCGATGACGTAATCGGCCATGCGAGCAGGGTTCATCAAGGCCGATTTCCAGTACCGGTAGTTCCCTTCGTTGATTGTGCGCTTCAGCGGGAATCCCATTCGTTGCAATGCTCCGCCATGTTCGCCCAGGTAAATTAGCACGGTCGAAGATGGGGGCAACTGCTCAAGTTGAAACGCCAACTCCTTCTCGATAGCAATGCGGTCCACCGAGTTCACGCGGGCTTCGCGTAAAGAGATCGGCACAGAATGCCACACGCCGTAATAACTCACTCCAACGAAGACGATTGCAAGAACAACCAGCACATACTTCGCGCGGACAGACGAAAATTTCCGCAAGAACAGGTAAAGCAGCACCGATCCGAACACAACGAGCGCGGGAATCAATTGTGTTCCGTAACGCACGTTGTAGTACGAAAACGGCCACCAGGTTGGCAGAAAAATCGGCACTCCGCCCCATGCCATCGAGATCGCATAGAACGGCACCGGTACCCACAACAACAGCCATGCCCACAGTGGACGAATGAACCCAATCGTCATCACTGCCCCAAGAAGGGCCGCGTAAAGCCAGAT
>CAYWSM010000214.1:0-3495 GCA_964460935.1 uncultured Terriglobales bacterium | reverse complement strand
CCAAGGGTACGACACGACTGGCGTCGAGAATTGCGGCGTGGTGTCCGTTATCGATCCGTCGCGACGCAAGTGGTCCGAGGCCGCCGCCGAAGCAGCGGGCCAGACACGCGCTGCGTATTCGGTGTTGGACGGAAAGGTCGCATTGCGACCCATCGGAGAGAGGGCCTTCACGATCCGCGAGACCGACGCGCAGTTCTCGCCGGAGAGGTTGAAGCTGCAATCGCCCGACCGCCTGTTGAACGACATCACCGTCGTGGGAGAGCGTGAGACCGACGCCTATGTGAAAGATTACTTTCTCGGCGACGGATACTCGCTCCGCTTCGATTTGTCGCAGTCGCCATTTGGGGGCATGGGAAAGACGCTCCTGGAGCAGGAGTACACGCAGGCGCTCGATCCCGCGTGCTGGTCGGTTACAGATCCCAATCACGTTGTATCGGTGAACAGCGGGAGCCTTTGGACGCAGGGTCGGTCGGCCTCGGTGAAGTTCGCCGAGGTAGTGGAACTTGCTGGGGCGTTGCAGTTCCAACATGGCGATGTGACGTTCCAGGCGGCATCCAACGGGGTGATAGGCGGTCTGTATGACAGCGGCACGTGTATCGCAGGATTCAAGATAACGAAGGCAGGCTCCCAGAACAGTATTTCAGTCCTTGTGAACGGCAGCGTTACAGGTTCGGAGATCACCACGCAGGCGAACCACCGGTATCTGCTGACGACTCGTTTGTACGCCGCGGAATCGGCGCGGCGCGGACAACGATATCGTTCGTCGCTTGAGGAGGTCGGCGGAATGGATCGGCCAAGCGATGTGCGGGTGGTGCTCGAAGTTCACGATGTTGATCTGAACAACATCGCAACGTTGGTGGCTCCGGCAATTGTTTTGTACGACGGCGTGATCGCCAACGCGCCGGCGTTCTGCTCCTACGTGCTGATCAATGCGACCGATCTCTATTGCTCGCTGGCCTACACGCGGATCATGAAGCTGGCAAATGTAGTCGTGCGAAGTTGCCTGCCGGGACAGACGGATCGCACGCGGCTGGTGGGCGCAATGATGGACGGAGCGGAATGCGGTATCAACTTCGGCGCGTTGCAGTTCTTTTCAGCGAATCCGCCGGCGGCGAACGAGAAGATTGTGGCGGAGTACCGGGGTTCGCGGAGAAGCGCGGCGCGGTTAACTACCGACGTCTATGCCGGTCGAGGGCGACCGGCGTCCATCTGCGTTTTAGTTTCGTCTCCGGAGGCGAGGACGTCGGAGGACTGCGCGAACGCGGCGCGGGCGATCCTGGATGATTCGACGCAGACGGGGTGGGCGGGCGAGTATGCCGGGTGGTCGGACTTTGTGCCGGAAGTATGGCCTGGGGATGTGCTGCATTTAGAGGCCTCGTCGCGTGGGTGCGTGGCGGATGTGATCGTCCGGGAAGTTGCGATAGATGCGGTCGATCCGGCCAATGATCGAAGTTGGGTGGCGATGAAGTTTTCCAACGAAGCGGCGGAACCGGTGGCAATCGCGACGAAGCCGACTTCCGGCAGCGTCGCGATTCCGGACGTGGAACGGTTCGCGCTCGACGGGCTGCCACAAGCGCAGGTGACGGATGTCACGTCAACGGCGGTCACGCTGGAGATGGGATCGAATGCGATCGATGGTGGTGGGTTTGAGATCCGGCGCAGCGATTCGGGATGGGATCCGCAGATCGAGCGCAATCTGGTGGGCAGGTTTAACACACGCGTGATTACCGTTCCGCGGCTGTCGCGCGTGGTGAGCTATTGGATTCGTCAGTACGACGCGGCGGGACGCTACTCGCGGGCGGCGACGCTGCTGCATGTGGATTATCCGTTATGACAGATTTCGAAAAGCAGGTATTGGAAGACCTGGCGGAGTTGAAGACCAATATGCGCTGGGTCACCGGCGGTGACAATCGCCGGGGCATGTTGCAGGAGTTGCATGAACAGGTTGAGCGGCATGAGCAAGTGCTGCAGCGGATGAAAGGATTGAGCGCGGGATTGGCGTGTTTGCTGACCATCGTGCACTTGGGGATTGAGTTTTTGAGAGTGCATTGGGGGCGGTAATACATAGGTCCTTCGTCGGACTACGTCCTTCTCAGGGTGACCTCGTGGGGAGGCTGCAAGCTGGGCACAGGCAGGAATGCCTGTGCCACATTTTTTTGAATTAATTTGGAGGCGAGATGAATTTTCTTGGGAAGTTGTTGCAGGGCGTGTCGTTTTTACCATCGATCATTACAGGGATCGAGAGCCTGTTTACCGGGCGGTCGGGATCGGACAAGAAGAACGCGGCGCTGGGATTTGTCACAGCAGCGTTAAGCCTGACGGATGCCATCGCGGAGGACCAGGTGGTCGATCCGCAGAAGTTTACGGATGGGCTGGGGAAGATCATCGATGGGGTGGTGCAGTGTTTGAATGCGTCGGTATGGGCGAAGAAGGCAGGGGTTAGTAGTTAGGGGTTGGGGCTTAGCTAAACCTGTTAGCTCAACACAGAGGTCACAGAAAAACAAAGAGAAACAGAAAAGCCGTCAGCATTGGTCGGAATGACTGAATGCTGACGGCTGACTGAACTGCCCAACTCAAGCCAAAAGAAGGCTTGAATGGGGCACCCAACGGCTGTTTCTACAACAGTTCTTCGTTCCAGCCCTCGAGGAAGCGGGCAACGGAACGCAGGAACTGGTCGGCGACGGCGCCGTCGATGATACGGTGGTCGTAGCCGAGCGAAACGTGGCAGATCTGTCGGATGGCGATCGAGTCGGTGCCGCTCTCGTCGGTGAGCACGACCGGCATCTTCTTGATCGATCCGATACCCATGATCGCGACCTGCGGCTGATTGATGATCGGCAGGCCGAACATCTGGCCGAATTGGCCGGGGTTGGTGATGGTGAACGTGCCGCCCTGGACGTCTTCGGGCTTCAGCTTCTTTGAGCGCGCGCGGTCGCCGAGGTCGGTGATGGCGCGCTGGAGGCCGACGACATTCTTCTCTTCCGCGTTCTTGATTACCGGAACGATCAGTCCCCAATCTAGGGCGACGGCGATCCCGATATTAATGTTGCGGTGGTAGCGAATGCTTTCGCCTTCCACGCTGGTGTTAATGATCGGGAACTCGCGGATGGCTTTCACGGCGGCGCGCGCGAAGAATGTGGTCGGCGTGAGCTTCACGCCGTTCTTCTGCTCGAACTGCTTTTTGATTTTTTCGCGCAGGCCCATGACGCGCGTCATGTCGATTTCGTACACGGTGTGCACGTGCGCGCTGACGCGCTTTGACTCGACCATGCGCTGCGCGATGACCTTGCGCATCTGCGACATGGGAACGACTTCGCCGGGGAGCGGAACTGGCGGTGGAGTGGGAGTGGCCGGGCGTGAGGGTTCTGCCGCTCGAGGGCGAGCGGGCTCCACAACTGCGGGCTGTGGTTGTGCTGCCCGAGCGGCAATGAAATTCTGGATGTCTTCTTTCGTGACGCGGCCGCCCTGGCCGGTGCCTTTCACCTGCGCCAGGTT
>CAYWSM010000213.1:0-9048 GCA_964460935.1 uncultured Terriglobales bacterium | reverse complement strand
GATGTACCACCGACGAGCCCCCGGTAAGAATGGTTCCGCGAGTCCTGATGCCGACCACTCCTGTTGCCGTATTGCCGGCAAAGGTGGCACCGGCGTTCACGTTCAGAATGGTTTTCGGCGACAGCGTCTTTTTCAGGATGCTGTTCAGGTAGTAGTCGGTGAGTCCGGAGCCGAGCTGCTTGTTGGCGTCTCCCGTGGGCGGTTCAAAGTTAAAACTGGCTGAGATGGCCGGCCACCCGGAGCCCTTATGTTCCTGGTGGAAGTTGTACTTGATGGTGAAATCGGCGTCGCCAAGCCCGAACGGCGTTCCCAGACGCGATTCACGGGTGTTGAAGATCGTGATCAGCGGGAAGTCCATGCCAACTTCGCAGTTCCGAAACAGCCCATAACTGAACTTGATGGTCTGGGTGTCCTGATGAACGCTGGGGCGGGATGAAAATGGCAGCGCGTCGTACTCGTTATTTGTTTCGAAGTGCCAGTGGTGGTAGGCGGCAACATCGGCGTTATCGGTGAAGAAGGGCTGCTGGGCGGCCGCCCGGAAACTGAACATCGCAGCGAAAACGGCCAAAGCGATCGTCCGGCGAAGAGCGTAGCGATGGCAGGCGCGGATGCCGGACATTCCACGCGTTTCTACCAGAGAGCCGAAGTGCAAATCCAGCATCTTTCGGCACAAAACCGCAAATAGAAAGAAGGTTTTAGCGACGGCGATTTACGAGCGCTTAACGAAGATGTGCTTCCGTAACACGCCGCTCGATTACCGCAGGGCGCGGAGAATTACCTCGGTGACGTTGTTGTCCTTGGCAAACAGCCTCATGCTGTGTTCCACGCATCAGAAGCAGTTGAGGATCGAACAGTTGAGCACAGTCGAACAGCGCACCGGCGGATGGGCCAATCTCGTAGTTCACTTCGTCCGTATGGTATGGATGCTGATGACGGCCATGCTGGCCGTGGCGGTTGGCTTTGCGACGCTCAACATGGTCCTGACAGACAGCGGGTTCGCGGTTTTGAGTGAGCACTCCCCCATGCTGACGGCATTCCTTGCACGAGTGACGCGGCAAGCTTGATGTAACAAGCGAGGTTGGGGAGCCGGATGTTTCGACGCCCAGGGCACGGATGACTCCCGTGCCCCTTCTATTTTTCAGCAGTCACTAATCAGCATTCAGTCAGTTCGCAACAACTTTGGACGAGACGTATTCCGTCCAATGACTGAATGCTGTTCACTGTCTTCTGATTACCGGTCTTAGATTCCTACCGCGTAATCGCCTTCATTCAACTCCGGCGCGCGCCCGTAGTGGTAAGGATCCAACGAGCGATTCAGGCGGGCGCGGCGAAGCCTCCAGCCAACGTAAAGGCCGCCCGAGATGACGGCTGCCGCCAAACCTGCGGCCGCCATCGTTTTGCCGGGATTCATAACCACGGGACCGACATACCGGCCGGCAGAATGGGCAAGTTTGCCAGGACGGCCAAGCCCTCTGCGGAACTCTCGAATCGCCTTGCTTCCGCCGCGGTCGAGCGCGCGATGGCTGCTCAAGATGGCATTCGTCATCGGCATGGAACGGCTTTCTCCGTCATAAACGATGGCGTGATCGACGCCCCGATGCTCCTGTACACTCAGCAACTCCTCGAGAGCCTCTTCAATCACCGACGCCTTGGTCCATAGTGCACGAAAAGCGACGCGTCCTGACTTGTCGATGATGTAGGTGGCGTTCGGCATCTTGCCGTACTTGCGGTGCACGCTGCCTTCGAGATCGTCCACGAGGACGGGCATATCGACGTCCTCATCGTCGCGGAACAACTCGGCGGCATGGCGCTTGTCGTCTTCCGAATTATGGGCGGGCAGTTTTTCGCCGGGATGAGCTTCGCGGACATACACGAACAGGAACTGCACGTCATCGCAATCTCCGTAATCGTCGTAGAGATCGTTCATGCCGCGAATGGAAGCGGTCGTGAACGGACAGGTAGCGGATCCGAAGGTCAGCACTACGTTCTTCTCGCCTTCGAAATCGCTAAGCTGGATCTTTTTTCCGTCGAGCGAGCGAAGCTTGAAGTCGGGCGCGCGGTCGCCGGGTTTGGGACCGCTGCGAAAACCGGTGCGCGCAGCTTGCTTCAGCAAGTCTTTTCCGTCGAACGACTCGTAGTTGTAGCGTTTCATTCCGAACATCGAACAGCCTCCTGCTCCGGAAGACGAGTACGGCAATCTTTGGATGCTATAGCTCGACCGCCATTTGCCCATTGTAGTCTGCCGGGCTAAGCCTTACGTCCACGACTTGCGGCGCCATCTGCCGCCCCATACAATTTTGCGTGCTGTTAATTTGACGGAGGAAAACGATGGCCCTGAAAGTTGGAGAGCAGGCGCCGGATTTCTCTGTCCCTGCGGTCACTGGCGAGAACAAGAGCATGTTCAAACTCAGCGACTACAAGGGCAAGAAAAACGTCGTCATCGCGTTCTATCCGCTTGATTGGACCCCGGTGTGAACTGCACAAATGCCGGCGTACAACGCGGATCTCGACAAATTCGCCGGATACGATGCCCAGGTCGTGGGCATTAGCGTCGATTCAATCCCCAGCCACATTGCCTGGCAAAAACGTGACATCGGAACACTCAGCTACCCGCTTGCCAGTGATTTCTATCCACATGGTGCAGTCGCGAAGCAGTTCGGTGTGCTGCGCGAAGGCGATCCCATTCCCGGAATCAACGAACGTGCGGTATTCGTGATCGATAAGCAAGGCAAGATCGCGATGGCCAAGGTTTATGACCTCGGCCAGCAACCGGACAACGAAGACGCTTTCGACGTATTGCGCAAGTTGTCGTAACCAGATATTTCCCACGCGAGGGCGGGTCTCGAACCCGCCCTTTATTCTTTGGCGGATCACAGAGAATCTAGCGGTTAGATCGCAAAGGAAAAACCCCGCTCTTCAGCGGGGTCTCCGTACACTGCCTGTTTTTGACTTTACTGCGTTATCGTCTTCACGGCGTCTCCGACCTTAAAGCCGGAACCGGACAAGACCTTGCCCACTGCGGATACGTCATCCACATCGGTGATCTCGATGACACCAATCTGGTTCGCCATCTTGCGCAACACTTTGCCGGTCGCGGGATCCTTGATCTCCCGGGTTACGCGCTCGACATTCATATGATTGCCGACCTTCAAGCCAGTCTTGGCGCCAACGTTCAGCACCACCTGACCGCTGTCGATCGCGGCGACAAGGCCTTCGACCACGATGGTGCGCGCGACCAGTTTCGGCGCATCCGCGATGAGTCCCTGGCTGAGCTGTTCGGTGGCTTTGTTGACGGCTTCGCCAATGATGGTGTTCTGGAAGTCGCTGGACCCGAAATCCGCGTGGCCGCCACCCCATCCCGACCAGTGACCGCCGCCACCTGTCATGGACGTGCTTTCGCGCGAGGACTCGGCTTTTCCGTCGGCCACACCCAGAATTTCCGCGGTGTCGATATCGACGATGCGAGCGTCAATAGCAACATTCGCCTTGGTCTTCTTGTGTCCGAAACCGCCCAGGCCGAAGCCGCCGAGAGCTCCGCCCGCTCCACCGATATTGGTGTTCTTGGTTTCATTGCCGAACTGCGTGATTGTGCCGATGATCAGCGCATCGACGCCCAACAGCTTGCCGATTTTGGCCGCCGACGCGGGATTTGCGCGGTCGCTGTTGGAAAAATTCTGCTCGGCGAGAATCTTGTCCAGTGCCTGCCGTTCAATCACCGAATAGGTGCCATCCTTAACCAGGAATTTGATCAGCAGATCGGTGATGCCCTTACCGACATCGATATCGGAACCGAATATCGCGGACGAGTAGCTGCGAACGGTGCCGTAATCGAAGTCCATGATGGCAACGCGTTTTTTCCGCCCCTGCGGAGTGGGATTCGTTCCCGGAGTGGTGGTCGCCGTTTGTGCGAACACCGGAATGGAAAGCGCCAACAGAAGAGCCCAGGCAAACAACCGCTTCATGGCAATGCTCCTGAATAATTTTGGCCGTAACTTTAAGGGGGAGGAAATCTGCACGGCGATTGTAGGCAGCGGGGAAAAGCAGTGTCAACGTGGAATTGCTACTTAATAGGTGGCAAACCCTGGAAAGCAGCAAGAAAAATGAAAGGACCACGAAAAACCCGTCCCACGCGGGGACGGGTTTGCCGATGCAAGAGCGTTACTTGCCTTTCGTTTCTGCAAGAGCTTGGTCGATCATCGAGAACAGATTGGTGCGGTCAACGACTTCGACGAACGGGGTTCCCGTGGTTTTTGCTGTTACCACGTAGATGGTAGGTGTGTGCTGAACGTCAGCGGCGATGCCCTTGTCTTTCGCCGCACGAACCGCCGCCGCCAGTTTGCCCTGCGGATCTACGATAAATGGAGCGGGAGCGTTATTCGCCTTGCCGAACTTATCCACGTACTGACGCAGATTCTGCTGCGTGATCGCCGGCTGATTCTCATAGATGAACAGGCGGAATTTCGTCTCCAAATCGTTTTTGGGCGTGCTCTTCGAGCGGTAGTAGTGAGCGTAAACAGACGCGTCGAACGCCCACGGATGCTGCGGCAAGGGGAAGTCGTACACGACCACGGGGATCTTGTAGGTCTTTGCCGCCTCTTCAAGCAGCGGTGCCGCGCGGGCGCAATCGGGGCACTCAAGGTCGGCGAACTCCACAAGCGCCACTTTAGCGCCGGCGGGCGGGCGGAGAATCGTGGCCTGACTCGCCGTCTGAGCACGCAAAGCCAACGTGGCCAGCAACGCCAAGACAAGCAAAAAGGCTATCCTGAGCAGGTTTTTGGTATTCATTAGTTACTGGAATCTGTCCTATATAAGATGCTGTCGCCGGCCCGAAGTTGCTGGGCAGCAGCAATAATCCTTAGTACATATTAACCGTTAGGCCAAATCCGGGCGATTTCCTTCTTTCCGCGTCCTTCTAACTGTTAGCAATGAAACCCGTACCGGGGCAATCCCTCTGGTGTTAGGGTTCATGACCGTCTTCCGCTCCACTCTGCTTCGGCAGAGGCTGTCAGGCACTCCAAGAGGCTGCTGGTCATGTAAAATGATGGACACAGGATCCCCATGCGTAAGCTTGTTTTTGCCCCCCTTGTTGTACTCGTTCTGGCCGCCGTTGCCTTCGCCGCCGATACTGTGGTGGAAGAGATCGTCGCTCGCGTCAATAACTCCATCATTACTCGCAACGACCTGCAAAAGGCGAAAGAGCAGGCTGCAACCGAAGCTCGCGAGAAAGGCGAGAACCCGGACGAGGCAGTGGCCAAGCATCAGGGCGACCTGCTGCGCGACCTGATTGATCAGCAACTGCTGATTCAGAAAGCCGCCGATCTTGGTGTTACCGGCGATACGGAACTCATCAAGAAGCTCGATGATATGCGCAAGCAGATGGGCTTGAACAGCATGGAAGACCTGGAGAAGGCTGCCGAACAACAGGGCATCTCGTACGAAGATTTCAAGCAGAACCTGCGCAACAGCATCATTACGCAGTCCGTGATCGGACGCGAAGTCGGCTCGCACATCCAGAACACGAAAGAAGAAGTGCAGAAGTTTTACGACGATCACAAAGCCGAACTGGAGCGCCCTGAGCAGGTGATGTTGAGCGAAATTCTGATCGCCCCAACAAAGCCGGAAAAGGAAGGCGATAAAGCGCCTGACCCGACGCCAGAACAACTCGCCGCCGCCGAAAAGAAAGCTGAGGACGTGCTGGCAGAGATAAAGAAGGGCGGGAAGTTCGACGAGTTAGCAAAGAAGTATTCCGATGGACCGACGGCTGCACAGGGTGGCGAACTGGGCGGCTTCAAGCGCGGGATGCTGGCTAAGGAACTCGAGGACAAGACCTTCGCGTTGAAGAGCGGCGAATACACCGATGTGATTCGGACCCGCCAGGGATTCGTCATCCTGAAGGTTGTTGAGCACACGCCTGCCGGCATTCCGCCCCTGAAGGACGTGGAGCCCAACATCCAGGAAGCAATCTATCTGCAGAAGCTGCAACCGGCGCTGCGCGCTTATCTCACCAAGCTGCGTGAAGATGCGTTCATCGACATCAAAGAGGGATACACCGATTCTGGCGCGAGTCCGAATGAAACCAAGCCAGTGTACGTAGCGTCTGATACGCCGAGCGAAGGCAAAGCCGCCAAGAAAAAGAAGAAGTTCCTGATCTTCTAAAAAGCAGCTAAATCGTTAAGCCGAAGCCAATCATGAGATCGGCTTTTTGCTTTTATCCCGCCACCACGGAAACCTGCTCAGGCCCGATATTCTCTTTGGGCGGCCGAGTCCAACCCGCAAACTGCCTTCGCGGGAACGCCAGGGCGATGATCACGAAATACAGCACGTCGAAAATGATGTTGATGACGCTGCCTTCCGGGCCGGCGCTGCCGCCGCTCAGCCAGGCGGGGCCTTGCACGCGGATGTTGAACAGGTGTCCCATGGCGGACATGCCGCTGTCGGGAACCGAGTAAAAGAAAGACAAGCCCCAATCCCAGAACGCATGGAAGCCGGCGGCGAGCCACAAGTCTCCGGTGCGCCACCACATGAAGCACGCCAGTATTCCAAAGAGGAATACGTCGGTCAATCCAAGAATTGTTTCGCCATCGTTCTTAACATGGCCGAATGTGAACAGCGCAGCAGTCAGCACCGCCGCGGGCCAGAACTTCATGCCGGATGCCAACGTAAACTGCAGGTATCCGCGCGCGACGAACTCCTCGGCAAATCCAACTCCCAGAAACGCAAGCAGCCACAGGCCGGCAAATTTCCAAACTTCGAGCCCATGCAATGCGACACTGTCGATGTAGTAGCAGTGCGCCAGCCGCAGGCATCCCATCACGCAACTTAATGCGACGAAACCAAAGAAAGCGCCGATCCAGAAATTCGAACGAAAGGCCTTGCGTGGCGGCAGTCCGTAATTGCTCCAGGGCTGCTTTTCGATGCGGCTCATCACCCATGCTGCAAAGGCGAATACGGCGAAACCGAGCCACTCTCCGATAATGGTGGGCCCAGGCTTTTCAAGTGTCTGCTTCGACTCGTGATGGTGACCTCGCAACAGGTGGATCACCGCCAGGAGGGCTGCCACGATCGCGACGTAGATGAGAAGTCTCCACCCAGCACGGATGCCGTTCGGCCCTTTGAAAATCCGGCGCAGAAGCGAAGGTTGCGGAGGAACCGGTAGAGGCTCAGGAGCTGTCGGAGCCGTTGGTTCGATTGGATTGCCTTCCGGCAGGGGCACGTGGGGCGTGTCTTCCATGTCACGGAAGTGTAGATGGCTCGGCCCTCTCGCGCCAGCTACAAGGGACGAGAACTGCTGCTCGTGATACAAAGTGAAGATAAATGTCCCGGTTCTTCACGCGTGAGCGCTTCGGCAGCGCGCAGTTTATCGCCGGCTTCATTCTTCTCGTATTCTTTTTGCAGTGCCTGTGGTTTTGCTCGCGAGTTCCACTAACTGATCGTGAGATTGCCTTCATCCTTCAGGGACAGCACGAGTGGCGTGGTCGCGAAGTCGTCATGCACGCGCTAGGTTCGCCGATCACGGGCCTGCTGGCTTCCCTTCCGGTGCTGACCAGTCAGGCCACCCAGGAGGAAGAAGTGCCGCCATTCTGGCGCTGGGCCGCGCGACTGCCCTTCATGCTGATTGGCGTGCTGTTCGGAGCTTCCATCTGGTACGTTGCACGGCGCCTCTACGGAAATCCCGGCGGCTACATCGCCGTTATCCTCTATGCATTCTCACCGTTCTTCATCATTCACAGCACGCTGGTGCAGCCGGACGTGGTTGCGGGATGGGGCGCATTCGGCGTGATCTTTACCGCCATCGGTCTGTCGCACAGTCTCTATGCGCCCCGCGAAGTCATTTTGTGGAACTGGAAGCGCATTCTGCTTCTCGGTGTAGCGATTGGCGTCTCCTGTGCGGCGCATCCGGCCGTCATCTTTCTACTCCCGGTCGCGCTGGGCTTTATGTGGTACCTGGTTCCGGAGAGGCGCGGCGCGGCGACGGTGATCCTGCTCGCCGGATGCGTGATTGGATCTATCGTGTTGTGGGCCACGTATGCGTTCCGATTAAGTGCAGCGTGGCAAGCGATCCTATCCTCGCATCTATTGCCGCTCAGCTCCGATACTTACACCGCCGGAATTACCTGGTCGTGGCTCGCCATATTCTTCATCCGCCAGCAGCCGACGTTCACGCTGTTGCTGGTGATCGCCGTTATCACGTTCTTTGCCTGGAAGCGGCCGCGTTTCTTTGGGACGCAAGCTCCTCTGATCGTCTTCGCGCTTCTGCTGGTGCTCGGCATTGGGATGCCGACCCAGGGAGCGATGATCTACTACCTGATGGCGCTACCGTTTGCGTTCGTATTCGTCTCCGGTGTGCTCACCGATATGCTCGAATCGCGCTATGCGCCGGTTTCATTCGGTGTCGTCGTCGGAATCCTTATCGGACACATCCTTATCAGTGTCACTGGACTGCTGCGCATGTGAGTCGCCCAGGGTTGGCTGTGCATCGACCTCGAGATCTCCAATATCAACATGCGCTTTGATCCAGTATGGACTGGATGAATGCGTGCTATAGCTGCGGAAGAACCCGCCTTTCTCAATACCCCACGCATTCGCCTGCAGGTCTCCGATAATCACGGAACCATTGAACTCAGGTTGAGCGTCGGTATTGGGAACTTCGACCTGTATGCGGCCAATGTTGAGTCCAAGATGCTTATTGCCTTCCACGTTCGAGACGATCAATTCGCCGATCGTCTGGTCCACGTTTAGGTCCGTTCGCTGCGGGACGTAGATGGTTGCCTTGAAATTGTTCGAGGGGCCATCGATCGCGATCTTCGCGTCCGATCCGCTGACGTTCATGCGGCACTGCACCTCGCGATTCTCATGGGAATCGATCTCGACGCGAATCTTATTGTTCGTCGTACCTTGAATGGTGTATCCGCCCGCCGACAGGTCGAGCGTCACCTTGCCGCCGGGATTGAAGGCCGCCTCGAACTGGTTCGAGCCGGGTCGTTCCCATCCTTGATAAAGGATGAAGCCGACAATGCCTATCAGGATGACGATCAGGATAATGCGCAC
>CAYWSM010000212.1:0-20217 GCA_964460935.1 uncultured Terriglobales bacterium | reverse complement strand
AGCATGTATTCCTGGTATCCGCCATCGCGGTTGATGCCTGTGACGGTCGCCTCCGGACACATGATCTCGTCACCACGCACGCACAAATCGCAGTGGCCACACGAGTCGTATAACCATGGCATCCCCACGCGATCGCCGACTTTTGGCCAGGTCACTCCCGGACCGACTTCGTCGACCACGCCCGCTATTTCATGTCCTAAAACGATAGGGAATTTACCGAAGGCAAACACTCCCTGTTGCATCGCCATATCGCTGTGACAAACGCCGCAGGCTTTCACCTTGATGACTACCTGTCCGGGGCCCGATTTCGGTTTTGGACGCTCCTCCAGCGTGATCGGCGCCTTGGGGGCCTTCACCACCATCGCTTTCATAGCTGCTCCTTGGAAACAGATCTGACTAATGACAGCGGTTAGATATGAGAAAAGCTGGAAAAGCACCAAAATCTATATTCAGCAGGTTCTTCTCAGTCCGAAAAAGCTGAAGATGTTCGATGGCATCCGCCGCTATGTAACGATTACGTTTGCTGCTGTCCGGCAGTTTAGGAGCGAGTAGACAAACTCGATGTTGAAGGTCTGTTAATCGACAATATCGATCCCAACCAACGCTAGCGATGGCGATCAGGTAATCTGCCGAGCAACTCCGGCGATAAAGAATTATTTTCACGGCGATGATAAATTCCAAACGCGTGTCTCACTTCTCTGCGCAGTTAAAAATTCACGCATTAGATTGATTCGTCGCGCCAGATATCAGCAAACACTGGCGTTTGTTTTCTTTGTTGCGCGCGAGATTCTCTGTCGAGAGCTCTCCGAGTTCTCTCGCTTATTTTTGCGAGGACATCCCGCGTTCTGGTCGAACTCATCTTTCCCACAACTAAACACACACACAGGAAGTGCGTATGTCAGCAAATATGACCGCCCACGGCATGCCGTGGACTGCTCCATCACCCGAGATTCCTCAGCCAACACCCGACGCCAGCCGCACCAGGTCTCCATTGTTGACCGCGCTTTCATCTTTGCGGCGGACGCCCTGGTTCGAATCTGCATTCTTGCGTGCTTTCCGCGCATTTCAAGCTGTCGGACTCACTGTGCTCCCCAATCACTTCTACTGGCCGATACCAGATTTGCGCCGGCTGGAACAACGGGATTGGTCGCCTCGCACGCCCGGACTTGATTTGCGCCTGGACGACCAGGCCGAATTTGCATCGACGATAAGCTCCCGCTATTCACTTGAACTCCAGTTCCCGGAAGAAGGCGGGGAAGACGATTCGCTCTATCACCGCAACAACGGATTCTTTGAGACTGTTGACGCCGACATCGCCTACAGCATGGTACGAAGCAAGAAACCGCGGCGCATCATTGAAATCGGCGGCGGTTTCAGCACGCGATTGATGGCGCAAGCTGCCAGGTTCAACACCGCGGAGGGAAATCCGTGCGAGTTAATTAGCGTCGAGCCTTACCCCGATCAGACCCTTCGTCGCGGATTCGACGGGCTGTCTTTACTGATTCCACGTCGCGTACAGGAAGTACCGCTTGAATTGTTCGACTCTCTCCAGGCCGGCGACATCCTGTTCATCGACTCGAGTCACGTTGTCAGCGTGGGCAGCGACGTTGTTTATGAATTCTTCGAAATCCTGCCGCGCCTGCGGAAGGGCGTGATCGTTCACATGCACGACATCTTTTATCCGTCGGACTATCCGCGCGACGCCGTGTTGCGGTTCTTGTGGTTCTGGTCCGAGCAATATCTGCTGGAAGCGTTTCTCACGGCAAATTCTGGATTCCAGATCCTGTGGGGTAGCAGCGCCATGCTGATGCTCTGCCCAGAAGTTCTGGAGAGCAGTTTCCCCGGATGGAGCCGCAGCTATACAAAAATGCCAGCCAAAGCGCGACAGTTCATTCCTACGCCCGACGGCCGCCGCGTATGGCCTTCGAGCTTCTGGATGCAGAAATGCGCGGGATGATTGGCGGATACATCACCATTAATTGTTCCTGCGCATTGAGATGGCGCGCGGCCCACCGGCCGCGCGGCTGCATCCATTTGACTGCCCCTTGCCGCGCGTTCTAACCTCGATCCTTCCCCTCCGGCGCGGGGACTCGAGCGAAGGCGCCAGCGCGTCATGAGACTCGTCCGCAAATCCTTGGCAACACTACTACTTAGCTGCATACTCGCGGCGACGGCAATCTCCGCTCATGCGGTGCAACCACAGCCCGTGCGAGCGACACATGCGATGGTCGTGACCGTCCATCCGCTGGCGTCCCAAGCAGGTGTTGACATCATGAAGCAGGGCGGGAATGCGGTCGATGCCGCTGTGGCAGTCGGATTTGCGCTCGCCGTGGTTCACCCACAAGCCGGGAATCTCGGCGGCGGCGGCTTCATGCTCTTCCGTACCGGCAAGGGTGAGCTGCACTTTCTGGACTTCCGCGAAAAGGCTCCGGCGGCCGCGACTGCGACCATGTATCAGGACAAAAACGGTCAGGTGATCCCGGAGCTCAGCACCGTGGGCTACAAGGCGATTGGGGTACCTGGGTCGGTGGCCGGGCTAGCTTACGCTCAGGAACACTGGGGCAAACTGCCGCTCGCCAAAGTAATCGCTCCGGCGATCAAACTTGCGCGCGATGGTTACGCACTGGCTCCGAGCGATGCGGAGCAACTCAAAGACAAGAACCTTTCCAGATTTCCCGAATCGAAGCGCATCTTTCAACGTGACGGCAAGTATTACCAGGCCGGCGAGGTCTTCAAGCAGCCGGAACTCGCGGCAACGTTGCAGCGCATCGCGCGGGATCCCGACGACTTTTATCGCGGACAGATTGCGAAAACGCTTGCTGCCGATATGCAGAAGCACGGCGGGCTGCTGACCGAGAAAGACCTCGCAGATTACGAGGTCAAAGAGCGCCAGCCGATTCATGGGACGTATCGGGGATACGACATCTATAGTGCGCCGCCTCCTTCCTCCGGCGGTATCGTTTTGGTGGAAGCGCTGAACATCCTCGAAGGTTACGATCTGCGCAAGATGGGCCGCAGTTCCCAAGCCGAACACCTGACCATCGAAGCCTATCGGCGGGCGTTCTACGATCGCGCCGAGTTCCTCGGAGATCCTGATTTTTCGGAGATTCCGGTAGCGCCGTTGATCGATAAAAAATATGGCGCCGCGTGGCGTGGCACTTTGAATCCGGACAAGGCGAGCCTGAGCCAGGACCTGAAGCGTCCTGCGGAGTTCAACCAGCTTGAACGCTACGCCGCAACGCATCCGCTGGTGATGGCCGCCAAGGAACCGGAGAACACGACCCACTACTCGGTTGTGGATCCCGCCGGAAATGCTGTCGCGGTAACAACAACATTGAACGACAGCTTCGGATCGCATGTAACGGCCGAAGGTCTAGGGTTCCTGCTGAACGACGAAATGGACGATTTCGCCTCCGCACCTGGCGTGCCGAACATGTATGGATTGATTCAGGGTCCAGCCAATGAGGTCGGTCCGGGCAAGCGTCCGCTATCGGCAATGACGCCGACCATTGTCACGAAAGGCGGCAAACTGGTTCTGGTGCTGGGGTCGCCTGGAGGCCCGACGATCATTACGACTGTCGGCAACGCGCTGATGGGCTACATCGATTACGGCATGAATATCCAGCAGGCGGTGAACGAGCCCCGTTACCATAATCAATGGATGCCCGATCGGACGATGCTGGAAGACGCATTTCCGGAGGCGGAAGCGACCGCCCTTGAGAAAATGGGCCACCGGGTCGAGAAGCGGAAGAAGTGGGGAGACGCCGAGTGCATCGCCATCAATCCATTGACCGGCGAACGCATGGGGGCCAGCGACCCGCGTAATAATGGTAAGGCACTAGGGTTCTGATCTATCGTCATCATGAGCGGGCCTGAGCCCGCGGGGATCTGCAGTTCAGGGAGACGAACACATGCTGAAGGCGATGTCCACTTACGTTTACGTGCGCGAGCGCTTGCACCCGGGCTTGCTCGACGGTTTGGTCCGCGGCGGAGCGGAAGCCATCGAGATCTTTGCCTCTCGCGGTCATTTTGATTACGCCAACCGGCGCCAGCACGTAACGGAAATCGCTAACTGGTTCAAGTCAACGGGGAAGGCCCTGAACTCCGTCCATGCGCCCATGTTCAGCGATTACGAGTGGGGTAGGAGCGGCAATCCCCCGCTGAACATCGCTTCGCCTGATAGAAGTCAGCGCATTGCGGCGATGGACGAAATCAAGCGGGCGATCGAAATCGCCGAACAAATCCCGTTTCGTTTTCTCGTGCAGCACCTCGGTGTCGGAGGAGAAGATTTCACCGAGAAGAAGCTCGATTCGGCGATGACATCCGTCGAGCACTTGAAGGCGTTCGCGAAGCCGCTCGGGGTGACGGTGCTGTTGGAGAACATTCCCAACGAACTTTCGACGCCCGAAAAGCTCGTCGAGTTCATCAACCTGACTCATTTCGAAGATGTCGGATTCTGCTTCGACATTGGTCACGCACACATGATGGGCAATGTGAGCGAAGCGTTCGAGATGATGAAGAAGCACATTCGCTCGACGCATCTTCACGACAATAATAAGGATCGTGACGCGCACCTTTGGCCCGGCGATGGCAAAATCAATTGGAGCGAAGCGATGCAATTGCTGCGCACCGCGCCCCATGTTCCGCCGTTGCTGCTGGAAATCGAGGGAGAGGGCAAGTCCAATATTCCGGAAGGCATGGCCACGGCATTCAGGAAGATGAGTGAAGCGGAAAGCGCAGTGGCACAGTAATATGCAATTCGCGTTCGCATTGCGAACGACTACGATCGACGACTAACGACTTCTTATGGCTAGCACTACTACTAACACAAATGTTACGGCGCCTGTTGCGCGCATCTCGGAATTATCCAAATACGATGGCCAGACCGTCACCATTCAGGGATGGCTCTACAACCAACGCGAAAGCGGCAAGCTGCTTTTCCCGATCATACGCGACGGCAGCGGACTGGTGCAAGGCGTCGTTCCGAAAAACGCCGTTGCGCCTGAAGTTTTCGACGCGTTCAAAGGTCTGACGCAGGAATCGAGCCTGATTGTCGAAGGAAAGGTCCGCGCGGATAAGCGCGCGCCCGGCGGTTATGAACTCGATGTCAGCAACGTCCGCGTACTGCAGAAGGTGAAAGAAGACGATCCATATCCCATCACGCCGAAGGAGCACGGCGTTGATTTTCTGATGGAGCATCGCCATCTCTGGCTGCGTTCTCCGCGGCAATCGGCCATTCTGCGCGTGCGCTCGGAAATCGAAAAGGCGATGCACGACTTCTTCGAAGAACGTGGATTCATTCGGACCGATCCCCCAATTCTGACGCCTGCGGCGTGCGAGGGAACCACCACGTTGTTTCCCGTAGATTACTTCGATGAGCAGGCGTTCCTGACACAGTCCGGACAGTTGTACATCGAGGCTACGGCGCTCGCGCTCGGTAAGGTCTATTCCTTCGGACCGACTTTCCGCGCCGAGAAATCGAAGACCCGCCGCCACCTCACCGAGTTCTGGATGGTCGAACCCGAAATGGCCTTCGCCGGCATTGACGACATCATGGCGCTCGCCGAGGACTTCATCAGCTTCATCGTGCAGCGTGTGCTCGAGCGCCGCCGTCCGGAATTGCAGACGCTTGAGCGCGACATCTCAAAGCTGGAAAACATCAAAACGCCGTTCCCGCGCATCACCTACGATGAGGCCGTGCAGATCCTGCAGGAAGGTCATGCAAAGGGCGAACTCGAGAACAAGTTTGAATGGGGCGGCGACTTCGGATCACCGGACGAAACCTATATCTCCTCGAAATTCGATCGCCCGGTGATGGTGCACCGCTATCCGGCGGTGGTGAAGGCCTTCTACATGGAGCCGGATCCGAACCGTCCCGAGGTGGCGCTCTGTTGCGATGTCCTCGCGCCCGAAGGTTACGGCGAGATCATCGGCGGATCACAGCGTATGTCGTCCTACGATCTTTTGATTCAGCGTATTCACGAGCATGGCCTACCCGAAGAGGCCTTCAAGTGGTATCTCGATCTGCGCAAGTACGGCTCCGTTCCGCATGCCGGATTCGGCATGGGCATTGAACGTGCGGTATCGTGGATCTGTGGGCTTGAGCATGTTCGGGAAACGATCCCGTTCGCGCGCATGCTGTATCGTCTTTACCCCTAGCTGTTGTGTAACTAACTAGTTAAAAAAATTGTTATGCCAGAAACGATTGATACCCCCAGTCCCGGGCATCCGGAGAGCGTAAAGCCGCCCTCCGGCATCAGCCCGAAGAAGATCCGTGTCATCGGCGTTCCGCTCGACCTCGGCCAGACCCGCCGCGGAGTCGATATGGGACCCTCGGCCGTTCGCGTCGCAGGCCTCGAAGCCCGCCTCGAAGCGGTCGGTCACCACGTGGAGGATGGCGGCAATGTAGCCGTCGCCATCGCCGAAACCAAGAAATATGGCAATGCCAATGCAAAGTATCTGAAAGAAATCACCTCGACGTGCCAGAAGGAAGCCGAACTGGTCATCAAGACGCTTGAGGCTGGCGAGGTTCCTTTTGTCATCGGCGGTGACCACTCCGTCGCGGCGGGAACTGTTTCCGGGGTATCGGAATTCTTCCGCCGCCGCAACGAGCGCATTGGCCTCATCTGGATCGACGCGCACAGCGACATCAACACCCCCGACACCTCGCCCAGCGGCAATGTTCATGGCATGCCGCTTGGAGCCATCATGGGGCTTGGCCCCGCCGAATTGGCGAACCTCTTCAATTTTTGCCCCAAGGTTCAACCGGAGAATTGCGTTCTGATCGGCATCCGCGATGTGGATGCGCGGGAGCGCGAAAACATCCGTCGTGCAGGAATCGAATTCTTCACCATGCGCGATATCGACGAACGCGGAATGCGCACCGTGATGGAAGAAGCTTTGCGCCTCGCCGGGCGAGGTACCGCCGGTTATCACGTGTCGCTCGACATGGATTGGATCGATCCGGAAGACGCTCCGGGAGTGGGCACTCCCGTACGCGGCGGCGCCACCTATCGCGAGGCTCACCTCGCCATGGAGATCATCGCCGATCACGGGCGCATGCTGAGCTTCGAGATTGTCGAGGTGAATCCGGTTATTGACGAGCACAACCGTACTGCTGACTTGGCCGTGGAACTGGCGCTGTCGGCGTTCGGCAAGAAGATCGTGTAACGCGTCCGTTTCTACGAATCAGGAACTACGGGCTGACTTCGGTCAGCCTTCCTGTTTTTACGTCGAACACGAAACCTCGGATGATTAGTTCCTGCCGAATCCAGTTGTGCGCTCGCAGTTTCGCTAACTGCTCACGGACATTTTTCTCGACGTCGCTGAAGGCATGAAACCGCACAGGAGCGCTGGCGGCAACACCTGCTTCCCTTTCGATGTGCTTGTGCATTTCTTCTTCACTGGCCTTCATCAGGCCGCAATCGGTGTGGTTGATGACCATCACCTCGGTCGTGCCAAGAAAGTAATGCGACACGATCAGTGAGCGCAGAGCATCATCGGTCACAATACCGCCAGCGTTACGAATGAAGTGCGCGTCCTGCGGCTTGAGCCCGAGAGCGGCCAATGTGATGCGCGTGTCCATGCAGGCCAGCACGGCGAGGTTCATGCGTGGACGGGGAGAAATGAAATTGGGATCGTAGTTCAGTGCGAACTCGGCATTGCGCCGCAGGACTTTATCGATTGCGCTCATATTCAGATTGAAGAGCCTTTCGCGCAGATAACGCAGATTTACACGGATTTTCGCAGATCGTTTGAAATAGAAAACCTAAAAATCATCCGCGAGAATCCGCTTTATCCGCGTAATCCGCGCGAAAAGAACCTATGCACGAAGCTTGTCGATTTTCGCCGCCAGGATGAAGTCGCTTTCCGTGAGACCGTCGATCTTGTGCGTGTACGTTGTGATCTCCGCCTTGCCCCATGTCAGGTAGATATCGGGATGATGGCCTTCCTTCTCGGCCACGTCGCCGACCTTATTCACGAACGCCAGCGCTGAGACGAAGTCAGGAAACGTGAACGTCCGCTTTAAGTGATGGCCGTTTATAACCTGCCAGTCCGGTACCTGCTTTTGCAGGTCTTCCAATTCTTTGCCGGATACGGGCGGAACTCCGCCGCGGCACGGCACGCACGATTTCGAAGCAAGTTCCATCACTACCCCCACAAATATGAATAAATATGGTGTGCCTGAAGTAGCACCAGCAATCTCACCTACTCTGATGCGTAATTTACTGCGCCTAATCGTGGTCTGCCAGGATACGAGACTTGGCCGCAAACTTGTGGCAATTGCGAAAAGTTATCAGGCTACGCGAGCAATGTCCTCCGGCTGGGCATATCTCTGAGTCGGACTTCGTCGGCAGTACAAACCGGCTACCGTCACCCAGTGGCATTTCCTCATACGAAATATTCTTGTTGAACCGCATCAGGTACGACTCAGGAACAAGATCGGTAGCTGCGATTGCGAACTGCATTACCGCTCCGTCATGTTGCCGCACCGACAACTTACCCACCAGACCAGGATGAGTGGCCACATTCTGCATGTGCAGTGCCCACGAGGTGTTATTTTCACGAGCTACTTGGAATTCATAAATGTAAACAGGTGTAGAACGAATCGAACCAGTGCGCAAAAACTTGAATTTCGCAAGTGAGTTTGGCTCGAAGATTACCTGCAAATCCGCGCCAAACTCGCCCACTGACCACATCCCCATTAGGTCAGACATCTTGGCGTCAGTCGGTTTCTTGTTCAGTTTGACATCACTGTAACGCTCTCCGGATTTGTCGTGAGTTACCTGTGCCGTGATGACATCGCGTAGTACGAGTTGATTACCAATGGCTATTTCGTATCGCTCAGTCTGTTGCTCACAGATGAAATTGGGGAGACTAAATCGGAGCGATTCGACAAATTCGCACGCTTGCGACAACGTGTTGGCGTGCTCGACCCCGTTGCCGATTGCTTCACAATATGGCTGTTGTTTTGGTTCTTGCGCTGAAAGATAAAGTGTTCCGAACAAAAGAAAACCCACAAGAAAAGGCAGCCGCATGCAGAAATGATGACACAGAGAGCCTTCTTTCGCAGTGGTGGTTCTACAAAAAAGCCCGGCCAGTTTCAGCCGGGCGTCACAGAGGAGAGGACGTTACCGTGGCAATGAAGAGGGGGGTAGCAACCCGGGGTGAGTTGGATCTGGAGGTTCGCAACCGCCCCGGGTGCCTTCGGGTTTCCCTTCTGGGAACAGAACGTCTAAGGCCGTGAGACTTGCAGAGAAAATTGCTACCATCGGGAGTACAGGCCGTGACCGGTACCGCCCAATCCGCCATTCGTCCCGAGTTGATCGCTGCGGTATCCGCGATGGGCGACCTGATTTATCAGACCTCAAAGGCCAAGAAGTTTGAAATCGTCCAGGCAGAGTTCGAGCGCTGGGTCCTCTCTATAGCGCAGAAGTACCTGCCACCTACCGCCACGCAATCGGAGGCGGAAGATTTCGTAGGTGGCCTTCGCCTGGAGGATCTGGCCCTCGCCCGCGCCTGTGCTGCCGGGCATGAACGCGCATGGGAACAGTTCATGGCGCGTTTTCGCGAGCTTCTCTATGACGCAGCCCTGGGCATCGCGAAGGAATCATCGCAAGCCAAAGACCTGGCCGATTCCATCTATGCCGATTTGTACGGCATGAACGAACGCGACGGACAGCGCGTTTCCAAGCTCGCTTCGTACATGGGCCGCGGTTCGCTGGAGGGCTGGCTGCGAACGGTGATCGCGCAGGAGTTCATCAACCGGTATCGCTCGCGCAAGCGGCTGGTCAGCCTTGAAGAAGAAGAGGATGGCGGTGCCCAGTTCGCCGCCTCCGATCCCACGCCGTTGCCAAGCACCGATTCCCGAGTAGATGCTGCCGTGGATGAGGCGCTGGCCGCGCTCGACAACGAATCTCGCGTGATTCTTTCGTCGTATTATCTGGACGGACGTAAGCTGGCCGAGATCGGACGGATGCTCGGATTCCACGAGGCTACGGCGAGCCGCAAGCTGGAGCGGATCACGAAAGCTCTACGCAAGTCGATCCGAGAGAACCTGCTCAAGAAGGGCATGTCGAAGCGCCAGGCAGAAGAAGCTCTGGAGACCGATGTGCGCGATCTTGGGATCGACGTCCGCAAGAGCCTTGCGCAAGAAAGAGGCCCTTGAGCGTTCTAAGGAAAGACAGCTAAGAGCCGAGTTGCTAACGACCCACGACTGACGACTAATGACTGGTTTCTCCCAACCCGAACGGCACGGACTTGAGCGCATGCAGATCGCGAAACCGGAGCAGCATCCGGATTCTGACCTGCTGACTGCCTTCGCCGAACACGCGCTTACGCCGCATGAGCACGAGCAGGTGCTCGGCCATCTGGCCGTATGTGCGCAGTGTCGCGACGTCATCGCGCTCGCCGGGTCGCCGTTGGTTGATCCGGTGCCGGAGCCCGTCCGGAAGCGCGCGATCTGGGAGATGCCTCTCTTCCACTGGGGAGCGGTGGCGGCGACGGTTGCTGTGGTCGCTGTAGCCGTCTCACTCGGAACTCACCAGCGGAGCAAATCGCCAACAGCGGCAATCCTGAATGAAACGCTACCACCTCAGATGGCGACTGAAAAAGTAGCTGCATCCCCGAGCGCCAAGCTCGATCAAGAAGCCGCCAGCGCCACACCGAGCGCCAAGCCGAATCAAGAGACAGTCAATTCCAAGCCGGCGCCATCCACCCCGGCGCGGCGCGCTGTCCATCTGCAGGAACAGGTACGGTACGAGCGAATTGAGCCGGAGCCGCAGGCGAACGCAGCCTCTCCGACCGGCGGTCCGGTTATGGCGGGAATCACAACTACCGCACCTGCGACGGCAAAAGTTCTCGCCCCGCAGAAGCTGGCTGCTCCTCCACCGCCTGCCGGCGTCGCGACAGATTCGCGGGATCGATTTGCGGCGACCGTTGTGCCCGATCAAGCGCAAAAAACTTCGTCGCCTGACATGAAGCAGGCTCCTGCCGCCGCCCCTCCAGCTAATGGAATCGACCTCTATGCCAGCGATAAGGCCGCGAGTGTCAGTCCGAAAGAAGCAACGACATCAAGAAGCCTGGCAGCTTTGCCACAGGCCGCCGAAGCGCAGAATGCATTCGCCAAGAGCAAGAAAGATGAACTTGCCCGTCCACATCTGATGGCGCCGGCAGCGCCATTCCATGAGGTTCGCCCCATCATCTCGACGGTCACCGGCACCCAGTGGCAGATCACGAATGAGGGACAACTTCAGCGGCTCTACATGGGACAGAGCGGCTGGCAGAACATGCTTTCCGACCATACGTTCCGGTCGGTCGCGGTTGTGCGCGATCACATCTGGGCTGGCGGCGACAATGGCCTACTGTACTTCTCGTCAGACAACGGTCGCAGTTGGCAGCCACTGAAGGTTCAGAGCGGTAACGTTTCGCTCACCGGAAACATCGTCCACATGCGTTTTGACGATGACACCCACGGAACGATTGAAACATCCGCCGGTGAGAGTTGGAACACGTCAGACGGCGGGAAGACCTGGATCAAACAATGACGCATGTCTTGATCACCAGATCATCAGATCGCCTGATCACCAGATAAACTAGATCCGTGCCCCTCAATGCCCGTCGGCTTCGCCTCTGGTTCGCCGCAGCGATCGTGCTGCTGCTGTTGGTTGTCGCCGGCTTCTATTTTCGCGGATACTACGCGCGCTACCGGATTGCGCGGGCCGTACAAAAAACTGAGAAGAAGCTCGGAGTCAACATCCAGACCTCGAGCGAGGGTTTTACGCTCTCGAAATCTGAAGGCGGACGCACCCTCTTCACCATCCACGCCTCGAAGGCTCAGCAGGAAACTTCCGGGCACGCCGAACTTCGCGACGTCAACATCGTCGTCTATGGCACGACGGGCAATCGCTTCGACCAGATTTACGGCAACTCATTTGAATACGATCCCAAGGCCGGCGTTGTGCGCGCTAACGGAGAAGTTCACATCGATCTGCAAGGCGTTGCGCAGGGGAATTTGCATCCGGAACTTGGTCCTCCTAAAGAGCTTCAGAACCCTATCCACCTGAAGACCAGTGGACTGGAGTTCAACCGCAACACCGGGATTGCCGGCACGAAGGAAAAAGTGGAATTTCGCGTTCCGCAGGCCAGTGGCTCAGCGGTTGGGGCCACCTACGATTCGAATGCAGAGCATTTAACGCTGCACTCCGACATTCAGTTGCAGCAAAGTGGCGACGATCCGGCCAAGCTAACGGCGCGCGAAGGTGTCATCAGCAAAGATCCGCCCCGGATCGACTTCATCTCGGCACACGTGGCACACGCCTTAAACGACATCGATGCCCAGCACCTCACCGTTTATTTGCGGCCAGACAACAACACTATCGAGAAGGTGCTCGCGTCGGGTGATGTCGTCGCAGTCTCACGTGGTAAGAGCGAAACGCGCGTCCGAGCGCCGCAGGCGGAAGTGCGGGTCGATCCCGGAAACAAGCTGCAGTCTGCCGTCCTATCAGGTGGTGTGAATATTGAATCGCAAGGCGATCAGCCGATGCAAGGCACCGCCGGACGCGTGATTCTTGATTTCGATAAACAAAATCGCCTCGACAAAGTGCACGCTGTCGAAAACGTTCACCTCGTGCAGGAACCGCCGAAGAACCGCCCGCAAGGACAGTCGATCGCATTGAATGCTGAAGCTGTGGACTTCACTATGGGAACGCACCGCCAGGCAGAAACCAGTGGCGCTGCGCAGATCGTCCTGGCTTCTGCCGGTACGCCGTCCTCAACCGCTGGTGATGCGAACACGAAGACAACAGCTACGGCCGGTCGCTTCATCGCCACCTTCGACAAGAAGGGACACCTGACAACCCTGGTCGGATCGCCCGGCGCGAAAGTGATTTCTTCAACGCCCGGTCAGCCTGACAAGATCACCACGAGTAACGTCCTTACGCTGACCATGAATCCTTCGGGTGGACTCGCTGGGATCGTGCAGGAGGGCGATTTCCATTACGCCGAAGCCTCCGCGAAGCCGGGACAGCCCGGTTCGGAAGCCACGGCTTCGAAGGCGACCTACGATCCGCAAACAGAAATGTTCGTCCTCAGCGGATCGCCGCGAATCAGCGACGCCGGTGCAACCACGACCGCCGATCATATGCGTGTCAACCGCCGTACCGGAGACGCGTTCGCCGATGGCTCCGTGAAGACCACCTATTCGCAGATCGAGGCTCAACCAAATGGCGCATTGCTGGCTACCGCCGATCCCATCCATGTAACCGCCGGCAGCATGGTCGCTCACCGTAACGGAGGCACAGCGAAATACAGTGGAGGCGCCCGTCTCTGGCAGGGTGCCAACATCGTCGAGGCTCCCACAATCGACTTTGACCGTGACCACCGGGCGGTAGTGGCGCAGGGCAAGTCCGGTCAGTCTGTTTCGAGCGTTTTTGTCCAGCAATCCCAAAACAGGAAACAGACACCCATAAATGTAACGGGCTCCCGCCTGACTTACCGGGATTCCGAGCGGCAAGCCCACTTCGACGGCGGCGTCATCCTGCGCAGCGCCGATGGGACGGTCAGCGCCGACCGGGTCACCGTCTTTTTGCAACCTCGCGGCTCATCGGCTTCTACCGGAGCGGAAAAAGCGGCATCTCAGCTAGATAGGGTGGTGGCAGACGGCCATGTGGTCATACAGCAGCAGGACCGCCGGGGCGTCGGAAACCGTCTGGTCTATCTGGCCAAGGACGCTAGTTTTACCCTGAGTGGCGGATCTCCTAGCATTTTTGATGCCGAACACGGCAAAGTTACCGGCGATTCGTTGACTTTCTTTAGCCACGATGATAGGGTGCTGGTTGAGGGCGGGAATTCCGCTCCCAGCGTCACAAAAGCTAGAGTTGTCAAATAGATGCAGACACTGGCGACCGAAGAAATCGGCAAAAGTTACAAAGGTCGCCGAGTTGTAAACGGAGTCAGCTTACACGTCACCCAAGGTGAGGTGGTGGGTCTCCTGGGTCCGAACGGTGCGGGCAAGACCACGTCGTTTTACATGATTGTGGGTCTCACCCCTCCCGATACGGGACGCATTTATCTGGACGGAGCTGACATCACGACCGTGCCCATGTACTTACGGGCCCGGAATTATGGCATCAGCTATCTCCCCCAGGAGCCGTCGGTATTTCGCAAGCTGACGGTCGAAGAGAACATCCTGGCCGTGCTGGAATCGCAACCCATTTCCTGGCACGAGCGTAGGGAGCGCATGGAACGTCTCATCGAACAGCTCGGACTCGGGCACATCCGTAAGAACCGGGGCTACGCTCTGTCCGGTGGCGAACGTCGTCGAGTCGAGATCGGAAGGGCGCTGTGCATTTCGCCCAGTTTTATCCTCCTCGACGAACCTTTCTCGGGCATCGACCCGATAGCCGTAGACGACCTCCAGAAGATAATCTTCGATCTGAAAAGCAGCGGCATTGGCGTGTTGATCACCGACCATAACGTCCGCGAGACGTTGTCTGTGACCAATCGCGCTTACATCATCAACGAAGGCAAGATTTTCCGCACCGGTAGTCCCGAGGAACTCGGCAACGATCCTGAGGTCCGGCGCGTCTATTTAGGCGAGAGTTTCTCGCTCGTCTAGGAACCGATAGCGAGCAAATGGTACTTCTTCAGCCCAGACTTAACCTCAAGGTTAGCCAAAAGCAAATTCTGACGCCGGGTCTCGTCCAGATGGTCTCTGTCCTGGCGTTGAATAAGCTCGAGCTGAAGGACATGATCACCGCCGAGATGGTGGAGAACCCCGTCCTCGAAGAGCTCGATCCCACGGTTCCACTCATCGACGACGTCGCTGCCCGCGAAGAAGCCCGCGACCGAGACACCTCCCCGGCCGCCGCAGAAGAAGCGGATCCCGTATTCAAGGGAAAAGACGATCCCTTCGAGCAAATCGACTTCGGCTCCTTCTTCCAGGAATACCTGGACCCTGGTTATCGCACGAATTCCGAAATCGAATCGGTCGAGCGCCCCTCGTTCGAGAACTTCCTCTCGAAGCCCAGTACTCTGACCGACCACCTGATGTGGCAACTGGGCGCGATTCACACGACCGAACCAGTCCGCATCGCCGCCGAACTCGTCATCGGCAACCTGAACGATGATGGATACCTGACCGCCACCGAAGATGAGCTGATGCAGCAGGCGCATCTCGACTATCGCGCTCCCAGTCCGGTTGAGCAGGCGATGGTGACAGAAACAGGCGATCAGCCCGAGACGAAGATCGTGGTCGGTGACGGCGAGTCTGCCGAGGCCGCCGAAGTCCTTCTAGGACTCCGAAATAATGGTGATGGCTCCTTTGAGTCATCGGCCGAGGCCGGCGAAGAAGCTTCTGAAGAGTCGCACCACACCACCGTTGCTGTTGCCGACGAACCCGCTCCGCTGGTTGCCGATGCTCCGATTGAAGTTCCGGCTCCAGTCAATCCGAATACCGATCTTGATGCCGGCGCCATGTTCACCCGCGTCGACTTACGCCAAGCTATCGACATTGTCCGCCAAATGGATCCGATCGGTGTCGCCGCCAGTGATGTTCGCGGCTGCCTGATGGCCCAGCTTCTCTACCACAAGAAATTGCGGGACGAGACCGGCGTCAACGGCACGACCGAAGAGATCCTGAACGATTCGATCCAGATCGTTGACAAGCACCTGAGAGCGGTTCAAAACAAGCAGTTCAAAGAGATATCGAAGGCGATTGGCCGTCCGCTGGAGGCCATCCAGGCGGCTTTGGAGTATGTCCGCACGCTCGACCCCAAGCCGGGTCTGCGCTACAACCAGGTGCAGCCTCGCCTGATCGAGCCCGACGTTGCTTTCATCAAGCAGGGTGACGAATACATCGTGGTTCTGAATGACGATGACGTTCCGCAGCTTCGGCTGAACACCAGCTACAAGCGTTTGTTGAACCGCGACGCCGCAGAAAAAGACGTGCGCGCGTACGTCAAGGATCGCTATAAGTCGGCCATCCAACTCATCAAGAACATCGAGCAGCGCAAGCAGACGATCATGAAGGTGTGCTACGCCATCGTCGGCCGGCAACGCGATTTTCTTGATCAGGGCATCGATCAGCTCAAGCCGATGATGATCAAGGAAGTCGCCGAAGAAATCGGCGTGCATCCTTCCACCGTCAGCCGCGCGGTCGCGAATAAGTATGCGCATACCGCGCAAGGCGTATTCGAGCTTCGTTATTTCTTCAGTGAAAGCGTGCAGGGACCGGAAGGTGGCAACACATCGCTGCTGATCCTGAAGCGCCGAGTCAAGAAATTGATTGACGAGGAAGATCCCGCCAGGCCGTTAACGGACGAGCAGATCACCCGCATCCTCCAGTCGCAGGGTATCCAGGTCACTCGCCGCACGGTCGCGAAGTACCGGGAGGATATGAAGATTCCTTCGACGCACCAGCGCCGAGTGAAAAACTAGATTGGTTCTACTCGGTTTTTGCCGATTGACGCCGCTGCGGCGAGGTTCTAAACTCCGGCCACTCCTCGACGAGTGAAGAAACTGAGAGATTTTCTCCGAGGCAACCAGCCTCACAGGAGGAAGTAGCACAATCGGAAGGACACAGCTCCGGTCAAACAGTGCAAATTGCGGTGACTGTTCTCTGGAGGTTCTGCCCGATAACTGAAACCGAAAACCGATTACCGTTTTGGCTACCCAAGGCGGAGGGAAAGCTCCAGCAAGGGTAGCAAACGTTCAAAAGTGATCCTGAACCCAACGGACGCGGCTGAGGATGGCCGGTTCGGTTTAACAGGGGGAGTTCGATGAACGTTGAATATACCGGTAGGCAGTACGAAGTAACTTCTGACATCCGCAAGCAAGTCGAACACGGCCTCAAAAAACTCACCCGCATTCTCGGCGACAACTTCGAATCCAAAGTCATCCTGGCCATGCAGAAAAGCCGCTGTAAAGCGGAGATCACCGTCTCCACGCGCGTCCAGCCGGTGGTTGGCATCGCCGAATCGACAGAGATGACCAGTGCCGTCGGCGAGGCGCTTGAGCATATCGAAAAGCAGGTCGTGAAACATCGCACCCGATGGAGAAACATCAAACGCCAGCCGCGGAAGAAATGGGTCGGCGAAGTTCATACCGCTGAAATCCAAAGTCAGAACCAGCAAATGCGTATGGCCGTGGGTGCCAACGCAGCCACTGCCGTTCCGGTCGTCGTCCACAGTTATCCCGCGACCGTGCGCATGACCGAAGCGCACATCGTGCCTTCCACCGATTCGGTCTCGATGCGTCCGATGACGCTGGAGGAGGCGGTCAAGGAAGCCGAATTCCGCGATCGTGACGTGTTCGTCTTCCGCGATGCGCAGGGCCGGGTAAAAGTCCTGCATCGCAAGAAAGACGGCAAGATGGAGCTGATCGAAGCCCCATAACGTGTAGCACAGCCATTCCTGGCTGTGCGTTTTCGCAATTTGAAAGTTCACAAAAGGGCAGGCCATTCGCGCCTGCCTTTTCCATTTGAGAACTGAATGTATGTGGGACCGGGCGCCCTCGCCCGGTCAAGCGGAGCGAAGCTCCATGCGGCCTGTTTCAACTAAAGCGCGCGTTCCAAAATGGGCGAACGATCGCTTAATTTAGCAGGTTCAAAGTCTAGCAAATCACTTCCGAAATTGCGCCTGTTCCATAACATGAATTCACCTCCCTGGTAGGGATGAAAGCGGCTGCGTAGCCAAGCTTCTGGCGGGAAACTGCCAGAAAATCAAAGGCCCGTAAGTCGCTCGAACGACCTACGGGCCGAATACCATGGAGGTGACGATGAAGCTACGTCGAGTACGCACGCTTCACGTTCATGTGTCCATCGTTTTCGATTGGAAAATGATGGCCGTGCTCGTTAGTGCGTACATCAGCCGGCAATTGTTGAAGTAGCCGGTAGCCCGGCGGAAATCCCCCCGCTGGGCTAAATGTATTCTGGTCCTACCCGAAACTGAAGTCAACGTTACCAAGAGCGTGACTACAGCGCGTGCCCATTGCCCTTCGACTTTTCCTTCACGAACAGGGTTCGCTTCAGCCGTGGCACTAACAGCGTGTAGTACTCGACCATCGCAGCGACGCGCTGCGATTCCGACCGCATCCCCAGCAGGTTCTGCTTGAAGTCCAGATCCAACGGCATACTGCCGGCAAGATGAAACGAAAGCTGGGGATCATCGGCCTCGATGCCCGTCGCTTCGGCTCCCGCGACCGCCAGCAATTCCTCGTGAAGTTGAATCAACTTTTCGGCTTCGGGCTTCGGCGCGGGCCGTTCCTCATCGTCTTCAAAGTAGTCCACCTCGCCGCGCAGGAACGTCCGTTCCTGATCCAGGCCAGTGATCTGGAACCGCTTGAGCCCTTCGGTAACGATGTCCAGCCGCCCGTCTTCGTACTTCTTCACCACTTCGCTGATCTCAGCCGTGCAGCCGATCTCGGCCACGGAATCCTGCTGGGCGCGGACGATCCCAAACGCTATGTTCTTCTCCAGCGACTCGGCAATCATCTCTTTGTAACGCGGTTCAAAGATGTGCAGGGGCAGAGGAGCTCCGGGGAGCAGCACGACGTCGAGCGGAAAAAGGGCAATCAGGCTCACCCATCGATTGTACGGCAGGCACAGGCAAGAATGCCTGTGACGCATCGGTGCTAGCATTTCAGTGCAAGAGAGCGTACGTTGTGCCGCAAAGAATCTTCCTGAGTATCGGACATTCTTGGGAGGAATTTATGCGCAACTTTAGTACATGTCTTTTCATTTTGTTGATGAGTACGCTTTTGTACGCGCAGAGTGCGCCCATAGCCGATAAGCGCGGCTCCGACAATCAAGACCTGGTGAAACGCGAGCAACAGTATTGTGACGCGTTCAAGAACCGTGATGAAACGGTGTTGCAGGAATTGCTCTCGCCGGATTTCGTGTTCACCGACGACACCGGACAGTTCAGCAAGGCACAATACATCCAAGCCGTCATGGAAGACTACCGAGTGCAGTCTTACGAGTTGAAAGATTTGGTGACTCGGGTATACGGCGATACTGGTATTGTGACCAGGGTCTGGACTGGAAGATTCACACTGGGCGGGAAGGACCAGAGTGGCAGCTTTCGATTCACGGATACATTCCTGAAACGAAACGGTCGTTGGTACGCAATTGCCTCAAAGGATGCGAAGCTGCAGCCCGTAAAAGGGAGTTGATGAAGATCGTTCTGATCTCGACGTATGAACTCGGCCACCAGCCGTTCGGACTGGCTTCTCCAGCCGCGTGGTTACGTCGAGAGGGACACGAGGTCTTCTGCCTCGACACCTCGCAACAAGCTCTTCGCGATTACGAGAGCAGGATCGCCGAAGCTGATGCTGTCGCGTTCTACCTCCCGATGCACACCGCGACAAGGATTGCCCTTCATGCGATTCGCCGTGTGCGGGGGCTGAATCCCCAGGCACGGTTGTGTGCGTACGGTCTGTATGCGCCCATGAATGCGGATATGCTGCGTGAACTTGGGATCGAAAAGATCGTTGGCGGAGAATTTGAGCAGGAGTTGGCCAAGTGGGTGATCGAAAAGCAGATCCCTCGCGGATTGTCGTCCGCTCGTGATGACAAAGCGAGAGCACTTATTTCGCTTCAGAAGCTCCAATTCATCACCCCCTACCGATCGGTTCTGCCACGCCTGCAAAATTACGCCAAGTTGCGTCTGCCCAACGGCGACGAGCGCATTACCGGATACACCGAAGCGAGTCGCGGCTGCAAACACCTTTGCCGCCACTGTCCCATTGTCCCCATCTACAACGGCGCGTTTCGCGTCGTGCAGAAGGACGTTGTTCTTGCTGACATTCGCCAGCAAGTTGCAGCGGGCGCTCAACACATCACCTTTGGAGATCCCGACTTTCTCAACGGACCCAGTCACGCAACCGAAATCGTTCGGGCCCTCCATCGCGAATTTCCCAGTGTCACCTATGACGTCACCATCAAAGTGGAACACCTGCTGAAACACGCGAATTTGTTGCCGATTCTGCGGGAAACGGGATGCGTATTCGTCGTCAGCGCCGTCGAAGCATTGGATGACGCCGTCCTCGCAAAGCTCGACAAAGGCCACACGCGCGCGGATTTCTTCCGGTGCATCGAGATTTTCCGCGAAGTCGGACTGACGTTAAGTCCCACGTTTGTGGCTTTCACGCCATGGACTACCCTGGAAAGCTACGAGGACTTTCTTAGCACGATCGCCAACCTGCATTTTGTCGAGAATC
>CAYWSM010000211.1:0-11011 GCA_964460935.1 uncultured Terriglobales bacterium | reverse complement strand
GTCCTTTCTTCAGGCAACGGGAATCTCTTTCGTGATCTGGATGCTGGTGGCCCTCGCTTACCGCCAGGTCCTGCATGCGTTCGCTGCCAGCAGTGGGCTCTCTGACTATGGCCTCCCCCAGGCGATTCTCCTCATGGGCGCCAGTGTGGCAGGCGGTGTAGCGCAGCTTCCGTTTATCGGCGGCGGATCCCAGTTGGCAACGATCGCCATCCTCAATAACAGCTTCAATAGTCAGCCTGAGATCGCCGTGGCCGCCGGGATCATGTTCTGGCTGGTGACCTTCATTTCCGTCGCCCCTCTCGGTCTGATCCTCGCTCGTTTTGAGCATATTTCTCTCCGGAAGATCACGGAAGTTTCCGAAGAAGCGGAGAAAGAGAACGAACACGGTCCAAGCCACGAACCAGCGTAGCCACAGGCTTCCACGCAAAACATCACTGCTACAATGGAAGCGAACGCTATCGGTGTTGAGAGCTTACGCTAATCCATGAAATGTCCGTTCTGCGGGTTTGCCAACGATAAAGTGGTTGATTCCCGCGAAAGCAAGGAAGGCGAGTCGATCCGCCGTCGTCGTGAGTGCCTGAAGTGCGAAAAGCGCTTCACCACCTACGAACGCATCGACGAGATTCCCTACATGGTCGTGAAAAAGGACGGCCGCCGCGAGAAGTTCGACCGTCAGAAGGTCCTGAACGGCCTGTTGCGCGCGTGCGAAAAGCGGCCCATCTCGATGGGTAAGCTCGAACAAATCGTCAACGAGGCGGAAACGTTCGTCATTGACTCACCCGAACGCGAACGGCGCACCAGCGAAATTGGCGAACTTATCATGAACCGCCTGCGTAAGCACGACAAAGTCGCCTATGTGCGGTTTGCTTCGGTTTATCTGGACTTCAAGGACATCACCGAGTTCATGGAAGAACTCCAGCACCTCGTGAAGACGAAGGAACCTTCCACTTCTCCGCAGAAGTCCAGCGTAAAGATTTAAAGCTTTTATTCGATACTGGATACTGACCACTCATATGGCGCATAAAGTTACGTTGATCCCCGGCGATGGCATTGGCCCCGAAGTTGTAGGCGCTGCCGTCCGCATTCTGGAAGCCACCGGCGTCAAGTTCGAATGGGAAAGCTACGCCGCGGGCGCTGATGCCTACGAAAAATACGGCGAGTACATTCCCAAGGACCTGAACGATGCCATCGAGCGCAACAAAGTAGCGCTCAAAGGGCCTATTACAACGCCGATCGGCGGCGGTTTTGCTAGCATCAACGTCACGCTTCGCAAGCGCTTTGAGCTGTATGCGAATTTCCGTCCGATTCGGAATCTTCCCCACATCCCGACGCGCTATCCGGATGTCGATCTCATCATCATCCGCGAGAACACCGAAGGTCTTTACTCAGGCATCGAACATGAAGTCGTTCCTGGAGTGGTTGAATCGCTGAAGATCATCACGGCCAAAGCTTCCACCCGCATTGCGAAGTTCGCCTTCGCATACGCGCGCAAGAACAATCGTAAGCGTGTGCATTGCATTCATAAGGCCAACATCATGAAGCTGTCGGATGGCCTCTTCCTCCGCTGCACGCGCGATGTTGCCAAGGGTTATCCCGAGATCACTTACGGCGAGCACATTGTAGATAACACCTGCATGCAGCTCGTCACCAATCCATATCAATACGACGTGCTGGTCCTCGAGAACCTCTACGGCGACATCATCTCCGACCTCTGTGCCGCCTTTGTCGGCGGACTCGGTCTTGTCCCTGGCGCCAACATTGGCGACGAGATCGCCATCTTCGAAGCCGTCCACGGTTCCGCCCCCGATATCGCCGGTAAGGATCTCGCGAATCCCACGGCAGTTTTGCGCTCCGGACTGCTGATGCTGCGGCACCTTGGTGAAAACGAGGCTGCGTGGAAGATCCGCAACGCCCTCGAGTACGTCTATCGGGACAAGAAGAACCTGACGAAAGACGTCGGCGGCTCCGCCTCCACCACCCAGTTCACCGATGCCGTTATCGCTGCCATGGAGATGCAGACCAAGGAACCTCAACCAGCGATGGTCTAACCGTTAAAGTAACGTTATGGACGCCGGTCGCTTCGACCGGCGTTTTCGTATTCACAGCCAACCTGGCACTAGCTTTTCTCGCGATAAAATGACCAGTGATCTTAAATACATCGATGAACCGCTTCGCATGGGCGACCTTGTTCGTCGCTCTGTCATGTTTCTTTTTTTCGTGTAATCGCAAAGACGAAGCCCCCGTCGCGCACCGGGCGACGAAGCCCTTCACTCCTCCTGATGCGGCCTCTGCCGCCACTATCTCTGGGATCATAAAGTTCAGCGGCCCTGTTTCGGCTGTGCAGAAGATCGATATGTCGCAGGATCCCGCCTGTGGAGACGGTCCCAACCTCGATCCATCTCTGGTTGTCACCGACGGTGACTTGGCGAATGTCTTCGTGTACATCAAGGATGGCTTTGACGACTACACCTTCACGCCGCCTTCACAGCCTGTGACGATTGCGCAAAAAGGCTGCCGCTACGTTCCGCATACCGCCGCCGCGATGGTCGGACAGTCGGTAGAGTTTATAAACGACGATCAAACGACCCACAACGTCCACATGATGCCGCGTGAGATCCGCCAATGGAACGAATCGCAGATGGCGGGTGCAGATCCCATCCAGAAACAATTCGATCGCCCTGAAATCATGATTCCCATCAAGTGCAACCAGCATCCCTGGATGCGCATGAATCTCAGCATCGTCTCGCACCCATTTTTCGCCGTGACCGGCAAAGACGGAAAGTTCTCGATCCCCGGCCTGCCGCCAGGCACATACACGGTCGCCGCCATACACGAGCGGCTCGGCGAGCAGGACGTGAAAATTACCGTCGGCCCGAAGGAATCGAAAGCTGCCGATTTCACCTTTAAGAACGCGCCGTGATTGGATTTCCCATTTTAGTCTCCGCACTCACTCTGTCCTCATCTATAAGTGACAGGGATCACAGGTCTTAGTGATAAGATATCGGGTTGGCTCGCGAGTTCCCGGCCAACCAGTGCAAGCGTTTCAAGGAGCGGATTCTGGCATCGCCGTTGACCACCCCTTACAACAAGGCCCATCACTACTATGCCCTCTTCACGGCATTCGCGACTTTCCTCGTGATCGTCGCCGGGGCGCTTGTTACGAGCAACGATGCGGGGCTTGCGGTCCCCGACTGGCCCACCAGTTTTCATACCTTCCGCATGCCGAAGATGGTCGGAGGCGTTCTCTACGAGCACGGCCATCGCATGATTGCCGGCTTCACCATCCTGCTCACGCTCGGAATCACCATCTTCACCCTGATGGTTGATCGCCGCCGCTGGATGAAGAAACTCGCCATCGGCGGGCTCTGTACCATTCTTGTCCAAGCCGTGCTCGGCGGAGTTACGGTGCTGAACTATCTGCCGCCGGCTGTCTCCACCGCTCACGCGCTTGTCGGACAAACTTTCTTTTGTATCGCCGTTGCGATTGCAATCCTCACCGGGCGCAAGTACACCGGCGAAGTTGAGAGGACCGCCGTTGACCGCCGCAAGCCCAGCTTGATCGCACTCACGCTTCTGTCAGTTCTTGTCCTCTATGTGCAATTGATCCTCGGCGGTATGTTCCGCCACAAAGGCATGAGCTGGGAGCCGCACGTCTTTAACGCCGCCGTGGTCGCGATTGTTCTTACCTGGACTTCCGTTCGGGTGCTTTCCTACTACTCGCAACTCGAATCACTCCGCCGGCCTGCGATCATGATGCTGGCGCTGCTGATGGCACAGCTTAGCCTCGGGTTCATCTCGTTCCTCACGAAAGTTGTCTGGGGACACGACGCCGTTCAGCCACAGCCGATGATGGTTTGGTCCACGGTCGCTCACGTTGCGACTGGAGCGCTGCTGCTTGCGACCGCCGTCGTTCTCGCTATCCAGACATGGCGTCAAGTTCCGGTTCTGCAGGAAGAAGCTCTGCGGCACGGCACGAAGGCGGTGACCGCATGAGCGCCGTATCGCAGCCACTCGCCGAAACTCCCAGCCGCATTGGTACCCTGCTCCGCGACTACTCCGAGCTAGTAAAGCTGCGTGTCACGTCGCTGATCGTCATGACGGCCTGGACAGGTTTCTACTTCGCCGCGTACAAGTCCGGGATTTCGTCTCTCTCGTGGATATTGTTCCACGCCCTGTTCGGCATCGGACTTGTCTCCGCCGGCACCGCCGCTTTCAACGAAATCTTTGAGCGCGAAGGCGATGCTCGCATGCTACGCACCGCGAACCGTCCTCTGCCTTCCAAGCGCATGGGACTCGCGCACGCCATCGTCGCCGCCTCATTGATGATCTTCGGCGGCACCGCCTATCTCTGGCTGACCACAAATGCCCTGTGCGCACTTCTGACGTTTGCCACCGCCGCTGTTTATCTCGGCGTCTATACGCCCCTGAAACGCGTCTCCACGATCTGCACCTTCGTCGGCGCCTTCCCGGGAGCTATGCCGCCCGTCCTCGGATGGGTCGCCCTCCGCAATCACATCGACTGGCAGGCGATCGTTCTCTTCACGATCTTATTCCTGTGGCAGTTCCCTCACTTCTACTCCATCGCGTGGCTCTATCGAGAAGACTACGAACGCGCCTCCATCCGCATGCTCCCGGTCGTCTTCTCCGACGGCAAAGCCACCGCTCGCGAGATCATTCTTTATTCGATTGCACTAATCCCGGTGAGCATGATGCCTGCCACTATCGGCATGACCGGACGCCTGTACCTTTTCGGCTCGCTCCTGCTTGGAGTGGCTCTTCTCTTCTTCGGCTGGCGCTTGGCTTCGCAGAAACTTCCCGCCCATGCACCGCGTTCGAAAGCTCCTGCCCGCCAGTTGCTTCAAGCTACGGTGCTTTATTTGCCGCTCTTGTTCGCCTTGATGATGTTGAACGTCAACTAGCACTTCCCCCAGCCTCTCTTCTCAGCCGGCTTCGATCACGCCTTCCAATTTCTCGATTCACACTTTCCACCGAAGGTGCTAAACATTACCGCATGCCGACGCCTACGAACCTGCTAACTGCACGCGAAGCAGCCCGTCTTCTTGGAATCAGCTATTCGACCATTAAGCAGTGGATCCTCTCCGGAAAGCTCAAGACCGTTCAAACGCCAGGCGGGCACCACAGAATCAGCGAAACTTCGCTGCGTCCCTTTCTTGCCAAAGACAAGACGAAGACTGTAACCGAATCGCGTGAGCGTTACCGGCGCGTGAGCGGTCGAAATCAGCTTGCAGGAAAAGTCGTCAGCGTTCGCATTGATGGCCTGCTCGCCGAAGTTGTGCTGGCCGTTGGAGAAACTCACATTACAGCCATCATCACCGCCAACGCCGTTCGCGAGCTTCGGCTGAAGAAAGGCGATACCGCTGCTGCTCTCATCAAGTCCACGAATGTCATGATCGAGCGTCTCGACAAGCAGGAATAGCCCCTCCGCCCAAATCGTTTGACTGCATGATTTAAGTCGTATAAATTCATGTATCTAAAAAGCGCTCCCAATCACCTCTCCTTTTGGGCGCCGTGCGGGTTCCCCCTATGAAGCTCCGAACGCTTGCTCCAGCCGCCGTCGTCCTGTTGTTTTCGTTCGTTGCCACTCTCTCTGCTCAAGTCCGGTCGGAACTGCATGGGCGCGTGCTTGATTCCACGGGAGCCGCCATTCCGAACGCGAGTATCACATTGATCGAGGCCACTAAGAATATCCGCCGTGAAACCACATCCGGCGCGTCTGGCACTTACGTCTTCAGCAGCTTGAATCCAGGGAGTTATCGTATTGACGTCAGCGCCGCTGGCTTTCAGAACCTGAGCCGCACCAATGTGACATTGCTCCTCGGCCAAACGGCTGACGTCGATCTCACGATGACCGTGGGCAACAAGGAATCGACCATCACCGTTGATGCCGCACCACCACTCCTGCAATCCGATACAAGTAATATCTCGACAAATATTCCTGGACACACCGTCGTCGCCATGCCGCTCAACTCTCGAAACTTTGTGCAACTGGCGACGCTGGCTCCCGGAGTCGAGCTGCCGCCAGGAACGGTGTTGCCACGCATCAACGGCGGACGGCCTCGCACGAATGAATACCTTTACGACGGCATCTCGGCGCTTCAACCCGAACCCGGCCAGGTTGTCTTCTTCCCCATCATCGACGACATCCAGGAATTCACCGTGGAAGCGAACAACGTTCCCGCCGAGTTCGGCCGTTTCAACGGAGGCGTAGTCAATGTCGCCACACGTTCAGGTTCAAACACATTCCACGGAAGCGCCTACGAATTCTTCCGTAATGAGGCGCTGAATGCTCGGAATTACTTTTCCACCAGCACTCGTAAGCCCGAATATCGCCGCGACCTCTACGGCGCAACACTAGGTGGACCGATCCTCAAAGATCGCCTCTTCTTCTTTGCCGGATATCAGGGTCTCAAACAGCTTATCGGGGTGACGCGTACCTCAACTGTTCCGACCCTCGCCGAGCGTCAAGGCATTTTCACGGGGGTTGCGCACATCTACGATCCGTCAACTACCACGCTGGTCAATGGCCAGTATGTGCGACAGGAGTTCCCGAACGACGCCATCAATACTCCACTTGATCCTGCAGCCGTGAGCCTGCTCTCTCGCTTTCCGCTACCAACCAAGTCAGGTACAGCCAACAACTACACGCGTACCGACAACGATTCAGACCACCAGAATCAATTCGACCTGCGTATTGATGCCGCTCTCACCAACCGTGACCGCACCTTCGGGCGATACTCCTTTTATAACGAGGTCGAGAATCCTGTAACGCCCTTCCCCGATGGAAGCGGCGCCATTTCCGGATCGGTTGTCGGAACTGGCGGCGTCCTGGGCCTTTCGCGCGTACGTGGTCAGCAGGCAGTCTTGGATGAGACCCACATCTTCTCCGATCATCTGCTTAACGACATTCGCCTTGGCTACACTCGGCGCTCGAACAACATCGACGGGCCGGTCCTTAGCGGCACCACCTCGAACACCCTTGGAATTCCAGGCATTCCAACAAATGCCGCATTCAACGATGCCTTGCCGCTGTTCACCATCACCGGCTTTCAGCAGTTAGGTCCTTCGGCCAACACATTCTCGCAATATCAGACCTCCGTCTGGGAATTGGTCGATAATCTCTCGTACACACATGGCCGTCATTCCATCAAGACCGGTATGGATTTTCGTTGGTATCAACTGAATGCAGTCGCTCCGCCCAATCCCACCGGCGCTTTCGGCTTTACCGTTACCGGTACAAACCAGCAGGGAGTCACCAATACCGGCAACCCCTTTGCAAGCTTCCTTCTCGGACAGGTTGATAACTTCCAGATCGATCTGCAAGGCAGCATTATCCGTCCGCGCGATCATATCCTCGAGTTCTTCGCCCAGGATGACTGGCGGGTGACGGATCGGTTAACTTTAAATTTAGGCGCACGCTACACGCTCCACTTCCCCTCGACAGAGAAGAACAATCAGGGAGCTGTCTTCAACCTGCAGACGCAGCAGCTTGACTATCTTGGCCAGGACGGCAATTCGACCAGCGCTCGTGAGCTGCATTATGGAAACGTCGCTCCCCGCCTGGGTTTTGCTTACATGCTCACTCCTAAAACGGTGCTGCGTTCAGGGTTCGGTATCGTCTTCATTGACCAGTCCGGCATCACGACACCATTCACGACTCCGCAATTCCCTTTCATCCAGAATGTGCAGCAGAGGACTCTCGACAACGTGAACGCCGCTTTCGCCTTGTCGAATGGACCAAGCGTCGCGCCCATCCCCCTGACCCCAGACGCCGGCCTCGGACAGAGCGTTTACACCGTGAACCGTCAATCCGGTTCCGGATATGTCGAACAATGGAACCTTGCGGTCCAGCGACAGATCACCAGTAACTTGTCGTTTGAAGTCGCCTATGTTGGATCGCACATCGTTCACGTCGGAATTCCCGACTCAAACCTGAATCAGCTTACGGAGGACCAACTGGCGGAAGGTGCGTCTCTGCTCACACCGGTTGCGAATCCTTTTTATGGCGAACTGCCGGCCTCGAGTTCCATCGGCGGAAAAACCATCACGACCGCGCAACTGTTGAAGCCTTATCCGCGCTTCCTCAACATCGCTACCTATCGCAACAACACAGGCAGTACCAATTACAACGCGATTGAGGCCAAAGTAGAGCAGCGTATCAATCACGGACTATATCTTCTGTTTGGCTACACGCATTCCAAGCTGATCGATTCCGCCTCTTCCGTGTTCTCGACAACCGTGCTTTCGTCGCCGAATTCCAATAGTCTCGTCGCCGCCGATACCTACCGCCCAGAGTTGGAACGCGATTCCTCCAGTGGCGACATGCCGAATGTCACATCTATCAGCGCCATCTACGACTTGCCCATCGGACCGGGCCACAGCTTCGCATCGAATGGTGCCTTGGCCAGGATCTTCGGTGGATGGACCTTCAACGCCATTGCCCTCTTGCAATCCGGAATGCCCGTCACCGTAACCCAGGCGACGAATTTCAACGCCTTCGCCGGCTATTCGTTGCAACGGCCAACCATTGTCGGCGATCCAAATCTGTCACCAGGTCAGCGGACACCTGTCCGCTTCTTCAACACCGACGCTTTCGCGACCACGCCGCAGTTCGCCATTGGAACGGCGTCCCGCAATCCTGTGCGTGGCCCGGCCTACCGCGATCTGGATATCGCCCTCGTTAAGCACACCAAACTTTTCGAACGAACCGATATGGAGTTTCGCGCCGAAGTCTTCAACCTGACCAACACTCCCGCTTTCGGTCAGCCCAACGGAACATTCGGCACCCCTGCTTTTGGCAGTATCACCAGCACCATCACCGATCCGCGTGTAGTTCAATTTGCTTTGCGATTAAGCCGATAGGTGCGTTTCGTAAGCATTCGACCACAGCATCTCTCAACTCGTACCGTGGAAAGCCATTCCGGTGGCCCAGTAGTCTCATCCATGTCATACTTTCAAAAGGTGACTTGGCTTCATTTGGCATGAAACGTAATAGCCAGTACGATCGCGAGCCCTTCCGCAAAGGAAGTGCGTTATTACTCGCGCTGGTGCTTGCTGTCTTCGCCGTCGCGCAGGTTTCTCATGCGCATGATGGCTTGGCCAATGACGAAGGATCCCGTTCGGCCGCGGCTCATTGCTCTATCTGTGTTGCGGCTCATTCGGTTCCGCTGTCAACGACCGTCAGTTTTGCACCAGTACTCACCTTTACCGACGACTTCGTCCCGGCACTCGAGCAGCAATCGATATCCCGGCAAGTAATCCATTCTTCGTTTATCCGGCCTACCCCGCAACTTCTCTAAGTCACGCTTTCAGTCGCGCAATTCTGGATTTGTGCGTCCGTACACGCGTACACGCAATTCCACAACCGTGAAGTGTATTCGCGACCGCGCGTAGCCCTGTGCTCCGCCGCGTGCGTGCTTTATTGGAGATGAAATGCCACTACCTGAAAGAAGTCTTGGCTTTGACGCCATCTTTCATATCTTGCGCCTACCGCATTTGTTAAAGCGAGCAACGCTCGCAATCACCCTGACGCTCCTTTCCATAACCGCTGTGTTCGCGCAGTCCGGTGGAAATTCCGCTCCCGTCACCGGAACGGTGCTCGATCCTTCCGGTGCCGTCGTGCCGGATGCAACAATTGAGATCCACAACCCGGTCAGCCACTTTGATCGCACTGCAACCACCGATAGTGCCGGAAGGTTCACGATTCCGAACGTTCCCTTTAACAACTATCATCTGACCGCGCGTGCTACCGGATTCGCTCCCTACGCGCAGGACATCAATGTTCGCTCCATCGTTCCGGTGAATGTTCCTGTTCGTCTGGGGGTGGAAGCTTCCTCGACCAGTGTCACCGTCGAAGGTTCGACCGAAGATCTGCTCGAAAACACTCCCACGTTTCACACCGACGTGGACCGCGATCTGTTTCAAAAGCTTCCGCTGGAAAGCCAATCCTCTTCCGTGAGTTCTCTGGTCACACTGGCTACGCCCGGCATCGCCGCCGATTCGAACGGTCTCTTCCACGGCATGGGCGACCATGCGGAGAACTCCTTCTCCGTGGACGGGCAGCCCATCACCGATCAACAGAGCAAGGTGTTCTCGAACCAGATCCCGGTTGATTCGATTGAATCCCTGGAAGTCATCCCCGGAGCGCCGCCGGCGCAATACGGCGACAAGACGAGCGTTGTCATCAATGTCACAACCCGATCCGGCCAGGGAGTCACTAAGCCTACCGGCTCAATCACCGCCTCCTACGGCACCTTTGGCACCTCGAATGTGGATTTCAATCTCGCTTACGGCGGAAAGAGTTGGGGAAACTTCATTTCCTTGAGTGGATTGAATACCGGAAGGTTCCTCGATCCTCCCGAGTTCAAGGTGTTTCACGACAAGGGAAACCAGGAAAATATATTCGACCGCGTGGACTACCAGCTTTCCTCCGCCGATTCCCTGCATTTCAATTTCGGCTTCACTCGGTCATGGTTCCAGACACCTAACTCTTACGATATGCAGAACGCCACCGCATGGTCTGGTTTGGTCGTGGACAACGGCGGGCTCGGCCCCGACGGACTCCCGGTCGGTCCTGCCGATCAGCGTTCCAAGATCAATACCTTCAACATCGCTCCCTCGTGGACACGCATCCTCAGCCCGAATGCCGTGTTCACCCTGGGCGGTTACGTGCGTCGCGATCAGTACAACTATTACCCCAGTTCCGATCCGTTCGCGGACTTCGCTCCCGATCTGCAATCGCAAACCATCAGCCAGGATCGGACGCTTACCAACGCGGGCCTGCGCTCCGATGTCTCCTATGTAAAGGGAATGCATAACATCAAGGTCGGCGCTAACTACCAGCAGACGTTCTTAAACGAGAACGACCGTCTCGGTGTCGTCGATCCCACATTCCTTGGCAGCCGTACCGAGGTCAACGGCACTCCCTGCGGGGCTGACAGGGGTCGCCCGCTCGCGTCGCCCGGCACCGCGCTCGCTCCCTACGAGCTGACTG
>CAYWSM010000210.1:0-11418 GCA_964460935.1 uncultured Terriglobales bacterium | reverse complement strand
ATCAGCCAGTGGGAGCGCGGCGAAAAGAAACCGCAGGGAGCATCGCTCAAGCTGCTGACTCTCGTGGAAAAGAATGGGCTTGATTACGTTGCCTAGCTAGAAATTAAAGGCGAGAGAGGCGCCACGCTGTGCCCAACGCCGCTATAGATCACACATTCGTCGACGAGCGGTTCTTCGAAGGTTTCGAGAACCTGATGCCGTTCCAGGTTCACGACATCCTGCTCGTCTCCAGCCTGTACGACTCGTTCATCCTCCGCGAAGACGGCCGATTGAACGAATTGCTCATTGGTCATTCGCTGGAACTCAACCTGTCTCATGTCCCGGGGATCACCCGCGTGTCGAGCGGCGCCGATGCCATCGCCCTGATGAAGGCGCAGTCGCGCTATAACCTGATCGTTACGAATGCGCATCTCGGCGACATGGATGCTGTCGAACTGGCGAATGAAGTCAAGAAGACAGGGCGTGATATTCCCGTCGTCGTGCTCGCCTATGACCAGCGTGAGATTACGTGCATGATGTCGCGCGTCTGGGCTTCAAACATCGAAAAAGCCTTCCTGTGGCAGGGAAACGCGCGCATCCTGCTGGCGATCGTCAAGTACATCGAGGACAAGCGTAACGCGCTGCTCGATACCCGCGTGATGGGCGTGCCGGTCATCCTGGTGGTCGAGAACGAGATCCGCTATTACTCGTCGTTCTTACCGGAGATCTACACGGCGCTCATCACGCAATCGCGGTCGCTGATCAGCGACGGATTTAATCTCGCGCACAAACTGGTCCGCATGCGGGCGAGACCGAAGATCCTGCTGTGCACGAACTACGAGCGCGCGGAACAACAGGTACAGAATTTTCGCGATTACCTGTTTGGCGTGATTTCCGATGTCGAATTTCCGCACGGCGGAAAGCTGAATCCCGAAGCTGGTTTTGAGCTGGCACGCATGATTCGCGAGGTGGTGCCGGATGTACCCATTGTCTTGCAATCGGCGAGACCAGAGTTGATGGCGCGCGCCCGCGCTGAAGGCTTCTCGTTTCTGCGAAAAGGATCGGACACGCTGCTGAGCGACCTGCGGGAGTTGTTGAAGGAAGAGTTTGCGTTCGGTGACTTTGTATTTCGGCTGCCGAACGGAGACGAGGTTTCACGCGCGGCGGACTTAAATGAACTGGAAGCGCAACTCAAGGTAGTGCCCGACGAGTCGATTCAGTACCACAGCGAGCGCAATCACTTTTCGCATTGGCTGATGGCACGCACGGAATTCACGCTGGCCGAGCGACTGCGCCCGCGCAAGGTGTCGGATTTCCCGGATACCGCGGCGCTGCGAAACGATCTGATTCAATCCATTGCGGCCTACCGGAATGAGCAAAACCAGGTGCTGGTGGGCGATTTCCAGAGTACGACGTTCAAGCTCACGCCTGACTTCTTCATGCGCTTTGGCGGAGGATCGCTCGGCGGCAAAGCGCGCGGACTGGCCTTCGTTCGCTACCTGCTGCACAAGTACCGCATCAGCCAGCGTTTTCCGGGCGTGCGAATTTCCGTGCCGCCGACACTGGTAATTGCCACCGATTACTTCGACCAGTTCCTGGCGGAAAACAATTTGCTGGGTTTCGCACTGCAAGCCACAGATGATAACAAGATCGTTACACGTTTTCTGCAAGCGAGACTACCATCGGCGCTGCGCGAATGCCTGCTTGCTTTCCTTCAGGAGATTCGTTATCCGCTGGCGGTACGATCATCGAGCCTGCTGGAAGACTCGCATTACCAGCCATTCACCGGCGTGTACGAGACGTTCATGCTCGCCAACCAGGAGCCGGAACTGGAACGCCGGCTGGAACATGTGATGGAGGCGGTGAAGCGCGTCTATGCCTCGACATTCAGCCAGCAGGCGAAGGATTACATACGGGCTACGCCGTTCCGCCTGGAAGAAGAAAAGATGGCGGTGATCCTTCAGCAGGTGGTGGGGTCGAATTTTGGCGGGCGCTATTATCCTGATTTTTCCGGGGTCACGCGCTCGTGGAATTTCTATCCGATGCCACCGACGGAATCCGCCGATGGGATCGCGACCGTCGCGCTCGGTTTGGGTCGTGAGGTCGTTGATGGCGGCAAGGCACTGTCGTTCTGTCCGAAATATCCGCGACAGATTGTGCAGTTCACGTCCGTGGAGGACATTCTGTCGAATGCGCAAGCTGAGTTCTGGGCGCTCGAATTGAACCATAAATCACAACGCCCTGGAGAGGACGGGCTGCGCGAGGTGCGGTTCGGGCTGGATGCGGCGGAAGCGGACGGCACGCTGCACCTGCTGGCGTCCACGTATTCGGCGGACAATCAGGCGGTGTACGACGGCATGAGCCGCCGCGGCGTTCGGCTGGTGAGCTTTGCCGGCATCCTGAAGCATGGCATGTTTCCGCTGCCCGAGATTCTCGATTGCGTGCAGAAGATGGGCGAGGATGCGCTGGCGCGTCCGGTGGAGATCGAGTTTGCGGTGCGAATCTCGCGCGATCCGGAGCAGCCGTCAGATTTTGGATTTCTGCAAATGCGCCCACTGGTGCTTTCGCGCGAGCAGGAAGATTTGCGGGTGGAAGAGGTCTCGCCGGAACGGCTCGTGTGCCACAGCACGAAAGTGATGGGCAACGGCCGCATGGATGACATTCGCGATTTGGTAGTCATCGATTACCACCATTTCGAGCGGTCGCGCAGTCACGAAGTCGCGACGGCCGTGGCGCGCATGAACGCGAAGCTCCTGGAAAGCGGCACACCGTATGTGCTGATTGGCGTCGGGCGGTGGGGATCGAATGATCCGTGGCTGGGAGTGCCGGTCACGTGGGAGCAAGTGTCGGGAGCGCGCGTGATCGTCGAGGCCGGCCTCCGCGATTTGCGAGTTACACCCTCGCAGGGCAGCCATTTTTTCCAGAACCTGAATGCGTTTCAGGTGGCGTATTTCACCGTCAATCCCGATGTTGGAGAAGGGTTTGTCGATTGGGAATGGCTAGCCGCGCAGCGTGCGATAGATCAGATCGATTCAGTGCGGCACGTGCGTCTGGAGAAGGCGCTGGAGATCGTGGTCAGCGGAAAGACGGGGGTAGGAATGATTATTAAGCCGGATTGAAACTATGGTAGGATATTCCTACCATGGCCGATGCCAAACCAATGATCGAATACATAACTACGACGAAGCTGGGCGAAAAAGGTCAGCTCACGGTCCCGAAGCAGTTTCGCGACGAACTCGGTCTTGACTCGGGGGCACCCTTGGCTGTCTTGCGCCTCGGTGATGGTCTTATTTTGCTGCCCGAGCAGCGGCGCTTTGAGCAACTATGTGAACGCATCAGCGCCGCCCTGACAGAGACAGGCAAAACACCGCAGCAAATATTGGCTACCTTGCCCGAGGTGCGACAAGCCTTGTATGAGCGTTATTACGGCAAGAAGGCAGCCCGTCGCGAAACCCGTTCGACGACAAGGCGCTCGCGCGCGAAATGATTTCGCAACGGAAGATCAGGCTCTTTCTTGATTCGAATGTAGTAACCGGCGGACTGCTGTCACGGTGGGGCCTGGATAAGGCAATTCTGTCGCTATGTGCGGCAAAAATCTGCCGCCTTGTTCTCGCAGAAGTAGTACAAGCAGAAGTTGAGCACAACCTGCTTCGACACGCTGATACTCTGCCGAGAACACGGGCCGAACAGCTATTTGAGGATTATCGTGGATTATTACAGCTATGCCAGCCGGAAGTAGTTCCTCGTCCGCTTCACATGGATGTCCAGGCAAACCGAAGCATCATCCGCCACGAAGCTGATGTGCCGGTGCTTTTGTCGGCAATGCAGGCCAAGCCCGATTGGCTTCTCACGAACAATACCAAGCACTTCAGTAATACTGTGGCGCAACGTACTGGCTTGCGAATAGCGACACCTGCCGATTTCTTTCGTGAATTGTCGAGGCTATTGGAGTTGTAGCTGCTCCCCTGTTCACACCTCTCCCCCACCTGTGATGTCCATCACACCCCTACCGCCTGAACCTCCCGAATACTAATGGGCAGGGATAAGCCTGTGTTCAAGATCAAACAAGCCCAATTCATTGCCCCCGGCATTAAGCGTTTCACGATCGAAGCGCCGCGGATTGCCCGTGCGTACCAGCCCGGACAGTTCATCATTCTTCGCCTGTACGATCATGGCGAGCGCATTCCGCTGACCATTGAGCGGGTGGACCGCGAGGCAGGCACCATCAACCTCGTGGTGCAGTCGATCGGGAAGACCACCAACCTGCTGAACCGGCTGGAAACCGGCGACTCGATCCTCGACGTCGTAGGGCCGCTCGGAAAGCCGTCGCATATCGCGAGGTTTGGCACCGTTGTTGTCATGGGCGGCGGCGTCGGCACGGCGATGGCGTATCCGACAACGGCGGCACTGAAGCAGGCGCAGAACAAAGTGATCTCGATCGTTGGCGCGCGCAGCAAGGAGCTGATGATCCTCGAAGATGAAATGCGCGGCGTCAGCGACACGCTGATGATCACTACCGACGACGGCACGTATGGGGAAAAGGGCTTCGTCACCGACAAGCTGAAGCAGTTGATCAACAACGGGGTGAAGATCGATCTCGTACTCGCCGTGGGCCCGATCCCAATGATGAGGGCTGTCGCGGAAGTCACGCGCAAGGAGAACATTCCGACGGTCGTGAGCCTGAACTCGATCATGGTGGACGGCACAGGCATGTGCGGCGGATGCCGCGTACTCGTCGATGGCAAGAGCGAGTTCGCTTGCGTCGATGGGCCGGAGTTCGATGCGCACCGCGTGGATTTCGACATCCTGGTGAAGCGGAACAACATGTACCGCGAGAAGGAGCGGCAATCGCTGGAGCAGTTCCAGTGCGCGACTGATGAGCAGGTGAAAGCACAACGCGAGTCGATTGCACGGGCCGAGCGTGCCGCGGCGGAGGTGAAATAACCATGGAAGCGAAACAGAAATCCGCCAATCCGGTGCCGATCAAAGACCGCATGAAGATTGCGCGGCAGCGGATGCCCGAGCAGGCGCCTGAGCTTCGCGCTAAGAACTTCGTGGAAGTGAACCTCGGCTATAGCGACGATCTCGCGGCACAGGAGGCGGTGCGGTGCCTAGAGTGCGCGCATCCGAGTTGCGTCGAGCAGTGCCCGGTGGGATTGAAGATCAAGGAAGTTGTGCAACTGGTGGTTGCGAAGGACTACATGGGCGCGGCGGCCAAAATCCGCGAAGACAACGTACTGCCGGCAATCACCGGGCGCGTATGTCCGCAGGAAGATCAGTGCGAAGGCGCATGCCTGATGGGCAAGAAAGTTCAGCCGCTTGCCATCGGGTACATCGAGCGTTTCATTGCCGACTGGGAGGCGCAGAACAACGCGCTCGGCTTGCCGCCGATTGCGGAATCGACTGGACGGAAAGTCGGAATCGTTGGCAGCGGTCCCGCAGCGCTTTCATGCGCGGGCGATCTCATCCAGAAGGGACACAAAGTTCACGTCTTCGAAGCGCTGCACGAACTCGGTGGTGTGCTGGTGTATGGCATTCCGGAGTTCCGCCTGCCTAAAGATATCGTTAGGCGCGAAGTCGAGAACATGCGCAAGATGGGCGTCGAGTTCGAGACCAACGTCGTCGTCGGCAAGACGGTCACCATCGATCAGTTGATAAAGGAAGAAGGTTACGACGCGATCTTTGTCGCCACCGGCGCCGGATTGCCGCAGTTCCTCGGGGTTCCCGGCGAGCACCTGAACGGCGTGTACTCGGCAAACGAATTCCTCACCAGGGTGAACCTGATGCGAGCGTACCGGTTCCCCGAATATGACGAGCCGGTGTACGACTGCAAGGATCGCGATGTAGTCGTCTTCGGCGGCGGAAACACGGCCATGGACGCCGTTCGCACATCGAAGCGTTTGGGCGCGCGGACTGCGACGATCATGTATCGGCGTACCGAGAAAGAGATGCCGGCGCGTATCGAAGAAGTGCACCACGCGAAGGACGAGGGCATCCGGTTTGAGATGCTGGTTGGGCCAGTGGAATTGATCGGCGACAAGGACGGACGGCTTGAGGCGGTGAAGTGCATCCGCATGGAACTGGGCGAGCCGGATGCGTCGGGGCGGCGGCGCCCGATGCCGAAGGCTGGGTCAGAGTTCGTGATGCCGGCTTCGGTGGCGATCGTGGCGGTGGGCACGACGGCGAATCCGCTGATCCAATCAACCACGCCAGATCTGAAGACGAACAAGCGTGGATACATCGAAGTGAACGACTCGCTTGCCACGTCGAAGCCGGGTGTCTTTGCCGGCGGCGATATTGTCACCGGTGGTGCCACCGTCATTCTCGCCATGGGCGCGGGACGAAAGGCCGCGAAGGGAATTCACGAGTATCTATGCAGCCTGAACGGGAAGAAGGAAGAGAAGTCGTTCGAGGATCTGTGAGCTGCGCTTCTCGAACTTGATTTGCCATCCTTCGTGGGTGGCATCAAATCCGCGAACAAGCGTAGAACCAACGACTACGACATAAAGTTTGCCTTCCGCTTTCTGAAGTCCAGCGTCGCGAAAGTATTTGGTAATTATTGGTTTTGCTTGTTCCGTGATTATCGGGTTGCTAAAGAAGTGATCATAAGGCGGATCCAGCACTCGCCCGAGACCATCTACGCTTCGAATTGACTCGAACCCTGATTTTTCATTCCATCGAAACTCAATCGGTACGCTTTTTCCGTGATCGATGGTGTCGTCAAAATACTCCACAGTACGGGAAGAGCTACCAGGAGGATAATCAGTAGGCGTCGGGTGCGTGCCACCGGCACGGAATCTCCTTATAAATGAAGGAAATCTTACGCCGAGAATCCTCTCCTGCGGTAATCGAAATCACACTACTGTGCTCCCGCCGCTTTCTTGTATAAATCCCAAACCCACTTCGGTGGATCGGGTGCACCCTTCAGGTCCTGATCCTTGCCGAGCGTCAGTGCCCAGCGATGTTCCCAGGGATACCCGTACGGGCCGGCATAGTTGTCGGTGGTCCGATAGGCGGGGTCTTTCAGCGCTTCTTCGAGCGTGATGAATTTGTAGCCGCGCGCTTCGAACTTCTCCAGTATTTTCTCGAGCATGATGCCGTTGAGCTGATTCGAATGCATCAGCATCACGTGCGCGATCGGGCGGCCGAAGAGAGTGTTCGTCATCTTCTCGTAATAGTCGAACTCAACATCCATCTGCGCGAGGTAGGCATCGAGGACCCGATTCGCAGCGTCGCGGTCATCGTCCTTGAGCGCCTGCCGGTACGCTGCATTGAAGGCCCAGTCAAGGTTTTCCAGTGTGACCGGAGCAACCGTGTATCCGCGTGATGCGAGGAATGCCTCGAACTCTCGCTTGTGCTCGAGTGTGTCGCCGGTCATGAGGAACGGATGGCGGAAGTAACGCTCGGTTTTGCCGCGTTCTTTCATCAGGCGGCTGGTGATCACCTCGCCTTTGATTACTTCGTCCTCAAACTCTGGCAGAGGTGTCTTGTTCAGGTTTGCATGCGAGTAGGTGTGGTTGCCGAGTTCGACGCCACCATCGAGCCATTGCTCAAGAAGGCCGATGCGCATGTCCATCTGATCGTTGACCTGAAGCTTGCGTTCGTTCACGAACGCGACCACCGGAACGTGATGCGCTTTCAGCGTATCGAGAATGCTGCGGATGTTCAGCCGCGCCTCATAAACATCGGCCAGGCTCGGTCCAAGAGTGGCGTATGGAAGATCGTCGAAGGTAATGGCGACGGTTTTGGTTTGACCAAGTAACGGAACCCAGAACGCACAAATGACGAGAAGAATGCAAACAAGTTTTGTCATGAACCTCACAAGGGTACCCGATTTGTGTTCACTCTGCAGTGCGGGACAAGCACTGAATTCAGCGACGATTCAGGAAAAATTCAGAACAGTTCAAGGACTGGCTAGTGCTCCGACTCGTAGGCTTAGTGCACTCGAAGGCGCAAGCCTGTGGGGAAGGAAAAAGAATCAGATGAAGAGAGTTGTTGTGTTTCTTTATGGCGTGGTCTGTTACGCCATCTTTTTTGCCACCTTTCTTTATGCCATTGGATTTATCGGAAATCTGGTGGCGCCGAAATCCATGGACTCGCCCGTATCCACGCCGTTCCTGAATGCGCTGGCAAACGATCTGCTGTTGCTGGGGATCTTCGCCGTCCAGCACAGCCTGATGGCGCGGCCATGGTTCAAGCGGGCGTGGACGCGTGTAGTGCCCGAACCGGCAGAGCGCAGCACGTACGTGCTGTTTTCGAGCTTGGCGCTGCTTGCATTGTTCTACTTCTGGCAGCCACTCGGGGGAGTGATCTGGAATGTTGCAGATCCCATCGGGCGTGGATTCCTGTTCGCCTTGTACGGAATGGGCCTCGGGCTGGTACTGTTCAGCACATTTCTGATCAATCATTTCGACCTGTTCGGATTGCGGCAAGTCTGGCTATATCTTGCCGGAAAACCTTACACGCACCTGGCCTTCCGTACACCGTTGCTTTACCGGTATATGCGGCACCCGTTGTACGTTGGATGGTTTATGACGTTCTGGTTTACTCCGACGATGACTGTAACGCATTTGGTATTCGCGGTGATGTGCACCGCATACATTCTGGTGGCAATCCGTTGGGAAGAGAAGGACCTGGTCGATCTGCATGGCGCGAAGTACCAGCATTATCGAGAAAGCGTGCCGATGCTCATGCCATCGGGAAAACCCTACGAACCCGCAACGCCGAAGTATGCTGTCAGGCGACTGGCCTAGTCACAAGCCGGGGCGGAGAAATTCGCCCCGTCAGCTTGCGGCCAGTTTCTCGCTCATGTGTGGCTCAGCCTGATCCCACTCCAAAAATTTCGAGACCTCGTGGACGAGGTTCTCCCACGCGGGTTCGCCGGGAACGACCTCGTGGTTGCGGCTGGGGAGTTCCACAAAGCGTGCGCCACGAATGCGAGAGGCCATCAGGCTGCCTTCCTGCGAAGGAACAACAGCGTCGTCTCGTGAGTGAATCACGAGTGTCGGACAGCAGACTTTGGGCAGCAAGTCCATGACGTCGATGATCGGAAATTCTGCCAGCATGCAGGCGGCGTTTTCTGGGGACGAAGTGATGCGCTGGAATTCGTTCATCCATTCGACTTCCGCGGGACTAGCGTCCGGCCGGAAGAGTGTCGTCCAGAGCTGGCGGAACGCCGGATTGTTCTGTCCCCAGCCGTGGCGGATGAGCGTCAACATGGCATGGAACGGCTCGGTGATCATGCTGCCGGGGGCAGGCCACCCGCGGCCGAAAGCGCCATAAAGGATAAGCTTGCTTACACGGTCCGGATGCTTCGCCGCGTAGGCGGCGCCAATCGGGCCGCCCTGGCAGCTTCCCACCACGGCAAAGCGATCGAAGCCGACGTGCTCGATCAGTTCCGCGAAATCCTGTTGCGAGCGTTCGAAAGAGAAGTCCTGCACGTTCCAGTCAGAGAGTCCGCTGCCGCGCTGATCGTAGCGCAGGAACGTGTGATGCCGCATGATCTGGGCGAACCAATGGCGGCGGAATGGATTCTTCCACTCGAAATCCAGATGATTGAGCCAGTCAACGGCCCGCACCAGTGGTGGTCCCTCACCACCGATAGTGAAGGCAATCCGCACGCCGTCAGAGGCGGTAAAGAACCGGATCTCCTGCTCGGCGGTGTCGGACACGGAAGGTGATGCCTCAACCGGATGCAGAATCGTGGTTGGCGTGACCTCGTGTACTGGGGCCACGAACCGGTAGCCCTGGCGGGGGACGGTTTCGATAAATTTGTCACCATTGGTGCCTTCACCCAGAGCGCGCCGCAGCCGGGAAATGTTGTGATCGAGATTGTTTTCTTCGACGATGCTATCGGGCCAGATGCGCGACATCAGCTCGCCTTTACGAACCAGGCGGCCATGATTCTCCACCAGGATGCAAAGGGTATCGAAGACTTTTGCGCGGAGCTGTACGGCCTTACCGGCATGGATTAACCGGCGCTCGGCGATATCCAGTTGGAAGGGCCCAAATTGGTAGACCATCAAGCACTACCTTTGACAGCCCCCAGACCGGCTCAGAACGAGCCTCCCCCACTTGATGGCGATTATATCGTGATGGGAAGAGATGTTCGCCAAAAGAAAGACAGCCCGCTTTTCCGCGAGCTGCCAGGGTTTCTTTGTCGAACTATTCGGGCTTTTCGACCGGTACAGTCGGGCCATTGCCGCCAGCGGCGGCCGATCCCCCGATCGGGGTCGAGGTCGGCACCGGCGTCATGCCCGGCTTGCGGTGCGGCTCCGGAGCCACCGGACGCGCCGGCTGCACCGAGCTTACGCCGCGCTCGTCGAACTTGCCGAAGATCATTTTGCCGGCAGTGGTTTGTAGAACTGAAGTTACAGCCACGTCGATGGTCTTGCCGATCATCTTACGGGCGTTGTCCACCACTACCATGGTGCCGTCGTCGAGATAGGCGACACCCTGGTTATACTCTTTGCCTTCCTTGAGGATGAACACCCGCATCGCCTCGCCCGGCAGCACAATCGGCTTAAGGGCGTTGGCGAGTTCGTTGATGTTCAGGACATCGACTCCCTGCAACTGCGCAACCTTGTTCAGGTTGAAGTCGTTGGTGATGATCTTGGCTTCGATTTCCTTCGCCAGCTCGATCAGCTTCAGGTCGACTTCGCGGATGGCAGGATAGTCGTCCTCGACGATCTGCACCTGGACCGTAGCGATCTTCTGGATGCGCTGAAGGATGTCCAAGCCGCGGCGTCCGCGGTTGCGTTTCAGCGGGTCGGCGGAATCGGCGACCAGTTGTAACTCACGCAACACAAACTGCGGGATGATCAGAACGCCGTCCAGGAAACCCGTTTCGGCGATGTCGGCGATGCGGCCATCGATGATGACGCTGGTATCGAGAATCTTTTGGCTTTTCTTCGCCTGCTTTTCGCCTCCGAAAATGCCGCCCAGCGCCGACAAATTCAGCAGGTCGCCCTTGTTGGCTCCGACGATCAGCCCAACGTACGCCATGAACAGCATCACCGTGAGCATCAGGAAGCTCTGCGTGCTTCCCTGGGAAATGCTGTTACGGATGACGGTGCTGAACAGGAAAGCGCCGATGATGCCCAGAATGCTGCCGATGGCGGCGCCGATCAGCCTTTTGAGACTGACCTGACGCAAGCGCATCTCGAACAACACAATGCAAAGGCCCAAGATGACGCCAACCGAGAGATCAGGAAGCGGCGCCAGCCCAAAGGGATGCAGAATGTAGCAGGCCAAACCGACGAGTACGACAAATACTAGTCTTACGATGTATAAGTCCAAGCGGGTCCTCCCCGCGGGTAAGCGCCCCGTATATACGAATTAACTCCAGAATACTCGTGCCCTTGCAGCAGGTAAAACTTCTCCTGCTCCCCTCGAAAAAGGGGATTTACCAATTATGAACGAGGAGAGTTATACCATCGC
>CAYWSM010000209.1:0-3608 GCA_964460935.1 uncultured Terriglobales bacterium | reverse complement strand
TGTTGATTAAGTGATGCTTACTCCTCTATTGCTTGCCAATGTCCTGGGCGGCGAGATTTCCAACCTGGTTTGGGAAACCGGACCGGTTGCCAAGGTAGTGCTCGCAATCCTCCTTCTCTTCAGCATCTTTTCGTGGGCGATCATCGTGCAGAAGTACGGCCTGCTGAGCAAGGCCCGGACACAGAGTGCACGATTTGTGCGCGCGTTCCGCAAAGCGAACCGCCTGCAGGATATGGCGGCCGTCGCCGAACAATTTCAGCCGTCGCCGCTGGTCGCCGTCTTCCAGGGTGGCTATGACGAACTGAAAAAGCAGGGCGGACTCCGGCACGCCGTCAACGTTCAGCGCGCCATGCAGATTGCCTCGTCGGAAGAGTTGACGCGCCTGGAGCGCCGTCTTCCCTGGCTCGCGACGTGCGGATCGGTCACGCCGTTCATCGGACTGTTTGGAACGGTGTGGGGCATCATCGACGCCTTCCATGGCCTCGGCACCGCGGGCGCAGCCACTCTGCGCGCTGTCGCGCCCGGTATTTCGGAAGCGTTGATCACCACCGCCGCGGGGTTGTTCGCTGCCATTCCGGCCGTGATCGCCTACAACATCCTTCTTAACCAGATCCGCGAGTTCGGTTCGCGCATGGACGACTTCTCGCTCGAGATGATGAACACCATCGAGCGCAGCACCGCGGCGCCGGCGGCGCGTCCTGCGCCCGTGAACGAGCCGGAGTACCGCTAATGGCTTTCACCGCACCCAATGGCCGGACGCAGTCGTCGCTGGCGGAGATCAACATCACGCCGCTGGTGGACGTTGTGCTTGTGCTGCTGATCATCTTCATGATCACCGCGCCGGTGTTGCAGTCGGGGATCGAAGTCAATGTGCCGCACACCAAGACGGTGAAAGAAGTCACGGAAGAGCGGTTGGTGATCTCCATCGACAAAGATCAGCGGGTGTTCCTGGGCAACGATCCGGTGAACATCAACGAAATCGCCGACAAGCTGCACCAGAAGATCCGCGATCCGCAGAATCAATACATTTATGTGCGCGCCGACGAAAACGTTCCTTTCGGCGCTTTTGCGACGGTGATGGATGCCGTGAAATCGTCCGGCATCACCAATGTCAGCATCGTGACGCAACCGATCAACGCGAATGGCAAACGCTGACATCTATACAGAACGAGATGCATTATCGACGCCGCTGGGATTGTCCGTAGCGTTACACGGGATGCTGTTTGCGTCGATTTTGATCTACGGCGCCGTTCTCGGGCGCACTGGAAGCAATTGGGGCGGCGATAGCATGGGTGGCGAGGCGATCAGCGCCAATCTTGTAAGCAATATCCCTATTCCGCGTCCGCAGACTGAATCACAGAACATTGTCGCGAACGAATCGAAGGGCCTGACGGAGTCGCTGCCGAAGGCGGAAGAAAAGGTCGAACCGGAAGCGATTCCGATTCCCGACAAGATCAAGAAGCAGCCGAGACCTAAGCCGATCACTAGCAAGTTGCCGCAACCGAAGCCGGTCGAGCCACCTCCGAACACGATTCCGTTTGGGCAAGGCGGTCCGGTCAGCGGCCCATACGGAAGCTTCAGCACGCCCAATGCGAAGGGCGGATTCGGTTTTAGCGGTTCGGGCGGTGATTTCGGATCGCAATACGCGTGGTACGTCCGCAACGTTCAGCAGAAGGTTTCGCAAAACTGGCTGAAATACGAAATCGATCCGAACATTGCGAACGCACGACGGGTTTACATCACGTTCGACATCGATCGTAGCGGGCGCCCGACCAATGTTCAGGTCGAGCAGTCCAGCGGAGTTCCATCACTCGATATCTCGGCCGTCCGGGCTCTGCAGCGAATTGACACTTTCGGTGCCCTGCCCGATACATATCGCGGAAATCGGGTATCCGTGGAGTTCTGGTTTGATTACCGGCGCTAGGTGATTCGCCGCACTGCAGGTTTAGACGTATCGGGCTACGATAGTATTCGTTCAGATGGGCCATCGGTTCGATAAGATCGAGTTCACAGGTTGAGCCAGTACGGAGAACAAAGAGAAGCAGACTGCAACGCATGATGAAAAAGACTCTTCCCATACTCCTTCTCGCTTTCGTATCCACGTTCAGTTTTGCGCAAGATTGGATCAAGACCGGCACAGGTCTAGGCGTGGAGCGCGTTCGTCTGGCATCGCCGGACTTCAAGCCCGGAGCGGCCGATGCGCAGACAGCCAGCCTGAACAAGGTGTTCAACGACACGCTGTGGGGCGATCTGTCGAACGCCGGCATTTTCGACATGGTGTCGAAGAGCTTTTATCCGCTACAGATCCCGGGTAATCCTGCCGAAGTAAAATCAGATGCTTGGGCCAACCAGCCGCCCAATGCAGGCATGCTGGCATTCGGAAATCTGGATGCCGCTCAGAAAGACATCGCCGTCCAAGGCTGGCTGGTTGACGTGAAGAATCCGAACTCCCCTCCGGTACTGGCGAAGCAGTATCGTGAGACGGCGTCGGAAGACAATGCCCGCAAGATCGCGCACGAGTTCGCCGACGAGATCATCATGCGGCTCGGCGGAGGCATCAACGGAATCGCCGAAACCAAGCTTTATTTCATCAGCAGTCGCAGTGGCCACAAGGAAGTCTGGTCGATGGACTACGACGGTCAGAGCCAGAAAGAAGTAACGCATCTGGGATCGATCTCACTGTCACCTCGTGTGTCTCCCGACAACTCACGAATTGCGTTTACCACCTTCGCGAGAGGTGGCGTGGATGTCGCGATGTACTCGCTCGACCTGAACCGCGTGGTTACATTCCCACATTTCGGCGGAACCAACTTGTCACCGGCATGGTCGGCAGACGGAACCAAGATTGCCTTCTCGTCATCGCGTACCGGCGATCCTGAAATCTACATCGCCGATGCCAATGGTACGAACCTGAAGCGCGTTACAGCCTTTCACGGGCCCGACGTCTCTCCCACATGGAATCCCAAAACGGGAGCACAAATCGCGTGGGTAAGCGGCCGCACGGGCCTGCCGCAGATCTACCTCATGGACACCGACGGCACCAACGTGCAGCGTGTAACGGATCAGGGATATGCCGTATCACCGTCGTGGTCGCCGAATGGACAGTTCCTGGCATTTTCGTGGATCAGGCATTACGGTCCTGGTGCCCCCGGTAACCAGGACATTTATGTCATGGACATTGCCAGCAAGCAATTTGTACAGTTAACTCACGACGCTGGACGCAACGATTTTCCGTCATGGTCGCCGGATGGACGCCATCTGGTATTCCAGTCGGATCGCCAGGGCAAGTGGCAGATCTGGAGCATGCTTGCGGACGGCACGCAGCAGCAAAGACTTACGACGTCCGGCGAGAACACACAGCCGAATTGGAGCTGGAAGTAAGAAATTTTGTAATTGGTAATTTGTAATTTGAAAACCGAAAGACCTCGATTGTAACGGTTGCGGTACACTCGTAACGGAATCGAGCGGGATACAAGAAACACTCGCAATAAAAACACACGCAGTAAGCGAAGAGAAATTCGCGACTGGAGGATGAAGGTGAAGCACAGCAAGATGAAGTGGTCGATGCTGGTTGTCCTAATGGCGGCCATCATGGTGCTGGGCGCTTG
>CAYWSM010000208.1:0-3079 GCA_964460935.1 uncultured Terriglobales bacterium | reverse complement strand
TTAAGATTCTCGATTTGGGACACGGGTTGGTGAGCCTTCTGGTTGCTCTACTCGCGCTGGCAGGCAAGTACAATCCTGGCGCTCACGATTCGTCATGGAACGGTCCGCTATCACTGATGCATAGCTCTGTCGGCCATCGTTTGTTATTCTTTTTGTTTGCTCGGTGAGGAGGATCGTTTCCTGATGGGAACTAGTCTTGAAGGACGTACCGCAGTTGTCTTCGGCGTTGCCAACAAGCGCAGCATTGCCTGGTCAATCGCACAGCAGATTCACAAGGCCGGCGCGAACGTCGCCATTACGTATCAGAACGAGCGCTTGCGCCAGGAAGCCGAAGACCTCATCCAGTCCTTGCCCGGAGCCGTTGGCTTCCAATGCGACGTTACCCGCGACGATGAGATCGATCGCCTCTTCGCCCAGTTGAAAGAACGTTACGGAAAGATCCACACACTTGTTCACTCGGTCGCCTACGCCCCCGCCGACGAACTCAAGGGCGACTTCCTCAACACTTCCCGCGAAGGCTTCCGTATTGCCCACGATGTCAGCGTGTACTCGCTGATCGCCGTTTCCCGCGCGGCAGCGCCGCTCATGACGGAGGGCGGCAGCATCATGACCCTGACCTATTACGGATCGGAGAAGGTAGTTCCTCGTTACAACGTGATGGGAGTCGCGAAGGCTGCGCTGGAGGCAACGGTCCGTTACCTTGCCAGCGATTTGGGCAAGCAGAATGTTCGTGTGAACGCCATCTCTGCAGGTCCAATCAAAACGCTTGCTGCCCGCGGCATTTCAGGTCTTGGCGACATGCTCTCGAGCCATTCCGAACGCGCTCCGCTGAAGAGAAACGTAGAGACCGAAGAAGTCGGCAAAACAGGATTGTTCCTGGCTTCAGACCTGAGCACCGGCATCACCGGCGATGTGATCTACGTCGATTGCGGATACAACATCATGGGATTTTGAAAATGAATATTGATGATTGTTTATTGATATTGAAAAATTGCGCATACAACATTGCTTTCAATAAGCAATAAACAATCGTCAATAAATAATTATCTTGCGGCTTTCCGGTCCGGTTCTCTCGATCACAATCTCTATATCCCTTTCCGCCACCAACTTCGGGAATTTCTCCCCCCACTCGATCAACACGATATTGCGCTCGTCGCTGATCAACTCGTCTAACCCGAGCGTTTCAAGCTCGCGCGGGGTTTCGATGCGGTAGAGATCGATGTGGTAAACGCTCGCCTCCGGTCCACGATACTCGTGGACGAGGGTGAACGTCGGCGAAGTGACATCGTCCTGCGAGGCTGCCTCGAATGCTTCGGCAATCCCCTTCACCATCGTCGTCTTGCCCGCGCCTAAATCGCCGCGCAGCAAAACGAGCTTCGGCGGGCGAAGCTCCGCAGCAAGTTTCCTGCCCAGCTCAATCGTTTCTTCCGCTGAGTTCGTCGTGTACTCGCCGATGATAGGATTCACTTCTTTCAGAGTTTCACACTCGTGCGCGCTGGTTGTGCTTCTGCAGGTGGATCAGGGATCCCACGAGCACCACTATCATAATCGCCAGCAACACTAACTCCACGATAGCGTGCCGGAATACTTCCTCGCCCGCCTCAGGCAGCTTCGGCATCTCCGCCGTAAGCACCAGGACACGCCGGATAACGGCAATCAACGCGACAACCAAAAATGGTTCGGCGAGAAGACCGTGCTCCCGAAAAAACGAGACCTGCACGGTGTAAAGCAGCTCAATCACGAGCAGAATAAGCAACACCTGGTCCAAGAGCCCGACTAAAGCGCCCGGGATGGCATGGGAAAAGGCCGCTCCCACAAAGGCCTTCAACCCGAGCCAAAGCAGCGCAAGCGCAGTTAGGGAGAGTAGGAGTCCGAGTCCAATGTAGACAACATCCTCGACGATGGACAGTGTTCGCGCAATGTATTGGCGGACAAGATGAGAACTCTTTCGCTGTTCTTCAGCCATCGTGCAGCACTTCCCATTGCCGAGATGCTGAAGCGCTCGCGCCGGATGCTCACCCTTGGAATGCGAAGCCTTTCGACTTCAAGCTCTGCTTGGCTCGCTTGAATGCCTCGGGGAAATTGGCGATCAGATCTCCCGCAATCATCGCCTGTTCGCCCATCTTCTCGCGCGCTACATCGCCAGCCAGCCCATGCAGGTATACCGCAGCGATCACGGCTTTCGCCCATCGATCTTCGCCCTCCATCGAATGAGCCTGCGCCATCATTCCGGCGACCATGCCGGTCAGCACGTCGCCCGAACCGCCACTCGCCATACCGGGATTGCCGGTCACGTTCACCCAAACCGTCCCATCCGGCAACGCAACCAACGTCCGATGTCCCTTCAGCACCATGATGCACTGATGCTCACTCACAAACTTACGCGCGATGCCGATCCTGTCCTTCTGAACCTCCGCCGTCGAAAGCCCCGTCAGCCGCGCCATTTCACCCGGATGTGGCGTCAGCACCAGTGGCCGATTCCTTCCCGTCAACTTCTCCGCATGACCATCAAACGCATTCAATCCGTCGGCATCGATCACCAATGGCATCGGGTACTTCTCGACGAATGATCTGACGAACTCCGCCGTCGCACTCTGCCGACCGATGCCGGGTCCGATCGCCACCACATCCATGCCCTTCACCACGGCATCCATGCGGCCGTGCTCAAAAACGGCAGGAGAAATGGTGCCTTGGTCGGTCTCCGGCAATGGCTCTGTCATGATCTCCATCGTGAATCCCGCGACGGTATTCAGCACCGACTTCGGGGTCGCAATCGTCGACAGGCCAGCCCCACTTCGTAGCGCCGAGATCCCCGCCATCGCTGCTGCACCGCACTTCCCGAACGATCCGCCAATCACCAGCGCATGCCCGTACGTTCCCTTGTGCCCTTCCGGTTCACGATCCGCGAGGAACCGTGCAAAATCTCGCGGCGTGATCGCCTGCATCTTCAGCTCGGATTGAATCGCCTCTTCCGGTGACCCAATCGGTGCCACTAGCGTCTCTCCGCGCGTCAGACTGGCAAACAAATGCGCCGGCCGCGGCGCGGTAAACGTGACGATATGATCCGCCCGAATCACAG
>CAYWSM010000207.1:0-5185 GCA_964460935.1 uncultured Terriglobales bacterium | reverse complement strand
GGGATGAAGCCACTACAGCCGCAATCGGCAAAAGGCAAAGAACCGCCGAAGACAATGGCTGCCACCGCATGAACGGAGCCGAACGCTCAGTGTTTTGGTTTCGGATTGCTCACGGGATTCGTGTTTACCAGGTACTCACCTTGGCTTTGGTCGACGGCGTCGAAACTGAGACGCATCTTCGATCCACCTGATTTCGGCGGATATTTCACTTGCGCCATGAAGTAGTAGGTCTTGCCCGGCTCTGCCGTCATTTGAGTGAAGGCGGCAATCTGGTTCACGCCGCTGAAACTCGACTGCCACTGCACGCACATGTGGTGCTCGCCTGGTTCGACGAGGAACGCTAAATAAGAGTTATCGCGAGTGGCGCCAACCCACGAGCCGTCCACGCCAATGCGCAAAGTGGGCCGCGCCATCTCCCCGGCTTTGCGGTCAAACTTCTCGACCACGATCACTTGAGCTTTAGAGGAATCCGCCGTTAACGGCGTCTTTTGATTCGAGTTGTGGACGTCGAACTGCTGTGCCGACGGACCACACGATGACTGTATGCGTTCGAGATTGGCTTGGGCGAAAGCTGTGGTTGAGAAGACAATTATGGAAAGCAGGATGATGTTGCCAATGCGCGGCATAATGGGCCTCCCTTGGGTAAACACAAACACCGGCGGAATGTCTCTGGAAAGACTAGGACACGTATGTGCGATATGCAAGATCACTTGCGTCAGCGTTAGTGTCCACCGTATCGCCTTGCAACAGAGTTAAGCTAATCTGTTACTAAATCGATTTACTTCTTGCAGGCAATGCCGATAGGCGACTACTATTCTTCCCGCAAACAGAACTCCGTTCTAACGCACCGGATAAATCATCATGAAATTCCGCTCTCTTGCGCTCGCGTTATTTTGTTTCGGCTCTTCGTTCCTCCTGGCCCAGTCGTACGATCGCCATACCGCGTTTGATAACAGTCTTCCTTCGGGTTCGTTTTACGACAGCCACACAGAAGCGGTGTCGCCGAGCACGCTCGATGTTGTTGACGGCAAGCTGCCGGTTGACGAGACGCGCTTCATCAGTCCGCCGAACGCGCTACGCTTGAAATGGCAATCGGCCACGGGAGGCGACTGGCATGTCGCACTCGAAGTGCGGTCCGGCTATGCCCGAGAACAATGGCAAGGCGACTCGCTGTTCTTCTGGTGTTATTCGGAAACCGAGCTCTCACGCGCACAGTCTCCCCGCATCCTGCTTCAGGACTCGGAAGGCCACGGTACGCCGGCGATCTTGCTGATCGGCGATCTCGAAAAAATTCCCGCGAAGAAGTGGATCCGTTTGCGTCTGCCGTTCAGTTCCTTCGTCTCGCCGGTGAAGAACACCAGCGACCACGTGTTCCAACCGGGCAAACTGCATCACATCGGTGTCGTCCAGGGACTCGACGATAACCAGCCTCACACGCTGTATATCGACGACATCACAATCGAGAACGAGCAAGCTGCCACGCAAGTGCCGCCCGCGCCACAAGGCCTCGCCGCCAAAGGCTACGACCGGCACGTTGAACTGAGCTGGAATAACCCTGGTGATTCCAATATTCGCTATTACAAGCTCTACCGTTCCTTCGACGGCAAAGACTTCACGCCGATCGGCATTCAAAAGAGCCACCTCTCGCGTTACGAAGACTTCCTGGGCGAGAGCGGAAAAACGGCGCGTTACAAGATTAGCGCCGTGAATCAGAACTACCAGGAGTCTCCACTCTCGGCTGAAGTGTCCGCATCGACGCACGAGATGACAGACGATGAACTTCTCACCATGGTGCAGGAAGCCTGCTTCCGTTACTACTGGGATGGCGCACAGAAAGATTCCGGAATGGCCCTTGAGATCACTCCGGGCGATCCGAACATGGTTGCTCTCGGCTCTTCGGGCTTTGGAGTCATGGCCATCACAGTCGGCGTCGAACGCGGATTCATCACGCGCGAACAGGGCGTGGAGCGCATGTTGAAGATCGCGCACTTCCTGGAGCACGCCGATCGTTTTCATGGCGTCTGGCCGCACTTCCTCGACGGGCGTACCGGCAAGACGATTGCGTATTTCGGCAAATACGACGATGGCGGAGACTCGCTGGAAACCGCGCTGCTTACGCAGGGATTGCTAGTCGCCCGGCAGTACTTCAATCGCGATACGCCGCAGGAACGTGAGCTTCGCGATACCCTCACACGGCTGTGGCGCGGCATCGAGTGGGATTGGTATCGCCAAACGCCCACTAGCGATTTTCTCTATTGGCACTGGTCGCCCGACTACGGCTTCCACATCAACCATCCGTTGATCGGCTGGAACGAAACAATGATCGCCTATCTGCTCGCCATTGCATCGCCGACGCATCCGGTCCCCGCAAGCATGTATTACACGGGGTGGGCGGGCCAGTCGCAACGCGCGGTGGATTATCGCCAGGGTTGGAGTCGCACCACGCAAGGCGACCATTACACCAACGGCAACACTTATTACGGATACAAGCTTGACGTCGGCGAGGGCAATGGCGCGGAACTGTTCTTTACGCAGTTCTCGTTCTTTGCCTTCGACCCGCGCGGCAAGCGCGACAAGTACACCAACTACTTCAAGAACAACCGCAATATCGCCTTGATCGCACATGCCTATGCGATCGAAAATCCGCGGCACTTCAAGGATTACGGCGACAACTCGTGGGGGCGCTCGGCGGGCGTGAACGTCGACGGCGGACGCTCAGAGCCGCGCGATGACAATGGCACCATCAACATCATGGCCTCGCTGGGATGCTTTCCTTATACGCCCGTGGAGTCAATGAAAGCCCTCAAGCACTTCTATCGTGACTTGGGCGCGAAGACATGGGGGATTTACGGATTTCGCGATAGTTTCAACGTGACCGAGAACTGGTACGCCGACGTGTACATGGCGCTAAACCAGGCGCCGATCGTGATCATGATCGAGAACTATCGCACCGGCCTGGTCTGGAAAAATTTCATGAGTAATCCCGAGATCCAACCGGCGCTGGACAAAATTGGGTTCACCAAGGACAGCGAGTAGGCGAGATCAGAATTTCTAATAATACGTTCGAGTCATCTCAAGGCTTCCGTAAGAGTGTCATCATCGTCTCATAACGTGTGGAGTCTTGAGGCGAGGATAACCACTTGCGAACGTAGAATTCGGCATCGTTGCCATCATGATCGTGTTTCTTGGGATTCGCACCAGCCGCAAGTAGAATTTGAACGAGTTCAGCATCACCGAATCTAGCTGCCCACATCAGGGCAGTCTCTCCTCTGGGGTTACTACGATCGATCTGCGCGCCAGTATCGATTAGTTGACGCACTATGTTTAGGGTATCTTTGCCACTTGCGCTGGTGACAGCACCAAGCAAAGCAAAGTCTCCGTGTTTGTCAACAAGATCAGCACGTGCGCCGTGTTTCAACAACAACGAAACTGCGTCCGGGTTAGCCGCAGCCGCGGCTACCATGAGGGCTGTCCACCCACTCTCATCCTGAGCGTTGACGTCGCTTGATACGATCTCCCTTCGAAGTAGCGGGAGATCTCCTGTACCCGCTGCATACATAAGCTTCGTAAACCCGGGCTTAATCAAGGAATACACGTCATCAAGAACCACTCGCCGATTTTTGATGTCGTCGATTACGTCTTGTGGAACTGTGGATTGCAGCGTAATCACCAGTTTGTCGCTATGCCGCCAACGGTGCGAACATGTGACGCTCTCCACCAATCGTTCCAATTCTCTTACCGGTGCGGGTGCACTATCACCGTAGTCTTCAATGGTCTTGATCCGGCCGTTCATTGTGAAGCGCAGATATGTTGTCGGGAGGTCGGTTAGGTTAATCTCATAGCGATTCTTAAAATCGAAGAATCTGCTTGTCGTAAATGCCGATTTCAGCTCCAGCACTTGACGGCGAGTCAGCCAAGATTCAGCACTCCCAGAGCGTGCCACGTACTGTGACCCTAGCCACCGTACCGTGCCATCTTCGAAGATCGACAACTGGTAGATAGGACACGATCCAAGGCAACCTGTTGTTTCCAACTGAATGAGCGGCGTAGGAGCGTTTGCTTGCACTTGTGAGAACAATATCGGAGCCGTGAGGAGCATAGTAGTGAAAGTGATGATTACAAGCTTTAGCATGCCGGGTCTCCTACTTGGAGCTTCTCTTGCGGGTTCGAAATTTCACATTTTTTTTGTTGCTAGTAGTTACTTTCATCTCCAACTCCGTCACTCTTTTCCGCAGTTGTTCTAACTCGCTCGAATCTCCAGTCTGCGCATCTCTCTGCAGGAAGCTCTTCATGCTCTGGATCGGCGACAGGGCCGCCGCCTGTACCTCTGACAGTGTGCTCTGCACGGAGCTTTGTACCTTGTGGTAGGCCTCGAACGCTGACTTTAAATACGACATCAAAAAGTCGCGGCCGACTCGATCGGTAGCCATCACCAGTTGCCGAAGCATCTCCAGTGGCAGGCCCGAGGACTGTCCTTTAGCGTCCTCAAGAATAATCTGCGTGAGGGTCACGCGCGTCAGGTCTTCGGCGGTCTTGGCATCGATGACCTGTACGTCATTCCCATTTCGGATCAGACCCGCTATGTCTTCCAGGTTCACGTAGCGGCTGCCCGAAGTGTCGTACAGTCGGCGATTTCCATATTTCTTGATGATGACCTTACGCGGTGGCACCCTCAACTCTCCCTTTGTGCGGCGCACAATGGCGCCTTTCCATGTTGACACAGAATTCAGAAAAGCCTAGCGTTTTCTTGAATGCTGCAGTGCAGCAATCGGAGGCTGGTATGAAAGAAGCGGTCAGGCCCGCCCGCATGTATCCCGAGCAGTCCTCGCTCATGTCGCTCGTCTCGGGTTGGTTACAGCAGGGATTCGAAAACTTCATTGCAACGCAACGCATTCTTGTGGAACTGGCTATGCGCCAGAATGCCAATGCTATCAACGCAATTCAAAAACGCCTGTCAGACAAGGAGGTCTGTCCCGTGGCTATCGTCAGTGAATTCGCCGGGGAAGGTATTGCGAATTTCATCGAAGCGCAAAAGGTGCTGCTCTCGCTGGCGCAGCGCGAAAACGAAATCGTTATGAACGGCGTAAAGGAGCGCGTCGGAGTCTCCAGCGTGCTTTGCGCCATGACCGACTTCTTCCGCCGCAGCGTCGATAACTTCCTGGAGATGCAGCATGGATTCCTGAAG
>CAYWSM010000206.1:0-9871 GCA_964460935.1 uncultured Terriglobales bacterium | reverse complement strand
AGCGTGATTCTCTCGACCAGTTGCGGCGGAGAGAAGGGCTTTTCCAGTACTTCCACGCCAAGAGTCTTCGCTTTACCGGCAACGTCTTCTGGAGTAAACCCCGTGATTAGTAGAACCGCGAGCCTCGGCTGGCTCGAACGGGCGCTGCGGACGAAGTCAAAGACGTTGGAACCGTCGGCGGCTGAAAGATCGCAGATCATCGCATCGAAGACCTGCTTGCCGAACAGAGGCTGAGCGTCACGTGCGTTCGTAACCGTGGCGGTAGAAAACCCGGACTTGGTGAGCACTTTGCCAAGCAGGCTCTGAAGCGTATCGTCGTCCTCGATCACCAGAATGTTTCTTCGTGCATCCGCAGACATAACACCTCCGTTGCGAAAAGCACTGCACTACATAAGATGCATAGTGTGTCTTAACACGATATGAATGCGCAGGGCACGAGAGTGCACTGTCAGATAGTGCCTTAGCGGACGGGGTTAAGGACGTACGGTCAGTCAACGCTTTGGTGACAATAGCAAGAAAAGAGGGCGACCCGAAGGCCGCCCTGGTAACGCAGTGTCTGGGTTACTGCGGTACGGATACGAACATCACGTCCTGTACCTGGTGGCCGCCAACGTTGCGGCGTCCATCGGTCCAGGTCACGAAGGCAGCGTTGCCCACAGCGGTGTCATAGTCATAATCACCGGCGTAGCAGCTCTGAACGCCCGGATCAGCCTGTTCAGGCTGCGGAATCACGCCATCGCTGACCGGGAAATCAGGACCCCAGGTCACACCGTTGTCGGTTGACTGGCGAGCATAGCGCTCGTACTTGCAGCCGGCATCGGTTGCGACGTTGCAGGCCGTACTGACGCTGCGGCGGTCGTACCAGGAGGCGGTGATTTTGCCGGGGCTGACCGCGGACAGCGAGGGCATCCACTGGGTGTGGTATTGCGCGTCGGGATCCGTGTTCAGCTTGATCGGCGAACTCCAGGTGACTCCGTTGTCGGTCGAGCGCGTGTAGAAGATGTTGCCGTGGTCGGTACCGGTACCGGCGCCGGCGTAAACGTAGTGCACAATGTTTCCGGGTCCGACGGCAGGCTCGCCCCAGCCCATATGCCGCCAAATCGGAGCTACGGCATAGAAGTATCCGCAGCTAACATCGCCCACAGGCGTGAAGCGAGGTCCCAGAGTGCTGGGATTCCAGCTTGTACCGCCATCGGTAGAACGGTAAATGACATTCTGACGGCTCGAGGTGCCACCGCTTCCTTCATCCATGGTGGCCACAAACACCGTGCTGTAGGGAGTGTTCGGGAAGATGCTCTTGGAGAGTGGAACCACAGGCGTGCCGGTAACCTGCACGTCGCGGATGAATGAGGTCGTGAGCGTCTTGGAGGTCCAAGTCGTTCCGTCGGTGGTGACCTGCACCTTCAGGGCTCCGCCGCCTACGGCAAAGTCATTGAAAGAGATATACATGCGGCCGTACCCTGCGCTGGCAGGATTGTTGTCGACCCACATGGATTCGCGGTCATCCGAACTGCCGTTATGCGCGCAGGATCCAACGGTCCAGTTGATGCCGTCAGTGGATTCCCACAGGCCGATACCCTGGCCGCCGCAGCCGGTTACCAGGTCACCGGCGTACCATTTGCCGAGCTTCACGTTGTAAACAACGATCGGGTCGCCGTAGTTCGTGCCGTGACCGGTGGCGAACGGCGATGTCGCAGGTTGCGTGAACGTAGCGCCACCATTCGTGGAGTACGCTGCGCCGGAATAGTTGTTTCCGTTGTGATCGTTAAAGTTCACAACAACGGTGCTGCCATGCGAAAACACCATGTTTTCGCTTTTCGTGCAGCTCGTGTAGCTGGTGCAGTTGCGGTTGCTGGCCAGAACGTTGGGAGGAGCCGGTACCTCGTTCTCCTCCTGCGCGGTGCCCAGCAGGGGAGATCCGCCCTTGACGACTCCGCATTCGATCAAGGTCAAACCGGCCCGCATGTTGTCTTGCTTAACAAGGTTTTGCGACTGGATTTGCTGACAGCTCAACCCAGTCGATGTCAGTTGTGCCACAGCCGGTACGGCAGCGAGTGCGCACCCGGCCAATAACATCGCAGAGTACCGAAGTAGCCTGCTGGAACAGTTCATAGTTTCTCCTCTCTTTTGCTACTGCGCGACAGCGAGTCTTACTTTGTTACGTCGGTACAACTAATCCTTTTCCTGTTTGCTTTCGGGTGAATGTGCAGTTGCGCTTTTATCGGCCGAAACCGGAGCAGCAAAGTACTGATCATCCATCCAGAGACCCGACTTCTCCTTCAAAGCTTCCATTTCCTCACGGAGCTTTTCTCCCTGCAGCTTCCTTTCGATAATCGGAGCTGCCTGCGCCGCAGTCAGACGGTCTTTCTTGACGACTTCGAACATCGAGAGTGCGTCGGGAGTATCGGAGAATTGAGACCACTCACCGACTTTCATGTCGAAAGCAACGGCCATGTTTCCGGGCAACTCGCCACGTCGGAACGTGATGGGCTCGGCATCCAAAGCATCTTTAGTATTGGCGATAAGCGCTTTGGCATCGCCCCCGGACGCCAGCACCTTCCGGATTTCATCGGCACGAGCCTTTGCCTCCTGTGGAGGGATCCCGTGGCCGTTACTTTCGGCGGTCTGCTTGTAGATAAACAGACGCCGGATATCGACTTGGTCGAAATCGCTCAGGTGGGAGTTGTAATAAGCCTCCACTTCCTGGCTCGTCGGTTTGGCCTGCTTCTCGAGACTTTCGAACGCCGCGTTCGAGAGAATCTGAAGGCGGTTCAGTTCAAGCTGCCGAACGAGTTCGGGGTTCTTGTCGAGACCCTGATCGATCGCCTGCTTTGAAAGCATCAGAGCACTAGCGTAGTCGTCCGCAATCTTCTGCGGACTCTGCATCGGACCGCCCTGGTTGGCCTTGCGGAAATCTGCATATAGTTCGTCGAACTGAGCTTTTGTGATCTTGGTGTCGCCCACCTTGATCACTACCCGTTCGGGAGAAGAAGCATTGTTGGAAGTGGCCGAATTGGCGGCTGTGGATTGCGCACTGGAAATGGAAACGGTGGCCGCTGCAAATACACACACAAGCGCGAATGATTGAACCCTGTACATCGGACTCCTTGAGAAACGGGCGACAACTCCGCGAAGGCCGCGAAGATGGCGCGCATATTTGTCCCTGTTGGCAGGGAATTGCTGGGGCCCCACAGAAGAAAAGTTGTTGCGCCGGGATTTTCCCAGCGGGAGGGAGGGGGCCATGATTATGTAACTTTAGTACTATCGATGCAAGTACTTCTTTCTTGCCAAGGGTGCCCGGCCGTGAAATGGCGCGTAAACACGCAACTGTCCTAACGAATGTGGGAACTGGTGGAGGGAAGAGGGCGGCTTATGGTCTAATCGGCTCAACGTGGGGAGCGCATCCATCACATGCTCAGGACAGTAGGACTGTTCTTACTCCTGGTTGTGGCATTGCTCGTCGGAGCCACGCTGACCTATCGCGCCACGACACGAATTGAAGCAAGCGAGGCCAGGGTAACGCATACCTATGCCGTTATCGGAGCGCTCGATTCCCTCATGCTGACGGTGCAAAACGCGCAAACGCACGCCAGCGATTTTGTCGCTACCGGCAAGGATGAGTATCTGGCGGCATACCGGAAAAGCACTTCGCACATCTCCGAAAAAGTTGCGGCCATACGGACGCTCACCAGCGACAATCCCGACCAGCAGACTGCCATTCGCGATGTTGAAGGGAAGGCGCAGCACCTGAAGGAATTTCTGGATAACGCCGTGGACTATCGCATCCACGGCAGTTTTTCTCAGCCCACCGGCGAACAACTCGACGAAGTAGTAGGGAACCTCCGTGCGATGAAACTGCGGGAGCAGGATTTATTGCGGCAGCGATCCAAAGAGGCTGCGGTCAGCCTGCGAACAACAATGATCGGAGTGCTCGTTGGGGCAGCTTTCAACTGTCTCCTCCTGTTGATTGGCGGTTTCATGGTGCTGCGAGACCAGGAGCAGCGATTACAGATCCGGCAATCGCGTTTACGGCTGGCGGCCATCGTTGACTCCTCGGACGACGCCATTCTCAGCAAAAAGCTGGATGGAACCATTACCAGTTGGAATTACGGTGCAGAGCGGCTATACGGCTACATGGCAGAAGAAATGATCGGACACTCGATTTACGACATCGTGCCTCCAGAGCGCCAGGAAGAGCTGCGCTCGATTCTGGATCGCCTTGGCCATGGGCAGGGGACTGAACATTTGGAAACGCTCCGCAAAAGACGCGATGGAAGTCTCATCGAGGTGGAACTGCTAGTATCGCCGCTAAAGGACGAGAATGGCAGGGTGGTTGAAGCGTCCGCTATCGCACGCGACATCACGCACCGCAAGCAATTGGAACGCTCGCTACACCAATTGTCGGTTGGAATCCTAAAAACCCAGGACGAGGAACGCCGCCGCATTGCGCGCGAAATCCATGACACGACGGTGCAGAAACTGGCGTTGTTGTCGATGAATCTGGCGCAATTGAAGGCGCCGGCGAATCCGGCAAAAACGACAACCATGCTGGAAAATTCGCAGGAACTGGCGAAACAGTGTGTGCAGGAGCTGAGAACGCTGTCGTATGTGCTGCATCCGCCGATGCTCGATGAGTTAGGGCTGGCGTCGGCGCTGAAGATTTACGTGGAAGGCATTGCGCAGAGGAGCGGAGTGACAATCGAAACGGAGTTCGACTCGCAGATGCCGCGACTGCCGCACGATGTCGAAATGGCCCTGTTCCGCGTTGCACAAGAAGGCCTCAGTAATGTTCTGCGGCATTCCGGCAGCAAGACGGCCAGGATAGAGTTGTTGAACGGCGCAGGTGTTACGCTGAAGATAAGCGACCGGGGATCAGGCATGGCAAAGGTGTGGGATTCCGAAACTCCGGTCGCGGTCGGGGTTGGAATAGCTGGGATGAACGAGCGCATGAGGCAGTTGGGCGGAAGGCTAACTATCGATTCCGGTCCGCGGGGGACAACAGTGACGGCGTACGTACCCGGGAGCGCCGCTCATGCCTAAGATTCGAACGGTGATTGCAGACGATCACGAAATCGTGAGACAGGGTCTGAAGTCGCTGCTGGAAAACGAAGATTGTGAAGTCTGCGCCGAGTACTCGAGCGGGCGCGAAGCCGTAGAGGGCGCGAAGAAACTCAAACCCGACGTTGCTGTCCTCGATATCAGCATGCCGGATCTTAACGGCGTGGAAGCCACTCAGCAGATCACAAAGGAATTGCCGGATACGAAAGTCGTGGTGCTGACCATGCACGACAGCGAAGAACTGGCGCGGCGTGTTCTAGAGGCCGGGGCGCGTGGATTCGTGCTGAAATCGGACGCGGTTCGCGACCTGGCCATTGCCGTGAAGACCGTCGCCAAAGGAAAGCCGTTCTTCAGCGGAAAAATCTCGGAAATGCTGCTTCGCGGTTACCTGGAGGGCTCGCGCAAGACAGAAATAGAAGCCATTCCGACGCTCACGCCTCGGGAACGCGAGGTAGTGCAGTTGCTGGCTGAAGGCAAGAGCTCGAAGGAAGTGGCATCGATTCTGGGAACCAGTCCTGCGACCGTGGACACGCAGCGCGCTAAGATCATGCAGAAGTTAGACTTACATTCCGTCACCGACCTCGTTCGGTACGCCATCCGTAATCACATCATCGAAGCCTGACGGTCTTGCCGGCTACCTAGTTTCATCGTGCCCCATACAGGAATCCCTGTATAGGAATGTGAAGTACACGCCGGTAACATCGCTTTACGCCTCGAGCCCTGATCGAGGCCGGAAGCAGTAATGGCAACCGGGAACCCCATGGCGGACACGTACAATTCGAGCGGAACAGCCGCCATTAGCGTCGTAGTTGCCGATGATTTCCCCAATATGCAGGCCGCGCTGGTTTCCTGCCTGGAGTCCCTCCCGGGAATTCAGGTGGTGGCTACAGCTTTGAACGGCCGCGAAGCGTTGGACCGCGTCCGCGAGCATGAGCCGAGACTGGCCGTTATCGACCTGCAAATGCCTGTGATGGACGGCTTCAAAGTCCTGCGCGAACTGCGCAATTCCTATCCCGAGATGAGGCTGGTCGCGATATCCGGGCACCAGAGTCCCGCGATTGCGCAGGAAGCCCTCGCAGCGGGCGCAAATGCTTTCGTCAGCAAGAACGAGCTTCCCTTTGGGCTGCTAAATACCATCCAAAAGCTGCTGGCCAGCTAATTCCGAAGCTCCCTTCTCCTTAATCCCGTATATCCGATGAGCTTTCCATACTTGGGAATCCTGTCGCGAACTCAGGCCCATACACGTTTTTCGGATGCTGGATACCAAATCGGCGGTATTCCGAAAATTCCAGCACAGCCGTAAGCTGCAAACATCGATGTGGGGAACCAGACGGTTCCTAAACAAGAGGACAGGAGAAGGCGATGGCAACTGCCAGTGCAATCGGGACGCTTGATGGAATCCGAACTTTTCATAGTCACGCAATCAATGACAACAGCATACTGCCGGGCCTATCGCGTACCAGCTCTATCGAGCTGGCCAAAGCTTCCACACTGATGTCTTTTCACCCTGAAGATCTGATTTACACCGAGGGTGAGCAAGCCAGCGGCGCATACCTGATCCGCGAGGGAAAGGTGAAGCTGGTCGCGACCTCCTCCGATGGAAAGGCATTGATCCTGCGCATTGCGGGTCCTGGCGAAATCATTTCGCTCAGCGCCGGCCTGTCGCATCGCACCAACGACACCAGCGCGCTGGTGGTCGAGCCGACGACGGTCAGCTATATCAAGGCAGCGAACCTGTATCGGCTGATGGAGCAGTTCAGCGACGTTGCACTGTGTCTGGCGCAGGAACTCAGCACGGAATATTCGCTGCTCTGCCAGGAACTATCGAGCCTCGGACTGCAACGCTCGGCCATGTCGCGATTGGCGAAACTGCTGGTCGGGATGATGGCAAAGACAACGCCCGAGCACGGCAAGATCGAAGCGCTCTGTCCGTTAACACACGAAGAAATCGCACAGATGATCGGCACGTCGCGCGAAACGGTTACCCGCTTGTTACACGATCTGCGGGACGACGGAATCGCAACTCTGAAGAACGACGTGCTTACGGTCAACAAAATCGACGCGCTGCGTGCCCTGACGAACTGAAAGGTAGAACGGCGATGAAACGCAGCCGAGCGAAAGGTGAAGATATGCAATTGATTCAGATTGGCGCGCGCGAAACGGAAAAGACGATCAGCATACGCGAGATGTTCGAACAACTCGCGCAAAAGGAAGCCGACATGATCCGTGAAGCTCGCGAGCGGGCGGCGAAACGTGCTCGCAAGAAAAATTAAAGTTTAAGACCTCCTCCTTGGTCCCTCTGTACTAATTCAGCAGCTCCGTTGCAGCTAACCAGCTCAACGGAGCTTTTTTCATGGCCTGAAATGCCGTACAACCTTCGGTTAAATTGCCCCAGAATCGTGGCACAAGTTGGCGCACTAAAACAGCAACACTAGCTGCATCTTACTTGCGAGTCACACTCTTGTGAGCCGCCACGATGTCGATAACCTCAGCAAGAACGAGCAAAACGCAATTGCTCTATATCGGAAATGAGCCTGACCTGAGTAAAGCCAGCTCAGCGTTGCTGAAACAGGCTGGTTTCAAAGTCAGATCCACAAATCCGCTGCACGCAGCCGATGCTGTTCGCGAGCATCGCTATTCCGCGGTCATCTTCTGTGCCACATTGTCGTTTTCAGAAATGGAGAAGATCGCCAGATTGATGGAGATCCACCAACCTGGCGTGCCCATTATCAGCGTGCGAGTGGGAATGCTTGGCGACGGTCCCTGTCCTACAAGCGCGATGGTAGTTGACGCGCTCTGTGGTCCACAGGCTCTCATCGGCGCTGTCCGGACCGTCATCGCCGGGCCAGAAAGCGTTATGAGAGCAGGTTAGGCAGCCAGGGAGCCGTATTCGGTTGCGTGTTTCTCCATCTGGCTTTCCATCAAGCGCCGCATCTTCAGCCTCGCTTTGTGCAACTGCGACTTACAATTTCCCACCGAACAGGACAGGATCTCTGCAATCTCCTGGTGTTCGTAGCCGTGAACGTCGTGCAGGAGAAACACCATCCGGTACCCCGGAGGCAGGCTCTCCATCGCGTCGAGGATCGTCATCCGGTCGAGGCTGGTCCGGAGACCATCGTCCTCACGGCCGAGTTGTTCGTAAAGCGAATCGTCTTCATCATTCGTCGATTCGATCGGAACCAGCGAGTAGCGCTTCGAGTTGCGGGAACGAATGTCCATCAACACCATGTTCACCGCCAGGCGGTGCAACCAGGTGCTGAAGGCCGATTCTCCGCGGAAAGTGGAGATCTTGCGGAACAACTGAACGAACACGTCCTGCGTGAGATCTTCGGCGTCAGCCTGATCGCGCAACATCCGAAGACACAGGTTGTAAATCCGCCGGCGATAGCGTTCGTAAATCCACGTCATCGCTTGCAGATCGCCCGACTGGGCAGCCTTCACGACTTGTGCGTCACCGTTTGTCTGTGAGAACGAGGTAGGCCGTTTCATTTCTCGCATCCTCACTCCGATGCGATACGAAGCCAACACTGTGGGGGGTCAAAACATCACTGGCGCATATTGGCGTCGGAAATGCTGCTGCTGCAGCGGTGGCGTACGTTGTCATCGATAATATCGTATTACGATTTAATCGTAGAGCGGAGCCTGTAACGCGAGATTAACGCCGTACTTCCTGGCGCAGCAATTCTTCGATGTCGCCGATCTTGTCCCCGAGAAGATTCAGCTTATGCGCGAGACCCTGGATCTCCGCGTGAGCGCGGCGATTCACGTCAAAATCCAGCTCACTGCGCAGCCGGTCTTTTTTGTCCTGCCGGTTCTGGCTCATCATGATCACCGGAGCCTGAATGGCCGCCAGCATGGACAAGAACAGGTTCAGCAGAATGAATGGATACGGATCCCACGCCTTGCCTTTGAGGTAAATGTTCGTTGCGGTGTAGATCGTCAGGAAAATACCGCAGGTGGAAATGAATCCCCACGAACCCCCGAAGGCAGCAACCGAGTCCGCTACTTTCTCGCCGAGTGTCTCCTTTTCCTCGATCACGTCATTGGGATTGCGCGCCGCGCGGATACGGACGAGTTGCTGCGCGTTGTGGAACTGGCGCCCGAGAACGGTCATCATGTCCAGACCTGCATGCGGCTTGCGTTCCAGCAGTGTTTCGATGTCGTGCCGGTCCACGGCGAGACATTCGCTTTCTTCCACCGCAACGGCTTCGGTCTGGTGCGGAGTGCCATCGAGCATCGAGGCGAACCCGAAGAACTCACCAGTAGCTGGCTGGTCCACGACCACTTCCTGGTGATCTTCGTCGAGAGTAGTGACACGGACCACGCCCGAAATCATCACATAAGCGCTTCCGGGCGGATCGCCGATCTTCCAGATTCGCTGACGCGGCGCGAACTTCCTCAACTCTACCTGGCTGGCGAGAACTGCGGTTTCATCTTCATCCAGCAGAGCGAACAGGGGGACGTTGTGCAAGACTTCAGGGGTACAAGGCATGGATCACCTCATGGAAGGTATTGCGCGGATTCTACCCGAGAAATCAGCCGTTTGCGAGAATCCGCAAACGGAGTAGCTTGTGACGCTTGATACTGACGTGAGTTTCAGGAGCGTGGAAACTGATGACAGTTTATGGAGGGCCAGTATGGAAGTGATCGTGAATCATCTCGGCGCAGTGCAGTTCGAAATCAAAGCACGGCAACATGTGATTGCATGTGATCAGCCGCCGGAGAATGGCGGCTTCGACGACGGCATGACGCCTCCGGAGCTGCTGCTGGCGTCGCTCGGGTCGTGTGCCGGATTCTATGCGGCCGCTTATCT
>CAYWSM010000205.1:0-38585 GCA_964460935.1 uncultured Terriglobales bacterium | reverse complement strand
GCGTGTACGCGGGGCAGTGACGGAGTACTCGCGGGTTTACACAACCATTATTCGCGGACAAATGGTGGCTTTTGTGTTCACCGCAAATTCGCCAGCGAATCTCGACGACATGACCGACGCGCTGAAAACACTGAAGGTAAGATCCGAATAGCAAGGCGTCATTGAACGCCGGTCTAACGGAAAAGTTTCGCTGCTCCATAGAAATTTTACCCGCTTTCTAGAGCGCGACTCAGACCGTGGAAACGGGTTTTCACCGTCAGCAGCCGCAAGATGGCTGGATCCGGAGGAGACAATGAGAATCGGAAAACGAACTGTCACGGCGTTGTTGCTCGCGGCTTGCGTCGGCCTCGGGACGTCGGCGATGGCACAGAACTGGCGAGATATTCGCTACGACCGGCGCGACTTGCGACATGACTACCGCGAGACTGCGCGCGATCGCGCGGAGTTAAACCACGATCAGTGGCAACTGCGCCGCGATGTGGCACAAGGGCGCTATCGCGCCGCCGAGCATGAGCGGAGAGAAATCACCGCCGACCGACGCGAAATGTACCGCGATCATCGCGAGATCCGGAACGATCATCGGGAGCTGTTCTGGGATCGTCGCTAAGCTCAATAGACATCGAGACAAAAAGGCCTCCTTGTTTTTTAAGGAGGCCTTTGCCGTTCGGGCCGATTTCTACTGGCACCCGGTGAAGTTCAGGTCAGGAGCTTTTGTTGATGTTCCTGCTGTGACTGCAATAGGAGTGGGCGACCGTTGCTCAGGTGGCGTGCAATCAGCCGTGCTGCCCGAGTTCGGCACGAACGCAAGCGCGTCGAGCGTGAAATCGGGTGAAGGTGTGGGTTGTTGTGTCCACGCCGGATTTGCGGAAAAGGTGCCCACATACGGAGCTATCGCGGGAAGCTGCATGTCGTAGGTGGCACAGTTGGTGTTTGCCGGACAACTGGTTGCAGGCGTAGTAGCGAGGCTGAGAGTGGCGGACGAAGCTGCTGCCTGCGGGATGGTGACAAGCACGTTGCTGCTCGTCCCAACGATTGTTTGCAGCGCCGCCAGACTGATGTCGGCCGACGTGCCGCCGTTCGAAGCATTGGCCGTGGTTACTTGTCCGGTGATATGAGCCGAAGCGGTACCGGGTGCGGTTTGAGCGAACAGCAACAACTGCGAGATCGCGTTGCCAGGCTGTACTCCGGTTGTCACGGTAGCAGCGTACTGCACATTATTGTCATTAATCCCTACAGCTACGACATCGTAGGTTCCGGCTGGGACAGGGCAGAATACGAAGTTGCCGGTACTGTCTGTCACTGTCTCCATGATCACGCGCTCAATACCGGTGGCAGTGTCCACTTGTTCGAGCGCAACTATCACCTTGCCTCCACTGATCGGCACTCTCATTGTGCTATCCACAACCCTGCCACTGATAGAACTCGCCGTAAGGCTCACCTCTCCTGCATGCAAGACGGGCTTCAGACGGTATCCGGAATTGCCCTGAATGACGATGGAAGCGCAAGCGTTGAAGTCAATATTGAGATCGCGGGCTTCGCCGGCAACTACTGTAAATTGACCTCCAGCAAGCTGACCGGGAGCGATCTTGATTCCTGTCTGTGACTCGCTGGAAAGTTGCAGCGGTTGTGGATTGCTCGGATCGGCTGCGAGTATCACGCAATTGGCGGCACTTCCGCACTTGTTATTGGTGACTTGAGACGCTTTGCTGTTGTCGAGCAGGATTACCCGAATTTGTTGATAGTTTCCGGCGTTGATCTGAACGTTGCTGCCGAGGCTGGCGAGAAAGCAGTTGTTATTGGCGATGCCGAGCAGGTCAATTTGCGTTGGAGTCAGGTTCGGAGTGAGATCAACCCATCCCGCATCGTCGGGTCCGGCGGTCGCACTTTGATGGATCTTTACGCCGGCGACTGTAACGTATACGTTAGAGTAAGGCCCCTGCGGCGCGGAGCAGGTGGATGGATCGCTGATCGTCAGGTTGACGGTCCCAATATTGGAGCTTCTGCTGATGTCGCCATTGCCTCCGCCACTACAGGCGGCGAGGATGATGATTGCTGCTAATGTCAGGATTGCCGAAACTAAGAGGGCTATCCGAACTCGCATGAGGCCTCCAGAATATGGTTCGAAAATGGGTATTACATCAGACGGAGGACGCGCGACTGCAGACACGAAGAATTGTAACAATCTTTCATCCCATGGGAGTGGTGCCGCAGGTACATGCCTGCCGGCGTTGGTGACAAAACGGGAATGGCAAAGGTCAGTTTTGTGTTAGGTACGCTTCGTTAACTCACTGCAATCTGGCAATCCGTTGCAGTGCCTTGAGAGCGACGCTTCGCGGCAGAGGCGCAAAATACAGCTCCGGCGCAATCGACTGGCCGTCGGTGAGTATCCAGTTCAAACTGGCGATTAGCGCCTGACGTTTGGCTGTCTCATGCGATGAATCGGGAATGAGCAGCCAAGTGAAGCCGCTGATGGGGTAGGAATTGTCTCCCGCGGAGTTCGTAATCGAAGGTCGAAAGTCGTATGGCATTTCGCGGATAGCTGCGGCTGAGGCGGTGATGCTTGTAACGCTCGCTTTCACGAATTTGCCCGACGCGTTAAGCACGCTGCCGTACGCCAACCCGTTCTGAGCAGCGAAGGTGAAATCGACATAGCCGATCGCTCCCTCCATTTGCCGGACAAGCGCCGCAACACCCTCGTTAGCTTTGCCGCCGAGACCAGCTGACCACTTGACCGAGGTGCCACGGCCAGAGGTCCTCTCCCATTCGGAGCTTACTTTTGAGAGATAATCGGTGAAAAGAAACGTGGTAGCGCTGCCGTCTGAACGATGCACCACGACAATAGGAGTCGGAGGCAGATTGATCCCGGGATTCGCTGCGGCGATCTCAGGATCATTCCAGGAAATGATTTTCCCGCGATAAATCCCAGAGAGCACCGCAGGAGTAAATCGCAACGGGCGATCGGTACCAGAAAGATTATAGATAGGTACAACTGCGTCAAGCACGGTGGGAATGTAGACGATCCTGTTTGTTGTCTGGGATAGCTGATTGTCGGTCATGGGAATATCGGAGGCTCCGAAGTCAATCGTGCCTCCAAGAACTTGTCGAATGCCGCCACCGCTGCCGATTGCCTGATAGTTGATATCAATCTGCGGGTTGATCCGATGAATCTCTTCGAACCATTTTCTATAGAGGAGATAGGGAAACGTGGCGCCCGCACCATGCAAAATGGTTGGTCCGAGCGAAACGAGAGGAACAATAGGCTGTAATACCGCGTTGGTCACCAACTCCGGTTGTAGGCTGGCATCGGACGGCGGCAAATCGAGTACCTTGATGGGCATTGGCTGGGGAAGTTCTTCGTGTACCGCGACGGAATAGTTGTACGCAGTCTGCTGCGCGGGTTCGTCCGGTTGGATCTTCCGCATTTGTTGAGGTTCTACCGTTGAATGCGACGCTTCCGTACGCAAAGTTTCCGGCCGAGCAATCGACAGTTGCTGTGCCGGTGCGCCTGGCATCGATGCCGGTTGAGGCTTATCCCATGGACGTATGGCGAGGATCAGAAAAACAACAGCGACTACAGCCAGTACGGCTAAACGTATGGCAGTGTCTTCGGTGATGCGCAAGGTTAGGACTGGTTCTTTATGGGAATCGACGTGCGTAGAAGGAACTTCTGGCATGGAGCACCCACGTATCCAGCTCACTTCATACACTACGGGTGTTAATAGGACGTCAATGGTGCGTGAATCCGCTTATCTCGAATTAAGAGAATGCCCACTTCGTGGCACTGATGCCGAAGTCTTTCTCGCGTCAGGCAAGGACCGTTTTAGGACGAAGTCGAAAAATAAGCATCGGCCCTGGGAACCCCATCAGATGCATTTTGTACTTGGCGTGATACGCGGCATCAATCGCCTTATCGAGTTTCACCACCTCGACGCGGTCCTCCATAATCACTGGCTCGTCTCCGCTTTCGACATGAACGGAAAATCGCCGGATTCGCTCTCAGGTTCTTACCTTTACGTGATTCAGGATCGGTAGAAAAGTAGAATGCGCCATTGAGCCAGAGTCCCCAGACAGGCGCGGAGTGGGGACGCCCGTTCGGACGAGTTGAGCAGACCCAATAGTTATGCGATTTGGTCAGCCGCTCCTCGGCGAAGGGCCAGGCGACAAAGTTGGGCTTGGCGTCTTCGGTGAGTAGTCGGCAGGCATATCGGGACGGGTTGGGGTAGGCGCCATTCGGCCAATCTGAGATTCCGTTTTTGGTGTGGCCCTCGACACGCCGACATTCTATTTCGGCGTTTTAATACCGTACATTTCGACGTAAATGATTGAAGCAGGCTGATTTATTATTAAGTTATTGATTCCGTTCTGATAGCCCCCAAAACTGAGGTCTTTTTCATATCCTCTTTTGTTGGGGCCAGCCAGCGACCGCTTCCAAGTCCAGCAATTCCAATAGCCTGCAGGTGAAGTGAATGTTATAATTTGACGTTGCCTTCGGCTGTCGAGGCGAAGTGTGGCCGTCCGTCTACCAGGATTAGCGTCCAACGAGACGTCGATCCGGGGCACCAACGCCACCGATCATAAGGGCAAACAATCCCTCATATTACGAGCGAGGTCGCACTATGTCTGGCCACTCAAAATGGGCCACAATTAAGCATAAGAAGGGCGCACTGGACGCGAAACGCGGCAAGATCTTCACACGCCTGATCAAGGAAATCACTATCGCAGCCAAGAACGGTGGCGGAGATCCGGACAAGAATCCGCGTCTGCGCAAAGCCGTTGCCGATGCCAAGGCCGAGAACATGCCCGCCGATAACATCAAGCGCGCCATTCAGCGTGGTACGGGCGAGTTGCCTGGCGTCACCTACGAAGAGTTCACTCTTGAAGGCTACGGTCCGGGCGGCGCGGCGGTCCTTGTCGAAATCAGCACCGACAACCGCAATCGCACCGTGAGCGAAATTCGTCATGCCTTCTCCAAGAACGGCGGCAACATGGCCGAAGCTGGCGCGGTCTCGTGGATGTTCCATAAGAAGGGCGACATCGTCGTGGCTAAGTCGGCCGCCAAAGAAGACGATCTCATGAACCTGGTACTTGAAAACGGTGGCGACGATCTGAAAGACGATGGCGAGAGCTGGGAAATCCTGACAGAACCGAACGCGTTTGAGGCCGTCGTTGAGGCGATCAAGAAGGCCGGTATCACCCCCGAGAGTGCCGAGATCGGCATGGTTCCGCAGAACTATGTGAAGCTCGAAGGTCAGAATGCGAACACAATGATCCGGCTGATCGAAGCTCTCGACGATCATGACGACGCACAGCATGTCTGGTCGAACTTCGATATGGACATTAAGGAACTAGAAGAAGTAGCGGGATAGCGCTATCTCAGCTTTTCTAAAAACCGTCCGCGATGGGCGGTTTTTTTTCTCCATTTTTCTATGCGCTTTGTATTGACAGAAACTGTTTACACTCAATAGAGAGTTCACGGAAAAACGAGTGAACATATCCACCCCAGACGAATATTTTCTGACCACGGACCACCTCGGCTTTCGCTGTTGGACCGAAGCCGACAAAGCTTTTGCTCTAGGGTTGTGGGGAGATCCACAAGTAACAAGAATGTTAGTGGGCCGTTCACCGATGAGCAGGTTCGCCAGCGGCTCGCCAGGGAGATCGCAATGGTGCGCGATCTCGGTATTCAGTATTGGCCGATTTTCCTCCTTGCCACAGGTGAGCACGTCGGTTGCTGCGGCGAGTCCATACAAGCCACGAATTCCGGAACTCGGGTTTCATCTTCGTCAAGCATTTTGGGGACAGGGAATTGCGAAAGAAGCGGCGACTGCGATGATCGATTATGCATTTGCAAGACTCGACGTAAATGCCATCTTTGCCGGGCATTATCCAGAAAACACGAACTCGCGCAAGGTGCTGCTGAGTCTGGGATTTCAGTACATTGGCGAAGAACGTTATCCGCCCACGGGAACAATGCATCCTTCGTACATACTGCGGCGCCCGTTCCCACATGATGGTCCCGCCTGATACATTTCTCTCTTACACTTTGCATTGAGGCTGGAATGAAAGTTTTCCTCGCGATTTTGTTGTTTTGTGCCTGCCTGCCGGCGTTTGCGCAAAAAGATGGAGACACCAGTCCGTTGCGCAAGGAGGTTTGGGAAATCGGTCCGTGGTTCGGCGGTGGGACTGGATTGGGATCAGCATCAGACTTTAAGTTCATCAACGCCGGCGTGCGGATCGGCCGCGTGATGACCGGCACCATTGGCGATGGCACGTTTCGCGGGACATTCGAGTGGGCATCCGACATTATTCCTCTTTATTACGTTCGCCAATCGGATTTCTACGATTCCGGTCCGCAACATTGGGTATATGCGTTTTCGGTGAATCCAGTCGTACTGAAGTGGAACTGGGTGGCGAACCGGAAAATTACGCCCTATTTCGCCGCCGAAGGTGGGTTGCTCATCAGCTCGAAAGATGTCCCACTGCCCAACACCGAGAACATTAACTTTACGCCCGGCGGTGCATTCGGAATTTACATCCATCGTGGCCCAAAGCGGGCGATCGATATGTCGGTACATATCACGCACATTTCGAATGCGAGCTTGGGCGATCACAATCCGGGCATTAACGCGACCATGCAGTTCCGAGTTGGCTATACGTGGTTTAAGTAGGACCAAGTTCTTCCACGCGGATGACGCGGATAAACGCGGATCATCTTAGAGAAATACCGAAAAGCATCCGCGTTAATCAGTTCTGATCCGTGTTATCCGCGTGAAAGGCTCTTCAAACCGCAATGGCTCTTATTGAATGTGTTCCTAATTTCTCTGAAGGCTGCGACAAAGCAAAAGTAGACGCCATCATCGACGCAATGAAGGTCGATGGTGTGTATCTGCTTGATCGCGAAATGGATACCGACCACAACCGCAGCGTCATCACCCTCGTCGGCGACCGCGAAGCTATTGCCGAAGCGGCGATCCGCGGTGTCGGCAAAGCCGCTGAGCTGATCGATCTCACCAAGCACCAGGGCGCGCATCCACGGATGGGTGCCGCCGACGTCGTACCATTCATCCCGATTGAGGGCGTCTCGCTTGAGGACTGCGTGCAGATCGCGCGCCACGTTGGTCAGGAGATATGGAAGCGCTACCAGATACCCATCTACTTCTATGAAGCCGCAGCAACTTCGCCTGAGCGTCAAGGCTTGGAGAACATCCGGCGCGGACAATTCGAAGGCATCCGCGACGAGATCGCGACCAATCCTGCGAGGAAGCCGGACGTCGGGGACCCGCGTGTGCATCCGACAGCTGGCGCGACCGTAGTAGGCGCACGGAAATTCCTCATCGCGTACAACGTCTTCTTGAATACGACGGACGTCGATATCGCCAAAAAGATCGCCAAGGCTGTTCGCTTTTCCAGTGGCGGACTGCGTTTCGTGAAGGGTGCGGGATTCCCGGTGCGCGGGTTGGCGCAAGTTTCGATGAACCTCACTGATTTCGAGCAGACGCCAATCGCGCGCGTCTTCGAGTTTGTGAAGAGGGAAGCGGCGCGTTATGGCGTGACACCTGTGTCAAGCGAGATCGTTGGTCTCATACCGAAGAAGGCATTGGAAGACGCGGCGGAATGGTTCCTCCAAGTCGAGAATTTCGATTCGTCCTTGATTTTGGAGAACCGCCTTTCGGCCGTGATGTCAGGCAAGATGGCGGTTGGCGGACTCCGCGCCGGAGTTGAGCCATTCATCGAACGCCTGGCCGCACCGACAGCAGCGCCAGGTGGCGGATCAGCTTCGGCTGCAGCGGGTGCAATGGCGGCTGGACTCGCACACATGGTGGCAACGATGTCGCGTGGGAAGAAAGCCTACCTGCAATATGAGCAGCAGTTGAGTGATGCCATCGCTCGGTTGTCCACATTGCGCGAAGAACTGAAGGCTGCTATCGACGAAGACGCGAAGGCGTTCGAGGAGGTAATGAAGGCCTTCAAATCCGCGAAAGAGGCTCCCGATCCTAACGCGGTTACGCTTTCTGCCACGAAGCAGGCAACGCTTGTCCCAATGGGCGTGGCAGAGAAGTCGCGTGAAGTAAAACAGTGGGCGGAAAAGTTGGGATCGATCACCAACCCGCGCATGGCTTCCGACCTTACCGTGGCGAAGGCATTAGCGGATGCGGCGATCACGGGCGCGGTGGCCAACGTCGAGATCAATCTGCAAGATCTCCCTGATTCCGCGTTCGTACAACAGCTAAGAACTAAAGTCGCTGCCTTAGGTTCTTGATCGGGGCGCGACTCTGGCCCGCTAAGGGTGTTTGTACTTTTGACACGGCCTAGGGCCGATCACCCGGCTCAAGTGTGCCCCAAGCCGAGTAGAATCATAGTAGCTGCGGAACCACCAAGGCGGGCGTTCCGTCATCCTAAGTAGCAGAAGGAACTGGTAGAGGTCTCATGAAGCGTTTGGCAGTTATTCTCAGCCTGGCGATGCTGGGCAGCAGTTTGAGCTTTGGCTCGGCCCTGGGAACCAACACCCGCACGGTGATTCCATCCGACGTGCAACAGATCATTTCCGTGGACTATCGCGCGCTACGCAATTCCTCCACCGCGCTGGCTCTCAAGAATCGCGTCCTTCCAGATAACCTGAAGGAATTCGAGACGGCGCTGAGGAACATTGGCGTGAACCCCGACACGGATGTCGAACAGTTGACTTTTGCCTCGTTCCGCACCAAGAACGGTCTGAAGATCATTGGTGTCGCAAATGGTCAGTTCTCGATGAAGAAGCTGATGGCCCGCATGAAAGTGAAGAAGCTCGCGGGAAACAAATATCGTACATACACGATTTATCCGATGAATGGCGGCGTTCAGATGACATTCATCGACCCGTACACCATGCTCTTCGGCGAGCAAAAGTCGTTGCAACTGGGCCTCGACGCGCGCGATGGCGAAATCGAAAGCCTCAACAGCAATGGCTCGATTAACGATATGATTCCTGCGGTCGATGGCGGTGCAGTTTGGAGTGTGTTGGACCCGGTCGGCACGCAGAACCTGATGAAATCGACTCTCGGACAGGCGTCCAGCCTCGCCGACTACGACACGGTTAAGAAGCGCCTCACCGGGTCGCGTTACACCATGGACTTCAACCAGGGCGTGAACTTCGATCTTGACGTGCTCACGTCCGACAGCATGACTGCCGCCACCTTGTCGTCGATCGTCAAAGCCGGTCTGATGTTCCGCAAGATGAATGCTCAGGCGAACGAAAAAGTCGCTCTCGACAGCACAACGGTCGATTCCGACAGCGGCGTGCTCAAGGTTCGATTCAAGACCGACGACAGCAAGTTCCAGTCGCTATTGAAATCGGATCTCTTCGCGGCAGTAGCGAGATAAATTCCCTCCATTCAGAGTGACGGGCGGCCTGCGGGTCGCCCTTCTTCTTTGTCTGTATTTTCTTGTTGAAAACTCCGCTCATCCTACATTTCTACTTGACATCCCATTTTGATACGATGCATAATTATGCATAGTTATGCAGGATTATGCATGAGCAAGTTGAGCCGCCACAATCGGATTACCGAGCTGATCTCGAATGAGCCGATTTACACGCAAGAGGAACTCAGGCGAAGACTTACTCAAGGTGGAATCCATGTGAACCAGGCTACTCTTTCGCGTGATCTGCGGGAGTTGGGACTGGTAAAGACGGTGAATGGTTATGCATTGCCGGCAACGGTGGAAGAAGACGGTCTACCCGCGTTGGAACATCTGCTGACCGAATTTGTGATCGATGTTCGGGACGCGGAGAACCTGTTGGTGCTCAAGACGACCCCAGGCAGCGCGCAGCCGGTGGCGGCGGCGCTGGATTCGTCGGAATGGCCGGAGTTGGTGGGGACCATCGCCGGAGATGACACGATCTTGATCGTGACCAAGTCAAAGCAGATTTGCCAGAAAGTGGCGAACAGAGTTCGGGAGACTATCAGCTAGTGCAGGCGCAGTTACAGACCGCAGTGATCGGGCCGACCGGGTACACCGGTTACGAACTGCTTAAGATTTTGTTCCGGCATCCGCGAGCGAAAACGCCTTTGTTGTTTGTGCGTGAAGGCTCGGAGAAGACCGGCACGATTGGTGATGTTTTTCCGCAGTTGAATGGTTCGGGAAAGATTCCCATGGAGCCGTTCTCGTGGTCGCGCGCTCACCAGGCGGGAGTTGATTTGCTGTTCCTCGCTACACCGCATGAGTTTTCGCGGGAGTTTGTACCGGAAGCGATACGACGTGGATTCCGCGTGGTCGATCTGAGCGGTGCGTGGCGGCTGCGGTGTCCGCAGAACGTGGCGGTGTACAAGTTCGAGGACAAGGATGCAGAGACGGCGAAACAACTGACCGATGAAGCTGCCTATGGACTGCCCGAGTTGCACAAACCGGAGATAGAGCATGCTCAGCTCGTTGCTAACCCGGGATGTTATCCGACTTCGATCATTCTTGCGCTGGCCCCATTGGTGGCCGCTGGACTGATTGATCCGGACCGTGGCGTTTTTTGCGATTCAAAATCCGGAGTTTCCGGAGCAGGCAAGTCGCCCAAGCAGGAAACACATTTCGTCGAGGTGGCGGACAACTTTCGCGCCTATAACCCAACGATGCATCGGCATCGCGGCGAGATTTTGGAGCAATTGAAACTCGAAGCCGAGCAGTTGGTGTTCACGCCCCATCTGCTGCCGATCCCGCGTGGGATGTTTTCGACAATCTACGTCCAGCTCAGCGAGCCGATGAACGCTGGGCGTATTGAGCAGATTTATCGCAACTTCTACGCCGATATGCCGTTCGTACGCGTGCACGGCGCACCGAAACTGCCGGAGATTGCGTGGTCGATGAACACGAACTACTGCGATCTCGGCTTTGCGCTTTCAAACGACGGCCGCAAGCTGACGCTGTTTTCGGCGATTGACAACCTCGTGAAAGGGGCCTCGGGACAGGCGGTCCAGAACATGAACGTGATGTATGGATTCGGCGAAGGAGAGGGCCTGCAATGAAGATCGTTTTGAAAATTGGCGGCGTTGCTCTCGAAAATCAGGAAACGCTTCAGGCTTGTGTGCAGGCGATCAAGAGCCTGGCACAAGACGGGCACCAGTTGGTCGTGGTGCACGGCGGCGGGTCCGCTTTAACTAGAACTTTACAGAAGCTGGGCAAGACCAGCGAGTTCGTGAACGGCTTGCGCGTTACTGACGCGGAGACGCGGGACGTCGCGCTGATGGTCCTCGCTGGATTCATGAATAAAGCGCTCGTGGCTGCGCTCGGCAAGACCGGCATTCATGCCATTGGCCTGTCGGGTGGCGATGGCCCGGTTTTCCGGGCGCGCAAACGCAACAGTGGCCCAGACCTCGGGTTTGTTGGCGACATCTGCTCGGTCGATACCACGTGGCTTGAGGCGATCTGGAAAAACGGCGGTGTGCCGGTAGTTTCGAGCATCGCGCTCGGCAACGACGGCGAGTACTACAACGTGAACGCCGATCAGATGGCTTCGGCCTGTGCGGTGGCCTGTCATGCACAAACGTTGATCTTCCTCACGGAAGTGGCAGGGGTGCTTGACGCCGATGGTTCGCCGATCCGGCATTTGGATCGTAAGGCGATCAAGTCGCTGATCGATGCTTCGGTAATCAAGGGTGGCATGCTTCCGAAGATGGAAGCCTGTCAGTCCGCGCTGACCGGCGGAGTAGGACGCGTCCGCATCTTCCCGGCGCAACATGCGGCGGAGCTGGGCGAGTTCTACATGAAGAAGATTGACCTGGGGACCGAGGTTTCGGCCGCCTAAGACCATGTGGGAACGGGCGTCCTCGCCCGTTCATGCGGAGCGTAGCTCCGCAATTACTACGAAGATGGAGTAACAATGTCGACAAGAACCACAGTTTTAAGACCGATCGCAAATCGGCCAGCATACAAGAAGTCGCAGCCGCTCTTCGGGCTCAAAAAGCCAGACCTGATTTCTATCCAGGACCTGACACCCGGCGAAGTCGAGGGAATCCTCGATCTGACCGCAGCGGTGAAAACGCATCCACGCGAGTTCTCGAAGGCGCTCGATGGCAAACAGGTCGTTCTGATGTTCGAGAAGCCGTCCCTGCGCACGCGATTGACGTTTGAAGTCGGCATTCGATCCCTCGGTGGAAGCTCGCTCTTTGTCGATCAGCGCGGATCGCGCATCGGCGAGCGCGAAAAGCTCTCTGACGTGGCGCACAACCTGGAGCGCTGGATGGACGGCATCGTTCTGCGCACGTTCGAGCACTCGACCGTCACCGAGATGGCCAAGAGCGCTTCGATCCCGGTAGTCAATGGACTGAGCGATCTGGAACATCCCTGCCAGGCGCTGGCCGACTATTTCACCCTGAAAGAAAAGTTCGGACCGCTGAAGAAGGTGAAGCTGGCGTATGTCGGTGATGGCAACAATGTTGCCCACTCGTTGCTGCTGACGGCGGCCATGCTGGGATCGAAGATCTCTGTTGCTACTCCGGCCGGCTATGAGCCGAACCACGACATCGTGCTGCGGGCGTGCGAAATTGCGTCGCGCACGGGAGCGCAGATCGACGTCACCAGCGACGTCGCGCAGGCGGTGAAGGGCGCGAACGCGATCTACACCGACGTGTGGGCGAGCATGGGTCAGGAGAGCGAAGCCGCGCAGCGGAAGGAGATTTTCCACCCCTACCAGGTGAACTCACAGCTCATGAGTCTTGCGCCCGACGCGTACTTTATGCACTGTCTGCCCGCGCATCGCGGCGATGAAGTTACGGACGAAGTCATCGATTCGGCAGCATCGATCGTGTTCGACGAAGCTGAAAATCGGCTGCACGTTCAAAAATCTATTTTGCTTCTCCTCATGGGGAACTCTGCATTTAATTGGAGCGCCAATGCCTGATAATAAAGTCGTTCTTGCGTATAGCGGTGGTTTGGATACTTCGATCATCATTCCCTGGCTGATCGAAAATTATGGCTGCGAAGTAATTGCCGTCGTCGGCGATGTGGGCCAGGGCGAAGACATGCAAGCTGTCGCCGAAAAGGCGATCAAGACCGGCGCTTCGAAGGTTGTCGTCGAAGATCTGCGCGAAGAATTCTTGCGCGACTACGTTTTTCCCTGCGTGAAGGCTGGCGCGGTGTATGAGGACAAGTACCTGCTCGGCACGTCGATGGCTCGTCCGGTGATTGCCAAAGCTCAGGTAAAGGTAGCATTAAAGGAAGGCGCCACGGCCGTCGCTCACGGATGCACGGGTAAGGGCAATGACCAGGTGCGCTTCGAGCACGCTTTCCAGGCGCTGGCTCCGCATTTGAAGTGCATTGCCCCCTGGCGCGAATGGGACCTGAAATCGCGCGAGGATTGCATCGAGTATGCCGAGAGCCGCAACATCCCGATCACGGCGAGCAAGACGAAGATCCACTCTCGCGATAAGAACATCTGGCACTTGAGCCATGAGGGCGGAGAACTGGAAGATCCGGCCAACGCGCCTGCTGATACCACGTGGCAGATGACGGTTTCACCGAAGGCTGCCCCGGATCACGAGGAAACGGTCGAGATCGGCTTCGAGCAGGGTATTCCGGTTAGTGTGAATGGTGTTTCGCTCGATCCCGTAACGCTCGTTAACACGCTCAACGAGATTGCCGGCCGCAATGGTGTCGGTCGTGTCGATCTGGTCGAGAATCGCTTCGTCGGCATCAAGTCGCGTGGCGCGTACGAGACTCCTGGTGGCACGCTGATCCTGACCGCCCATCACGAACTTGAGACGCTGTGCCTCGATCGTGAGGTGGCGCACTTCAAGCAGCACATCGGACTCAAGTACGCCGAACTGGTTTACTTCGGACTGTGGTTCACGCCGCTGCGCGAAGCGCTCGATGCGTTTGTCGCCGACACGCAGAAAAACGTAACGGGAACGGTAAAGCTCGGCCTGTACAAGGGCAACGTCAATACGCTGTCGCGCAAGTCGCCGTACTCGCTTTACCGGCTCGACATCGCATCGTTCACCATGGGCGACAGCTACGATCAGAAGGACGCGGAAGGGTTCATCCGCATTCTCGGATTGCCGGCGCGGTCGCAGGCGTGGCTCAAACAGCAGATGGAAGGCGAGGCGCTGAAGCAGGCGCTGACAGGGGACTAGCTGATGAAGATGTGGTCGGGGCGGTTTCGTGAGCCGCTCGATCCTGAATTCGATCAATGGCAGCGCTCGTTTTCGTTCGATCGCCGGTTACTTGGCGAGGAATTGGAAGCGAGCGCCGCATGGGCCCGAGCTCTCTTCGACGCTGGCATCCTAAACGATTCCGAACTGAAGCAGGTTCTCGGTGGACTGAAGACCATCGGCGAGCAGTGTGCTCAGAATCCGTCCATCGCGTACCAGACAGACGCCGAGGATATTCATCATTTCGTCGAACTACGTTTGTCGGCGCTGATCGGCGAAGTAGGGCTCAAGCTTCACACCGGTCGCAGCCGTAACGAGCAGATCGCGACCGACCTCCGACTCTACACGCGTAAGCGGATCGACTCCATCCGCGAAGCGATTGCGAAGTTTATCGAAGCATTGATCGATCGCGGAGAGGAATTGGGCGACACGGCCATGCCGGCATACACGCATTTGCAAAAGGCGGAGCCGGTGCTGGCCGCCCACTGGTTGCTAGCGTACGTCTCGATGTTCTTCCGCGATGCCGACCGTCTCAGCGACTGCCGCAGGCGGGTAAACGTGCTGCCTCTCGGATCCGGAGCGGTTGCCGGGAGCGGTATCAACGTCGATCGCCAATTCATGGCCCAGGAACTTGGCTTTGACGGCATCACTTCGAACTCGATGGACGCGACTAGCGACCGTGACTTCGAACTGGAGTTTCTTCAGTGTGTCGAGCAGGTGGGCCTGCACATTAGCCGGTTGGCGGAAGAACTGACGACATTTGCGACCACGGAGTTCGGATTCGTCACTCTGCCGGATTCGCTCTCGACCGGTTCGAGCGCGATGCCACAGAAGAAGAATCCTGACGCGACCGAGTTATTGCGCGCGAAATCGGCAAAGCTCACGGGCTTGGCTGCCCAGGTAGCGATGACGATCAAGGCGCTTCCGCTTTCCTATAACAAAGATATGCAGGAGTTGCAGCAGCCATTGTTCGAAGCCTCGGCTACGATTGCTGCCGCGCTATCCATAGTGACCAAACTCGTGGGCAATATCGGATTCAACACTGACCGCATGCAGTCCGCTGCCAGCACCGGTTTCATGAACGCCATGGAAGCCGCGAATTACCTCGTTCGCCGGGGAGTGCCATTCCGGCGTGCACACGAGGCAATCGGTCAGGCGGTTCGTAAAGCCGTAGAGAAAGGTTGCGAACTTGACGGGCTTGCACTCGAAGAACTGAAGGAAATCCGCCCGGAGTTCGACCAGCGCTTCTACGACGCACTGAAGCTCTCGTCCGTCCTGTCGCATCATGACATAGCGGGTGGTACAGCTCCCAGCCGGGTCAAGCAGGCTCTCCAGGAGGCGCAAGACAAGCTCCAGGCATTGCGTGAGGTGCACTATGCGCACGCGTAAAGCGATCCTGCCGGACGCACCTGAAATTCACCGCCTGATCTCGCAGTACACTGGCGACGGTACCCTGTTGCCGCGTTCGTTACAGGAGATTTGCGAAAACGTTCGCGACTTCATCGTTGTCGAGCACCACGGCAGAGTGATCGCCTGTGCAGCGCTCCACTTCTACGGCTTGAGTCTCGCCGAGGTCCGCTCAGTTACTGTTGATCAGACCCTGCAAGGCCGTTCCGTCGGGCGCAAACTGGTCGAAGGCCTGATCGACGAATCGCGCAATCACCGTATCGATCGCCTCTTCCTGTTCACGCGCGTGCCGGATTTCTTCGCCAAGCTGGGCTTTGTGACTGTTCCGCACCACATCCTGCCGGAGAAGGTGCACAAGGACTGTCTCCAGTGCCCGCGCCGTGAAAACTGCGACGAAATCGCAATGGTGTGGGGTGAAGCGGAAGCCGAGGAAGCCCTCAACTCCTATGTGGAAAGTCCGTTGCGGGTGCTGAACGCCTGATGAGCGCCGAAATCTTGAAAATCCCCACAGGCTTTCGCTTTGCGGCTACCAAGGCTGGAATCAAGGCCAGCGGCAATGCCGACCTTGCCCTCATCGAGGCACCCGACGGCGCTACCGCTGCGGCAGTCTTCACGAAGAACCTTGTCGTCGCCGCTCCGGTGATCGTCGGGCGTAAGCACCTCAGCAAGTCGGCTGCGAGCATTCGGGCCGTCCTGGTCAATGCCGGTAATGCGAACTGTGCCACCGGAAACCCCGGCCTGAAGGCATCCGAAAAGAGCTGCGAGCATTTGGCACGCGCCCTGCGCTCGAAGGCGCAACAAATCATCCCGTCCTCTACCGGTGTGATTGGTGTTCCGTTCCCGACCGAGAAACTTCTGGCTGGGCTGCCGTCGCTTCTCGCTGCTCGTGGAGATACCCCTGAGCACGCGATGGACTTCGCCCGTGCCATCATGACCACCGACACGCGGCCGAAGATCGCCACCGCAGAAGTCACGACCAGGAGCGGAAAAGCAAGTATTCTCGGGATCGCCAAGGGTGCCGGCATGATCCACCCGAATATGGCAACGATGCTTTGTTACATCGTCACCGATGTGGACGGCGCCCCAAAGCAACTGAATCAAGCTCTCAAGAGAGCAGTTGACCGCACCTTCAACCGCATCAGCATCGACGGAGACACCTCGACCAACGACACCGTCTGTCTTATGGCCAGTGGAAAGTCAGGCATCAAACTGGGCAAGGGAAGTGCCGATAAGTCGTTCAGCGCCGCTCTGTTTTCCGTCTGCTCATCACTCGCGGAACAGATCATTGCCGACGGCGAAGGCGTCAAACACGTGGTTCGCTTGAACATCCTCGAAGCCAAATCGGAGCAAGAGGCCGACGGCATCGCCCGTACCATTGCTCACTCGCCTCTGGTGAAGACCGCCTGGACCGGCACCGATCCCAACTGGGGACGCATCCTGGCCGCCGTCGGTCGCAGCGGGATCGTCCTCGACCCCGACAAAATTGATATCTTCTTCGGCCCTATCCATGTGTGCCGCCACGGCATGGCCGCCAGGTTCGATGAGCGCGAAGCCCACGAGTATCTTTCGCAGGCGTTCGTTGACATTTCCGTTCGACTTCGCCGTGGCAAGCACAATGTGAGCTTTCTCACCTGCGATCTTACCTCCGATTACGTCCACATCAACGCAGACTACCGCACATAGCAAGAAGCCGTGCTTGGTGCCCCATTCAACCTTCTTTTGGTTGAGTGGGGTCGTTCATCGATTCCCACTTCAGCTCCTAGCAGGCGCGTAGTCGCCCCATCCAGCATCTCGAAGGTTGCATTCGCAGGAAAGCAGCGATAGTCTTTCGTCAATCCAAGCAGTAACTTGCAGCGGTATCAGTTCCCAGGCAGAGGGATAAATGTCAACTGGTAGTTCGGGGCTCTCAGGCTATGATTCGCTCCGTGGCGGAGCGACGCCGTACCTTGTCTTCTCCCATGGAAATGAGGAGCGAAAGCTCACGCTCCAGAAGATCCCGTTTTCCATTGGTCGCAAGACCGAGAACGATCTCGTTATTTCCGACCCTCGTGTCTCCCGTGAACACGCCATCATCGTTCAGGAAGTGGACGGGTTTTATGTCGTTGATAAGGGCAGCAAACTCGGAACCTTCGTCAACGGCGAGCGAATCGACCGCCAGCGGCTCAAAAAGAATGACAAACTTGAATTCGGCGTCCGTGGCGAGGCTTACGCAGTCTTCGACCCCGATCGCTCCATCAGCACACCGTCCAGCGCGTTGCTGAGCCAGCTTTCGGTATGGAAGCCCGCCAGCGCGACCTCCGATCTCGAAACGCTCACGCTCTTCCTCGAAGCCGCCCGCAAGTTGAACACCAGCACGGTTCTGGAAGAGGTCCTGGTCACCCTCATCGATGCCACGCTGCGCCTGACCAAAGCCGAACGCGGCTACGTATTCCTGCGGCAGGATGATGGCACTCTGAACCTCGTTGCTGGACGGAATGCCAAGGGCGAGCCGCTCGCCGACGACAGCACCATCTCACGCTCCGTCCTCCGTGACGCACTTTCGTCCGCCAATGAGTTCCTGATGACCGATTCCGAGGACCTCGCCAAGATGTCGGCGCGCGAGAGCATCGTCGCTCACAATCTGCGGACCGTCATCTGTATCCCGCTCCGCCGCACCCAACTTGGCGCTGAGAAGTCTCCCGAGATTCGCGGCTTGCTTTATCTCGACAGCAAACTGCTTTCCGGCAAGCTCTCCAAGGTCGACCATGACATCCTGCGAGCCATCGCGACGGAAGCCGCCAGCTTGGTCGAGAATGCCTTCCTAGTGCAGGCGGAAGAGGCCCAACGCCGCTATCAGCAGGAGATGAACATCGCCGCCAGCATCCAACAGCGGCTAATGCGGGTGAATATCCCGAACGTTCCCTACGCCAGCGTCGACGCCCGAAATATCTCCTCAAAGGAAATTGGCGGCGATTTCTATGACGTGGTCTTTACCAGGAAGAGCCTGACTGTAGTCGTCACAGACGTAAGCGGCAAAGGTATTTCTGCTGCGCTTCTGGCGTCGATTCTTCAAGGATTACTTTATGCGCAGCTCGCGCAGGACATCCCTCTAGTCGATGTCGTCGCCGTCGCCAACCGATTCCTTTGCGAAAAAGTCGCCGGTGAGAAGTACGCCACCATGTTGATTGCGCGCCTTCATCCCGATGGCCGCCTCGATTTCGTGAATTGCGGACACATTCCGCCCGTTCTTGTTTGCCGCGAGAATTGCCAGCAGCTCGAAGGCGGCAACCTGCCGGTCGGACTCCTGCCGGACGTCGATTTCGAGGCGGGAACCGTACAAGTGAGTCCCGGAAGCCGAGTCGTGATTGTTACTGACGGCGTAACCGAAGCGGAGAACCCGGACGACGATATGTTCGGATCGGATCGACTGCTGGCCCTCTGTCCCGAGGCGCACGGTATCGACGACATCTTCCAGGCTGTTACTCAATTCTGCGATGGCATTCCTTTTAACGATGATTGCACTGTTCTCCAATTGAGCTATAAGGGCAACTAACCGGTGGGTGCTCCTCGGATTTTGCTGACCGGTGCTGCGGGACTCGTTGGTCGCTCAATGCTGTCGGAATTGCGTTCGCGTGGAACTGATTGCCTCCCGACTGATCGCACCGCGCGGATCTCAATTCCGGAACTAGTTACGGGTGATCTGGGTGACAAAGCTTTCCTCGACGGCCTCTTCGGCGCGCATACTTTCACCTGCATCATCCACCTCGCAGGCATGCTTCTCACTGCGGCGCGTCAGGACCCTGTTCGCGCCACCCAGATCAACATCGATGCTTCGATTGGCCTCATCGAACGGGCGCGTTCCGCGGGTGTGGAGCGGTTTGTGTTTGCCAGTTCGCTCGGTGTTTATGGAGGGCGATTCGGTCCCGAGCCTGTCGATGAGCGATCTCCGGCCGCTCCCGAAGGTTTATACGGGGCGGGGAAGCTCTATGTCGAATACGCCGGCAGCCAGATGCAAAGTAATGCCTTCGCATTTTCTGCTCTGCGGATAGCGACTGTCTTGGGCGAAGGCGTCGAAAACAGTTCGTCGCCCTGGCGTTCGGAGATCGTCGAAGCGGCTCGAACTGGCCGGAATGTCACGGTAGAGATTCCTTACGCGCCCGACGTCCTGCTGCCCTTGGCGCACGTGGACGATATTGCCCGCGCGTTGGCTGATATGGCTTTGACCGATTCGCCGGTGAAGGGAATATTTAACAGTCCGGCGGAGACCGTAAGCATCGCCGAATTGCGTGACATCGGGTCGGCCCTGAACCCAAATGCAACAATCAGAACGGGAACTCGACGCGAGACCGGAATTCCCGCTCGCATGAGCTGTCAAAAGCTCATCTCCACTGTGGGATTCCAGCCGATTCCCTTGCGGGAACACTTCCAGCGCGCGGCGAAACCGCGGGCTACTTCCTCTCGCCCGCTTTAAACAAGCTCCACGGACCCGCTTTCATGTCCGGCATCACCGAGCGCTCCCACTCGTACTCCGGATGCTGCTTCAGGAAGTCGTCGGCTAGGAAGTCAGTCCCGCATGGATGTCCTCGCCTCGCGTAGAAGCTCATCGAACTCGCCAGGTTGGAGTCCATCGCCTTTCCCTGAGCTGATCCTCCCGGATAATACGGTCCCCAATCCCATTCCGGAATCCCACGCGGAGAAGTCTCCACGTGCCCGCACAACGTCCGTTCGTTCGCCTCTTCCTTGTTCTGAAAGGTGTCGAAGTGGTCGCCAAGAAACTTCTCCGCCATTGCAACATCGATCTTGCCCTTGTTCTGCTCGACCAGTTGCTCCCAACGCACCCGCCTCGCGTTCGGCGAACTCGACTTGTCATCCGGATTGAATGTCGTCTCGTCCTTGATCACCTCGGGGTCTCGCGCCCAATTCGAGCCCGCATAGTATCCGTCTTTCGTGCGCCAGACCTTCCAGTGTTTCAGTCCAAGCTCAAACTGCGCGATTTCATTCGTCTTGTTATCGGCGATCAGCCAATCGTTCGCGTAGCCCCCGTTGTTGTCTTCGAGCATGATCTTTACGTAGTCATCGATCGAGCCGGCGTATTGCATTGCCTTGCGCGAGCGCACAAACTCCGGAATCCCGTCGGGATCGTAACCATGAAATTGCGTAATGGTCGTCTCGGTGATCATGATTCCCGACGAGTTCACCCCGAAGTCGTCGTTGCTGGTGATCACCCCCGGATAGCCGTCCATCAGGATGCGATAACCCTTCTGCGGCACGATGTCGAAAATAATGTTCCATCGCGCGCCTTGGTAAACGCCCGTCCATAGGTTGTGTGCCATGACGATCTTATGGTCTTTGGTGTAGCTGCCAGTCGCGACCAGCGCGCTGCAGTTACCGGGACTGTGGATGCTCGGCGCATTTGCCACTTTTTCTTTCTCGTCGAGCCATGGAACGTAATAATCTGGCACTTCCTCGGTTGAATTCAGCGTGACGATATCCCACAAATCGACGTCGTACCCATGCTGCTTCATGCCGTCGGCAATTCCTTGCAGCTCCTGCCGGTATTCTTCCTCGATGTGCGGCCAAAGTACCTTCTCGGAAGTTGTGCGATAGAAATTCCAGTCGCGTTTGGTATCGTGCAGAGTGCGTACCTTCATCGCATCGAGTGCGCCTTTGATCTCTGCGGCCAGTAAATACCCGTGCTGATAGCCAATGTCGGCGGGACTGCCTTCCAGGTGAACGTAAATCCAGTTATCTCGCGAGAACCGGTACCCCTTCTTGAGCCGCGCCATGTCCGCGGGACTCGGCGCTGACGAGGCGCTGACCATAAGAGTGGACAACAACACGAAAAAAACGAGAGAAAGACCGTAACCAAGCCGTTTGAAACTCATTCCACACTCCAGCGAAGTTGCCGAGCAGTGTATCGGCTTTAGAACGCCAGTGGCAACAGAACGGTCTGCGCCGGGCTTTCCCGGTTTTGTTCCTGATAGCAAAACAGAAAAAGGCCGGGCAATTCTTGCCCGGCCGGAATCGCAGGGGAGGGCCCGCTCAGTCGTCCGCCGCTGCCGAGGAGACGTACGGTCCAGGCAAGACTTCTACCTCCGTGGGACGCACAAAGTAACGTCTGTACGATGCGAAGGTCAAAGCCATTACTGGGAACATCGCCAGCGGCACGTACCATGCGACAAACATCATCGCCGTTGCCGCCATCGATGCCAGACCGGCGCTCAGTACGCAGTACGGGAAAGACAACAGCACGATATCCTTCCACGTCTTGAGTACTGGAGCACCTTCCGCCAATCCGATCACGACCGCCACGGAGAAGGTGTCCAACAGGAAGAATCCTGCTGCCGCTGCCGCCAGGAGGAGCGACTTCGCCGGAGCCACCATTCCGAAATTGCTGTGCGCCAAAAGGTGCGCCAGCGCGACCGAATTCACGATTGCCGAAATGTTGAAAACTACTTGAAGCGCCGTCATGCTCTTGCCGTTCTTCGGCAAGCACTGCACAGCTGTGGATACTGCCGCCACGATCAGTGCCTGGGGCAGGCTCAACTCGAGCGCTGCCAGCAGCATGAACGGCAAGTTCACTGACATGTTGCCGTTTAAGCCCGGTAAGGAAACCTTCATCCTGGATGCAATGGCTGAGAGAACTACGAAGCAGCCGAAGCGTATCAGGTCGAAAGATTCCCAACGCAGCATCCCCACGCCCAAATTCACGAGTGCGCAGAGTGCTACCAGACCAACGAATGCTTTCGCGGATTGTGGTATGCGTTTCATCGCAGTGACTCTTCCTCGCTCGTTATTGGTTCGCGGTTAGGTCGCAAGCTGTAGGATCGACCGACGGGTCGCCTTCGCAATCACCGTCGTCTTCGCTATATGCTGTGGTAATCGTGTTGCCCCACAGGACGCTGTTACCCCACAGAACATTGAAACCGGTTGCGGTCGAATTACCCCAAAGGACGCTGTTGCCCCACAAGACGGAGTTTCCGTCCAGCGTGGCGTTGCCCCACAACACGGAGTTACCCCAAAGTACAGAGTTACCCCACAGAACCGAATTGCCCCAAAGCACCGAGTTGCCCCACAGGACGGACTGTCCAGCGGCGGTCCAGGTCGCGTCAATCGTGACCTGCCCAGTTCTCTGGTTGTAAACAGCGCGCGGTGAAATCGCAACGCCCGTACCCTTGTCGTTGTTGTTCAGGGCCGCGGCGATATTCATATAGCCGGAGCCATAGGTGAAGATATCGCCCTGGTTGTTGTATTGCTGTCCGAAACGATCCCAGGCGTTGAAGTACAACTGATACATCTGCTTCGACGCCGTCTTCATCAGGCGAGCCTTGATGATGTCCGGCGTGAGTGTCGGGTCCTTTTGCAGCATCAGCGCAACTGCGCCGGAAACCACCGGCGTTGCCATGCTGGTGCCGCTTAGAGTGAAGTATTGCACCGAAGGGTTGGTGAGGCCCTGTAACAATTTCGTGAGGCCGCTCGGGAGCAATGCCAACGTCGGATTGCTGGCTTCCAGGCTGCCGTATGGGTCGTAGAGCGAAACAACTTTGTTGCCCGGTGCAACCAGATCAGGTTTTACAACATGATCGATAAGGGTAGGTCCCTTCGAGCTGTAGCTGGCGATCGCGTCGTCACCCGTGCTGAGCGTGCCCTTTGTGTCCATGGCGCCGACCGTGATCACATACGGATCGTTGCCCGGAACGCCGATCGTACCGTAGCCGTTGGTGCCCAGCGAGTTATCACGGCCGTTATTGCCGGCGGCCACTACGACCACAATGCCCGCCTGCCATGCCTTCTCCACCGCCTCGTCCAGAGGATCTTGCGTGAAGGTTTCATAAACGCAGCGCCCCAGCGACAGGTTGATGACCCGAATGTTGTACTGATCCTTCAGGTCAATCGCACGCTGAATAGCGGCAATCACGGACGAGTCCGTGCCGTTTCCGTTGGCATCAAGAACCCGCAGGTTGATGATGTTCGCGTTCGGCGCAACGCCCGTGTACTGATACTTGTAGCCTGATCCCGAAGCGGATTGGCCGCCGTTGCCGGCTGCGATACCCGCAACGTGTGTTCCGTGGCCATAAGCGTCGACGGTACTGGGATCGCCCGGCAGAAAGCTCTCACTGTAGACGACACGCGACGCCAGCGAAGAATCATTCAGGTCGGAGTGGCTGTAAACACCGCTATCGATTACTGCGATGCCGACGTTGGTGCCATCGAAACCATACGACCAGGCAATATCCGCCGAGACAGCGTAGGTGACGTCGTCAACCGACATTTTCACCTTGCGGTCAAGCGTGACGTATTTCACGTCTGATTCATTGGCCAGGTCATCGAGGTCGCCGATCGGAACCGACATGTTTACCGCATTGATCCGGTTGAACGTATGCTTTGCCCGGGCATGATGCTTCTTGCTCGCATCGTCCAGAAATTTCTGCCGCAGTGGCTGTCTATACTGAACGATCACGTCCACAACCTGGTTCTTATTTCCGTTCAGATACAGTTTGTACAGTTCCGGAGAAAGCTGTTTCGAGATCTGTTTCGCCGAAGCCGGCAAAACCAGCATGAGCAGCAGGCCGAAGCAAAACGTGAACTGCCCCATCCGCTTTGCGCTCGACCGCTTCCTCGCCGGTTGCCCTTCGGCCCCCTTGCTGTCGGTAGGAATCGGCGTTGATTTCGCTCCTCCCCACGTCGCGCTCTTTTTGACTAGCCCAATCTGTGTGAGCATCGTGTCTCCCTGCAATCCTTTGAAACCCTTGTCCCCCCGCGTTGCATAGCCAACACCCCGTACACGCGGATACGGTGCCTTCTTTATTGCAGGGCAACAGCCACAACGTAAGTCATTGAAATTGCAGGAATGGGTACTCAAAGGAAGGGGCGGATTTGGGACATTTTGTCCCATTCAGCCAGGCTGTCAGACACCGTGGCCCATTTTGTCCAACTGGCGGTGAACTCCGCGCCTCGAGGTCGCCTAAAGGAAGGGGCTCTACGTCCAAGTGTCCTGAGGAGGACGTTAGTCCGACGAAGGATCTATGTATTTGGCGGCAAGTACCGCAGGACTTCGGTCTCGAACTGCTGGAACGAGTGCTGGCCGATCAGCGTTTCGCGCAGCACACCATTGTGGTCGATGATATGCGTCACTGGCCGTGCCACATCTGGACGGACGAACAAGCCACCGTCGGATCCCGGAGCTACGCATCCTTTGCGCACAACCATGTGCGCCAGAGGAGCATAGCCGGCAACTGCCGCCGGATCCTCGTCGGTGATCGCCAGTACCACCAGCCGATCTCCATAGGCCTGCTGCAACCGGTTAAGAGCAGGCATCTCCGCCTGGCACGACGCGCAAGAGGTTGCCCATAGATTAAGGACCACCAGTTTCCCGTGTAACTCAGATACATGGTGCTTCGTACCATCTTGTAAGGAGGTATAGACAAGATCGGGGGCTGCTTGCCCAATGCCGCGCAAGACAGGTTTTAATGGGGTAATCTTCTGCGGCGCAATTTGCATGAATTTCAGAGAGCTGATCATCACCACCGAACACAGTACAAGACCGGCGCCGGACAGCACATTGCGCCTCAATCGTCCTGCCTGAAACCCGCGCAGGACAATCGCGACAGCCATCACCAGGGACGCCATCGATAATGTGATCGCAACGATATCACCGTACTCGGCCACATACCTCGGCCAATTCATCCAGTTCACCCCTATTGTCAGTACGTATCGATCGGGCCAAAAGTTTCAAAACTTGTTTTAGAAAACTTGTTTTAGCATGGGACGAAATGCATGAACTGACACCCGAAATCGAACAGCGGGTCCGCCAGCGCTTCTACGCTATAAAGATCATGAGTACGCTACGGATGCAATTGACTCATCTGGCACACGGAGAAGCGGCTCTCTCCATGCCGAACGATGCCGGACTGCACGGGATTTTCGAATCGCTCCATGGCGGAATCCTGATGACCCTTGCCGACACGGCCGCCTGCATCGCGATCCTGACGCGCATCGCTCCGGACGAAGTGATCACCACCACCGACATGAACATCCGCTTTCTCGCCCCCTGTCTTACGGATGTCACCGCCGAGGCCAGAATCATCAAATTCGGACGTAGCCTCGTCCCCGTAGCCGTAGCTCTGGGTGACATCACCGGCAGGGAGGTCGCCTTGGCACAGGTGACCTACATGCGCCTGGAACGCATGCCCAGTCGGTAAATCTGGAAAGTTGGATTTCGGTTTTGAAAGGGCATCGCTTGGCGATGCAGATGGGTGCCCATTCAAGCCCTCGGTTGGCTTGGGTGGGCTAGTTTGGAACACAAGCGAAGCTTTCAGATCATCCGATCACCAGATCGTCAGATCATCTGCTGTTTGTTCCCACTTCGGGAACGTCCCCGAAAATTTGTCAACACCACAAAATCACATCTTTCCCCGCAACTCCATGAAAACAACCCAGAAAAAAACTTCTGGATTTTGGCAGTAAAACCACCTCCGCACGCTATCTTCAAAATAGTGGGATAGAAAAGATTTCTCACCGAGAGTAAAGGACCTGAGGTTTTTTCAATTACCAAATTACCAATTTACGTAACTCCTGTGTTATCAATTACGACCTATAACTCCTGCATTATCACATTGATAGCTGACCGGGGGGAGGGGTATCCAAATGGGGTGTAACCCGTTTGTTTGCAATTACGGCTTGTAAGAATGTACGTTTCAGCAGCTTACAGTGAGTGGCGGGCCTGGCAATTCAGCAGACGATCGGCAGAAATCGGCTGAAGTTTAGAAATTCCCAATCCTGATACAGGCAGATATGGAATCCGGCTTGCTCTCCGTTGCACTGAGAACTTGCAAATGGTGCAACTACAGACAGTCCAGTCGGCTCCTCCGTCGCTCGCCGGGGCGCTGCTTACGATGCTGGTTACCGGACAAGGTTCCGCCGCGACAGTGAAAGCGGTAAAGAGCGAACCGGCCGTTTGTTTTCGACAACTTTTTGCAAAAGGAGCAAACCAGGCAAACGGTGAGGTCACGAAGAAGGATGGAGACAAGAAAAAAAATGAGAACGAGAAGGATGCGAGTGAACTGGTAAGTGCCTTCGGAATCCCGATCACGCTTCCGGTTGCCAAAACCGCCGAGGAAGCCAAGACAGTCGCGCCAACGGACGGATCAGTGGTGAATTCTCAGGACGAAGCTTCTCCGATATTCATCGACAGATCTCAACAGGCAACCGGTGTGCACAGCAGCAATCGCCACCGTGATACCGCAACCAGCAATGAAACAAGTCAGCCCTTAGGGAAACAGGTCTGCGCCAGGGGGCCTCAGCTCTTCGCTGTGCCACTCGATCTATCGCCAGAATCTGCTCCGGCAGCGCAAGCTATGACGTCCGCCGTGCAAAGCCAGAATTCGCGGGAAGATCCGGCATTACCTCAGCTTCCGTCAACATCAGCTGACGTTGCACAGAGCTCAATTTCACCTCAAGTGCAAGCCTCATCAGTGAATCAGGTTTTGACAGCGCTTTCTGAGAAACCCGCAGAATCGCCGAACACCAAGGCACAACCGAACGAAGGAGCCTCGAATCGCATTCCGGCGCATGAACCTGCGCGCACGGCCCAATCACAAGATCAGAAAGGCGCAGTTGAATTCGCAATGCCTCCCGCTCAGAAGGTGGAGAACGGTCCCAAGAAAGTTACTCACGGTGATGTGCCCCAAATAGAGCCAACGTCGGCCCAAGTTCTTTATTCCGTACAGTCTGATACGAACCAACAGCCAATGGAATCAGTCCGGCACAGCAGTGGTGAATCGCCCGTTGCGCCGCATTCAACGGATATTGAGTTTTCATCCCAAAAGCCGCCTTTTGCATTTCACTCTCTACGTCTCACCGAGCATATCGGCGGTCCGGAACTGCAGTTCACGTGGCAATCGGATTCGGGCGACATTCAGTTGAATACGAGTCTTCGCCAGCACGATGTGCAGATGACGGTGCGAACAGAACGGGCGGACGCAGCCGTTGCGATGCGAGCGGAATTGCCAGTGCTCGATAGCCGGTTGCACGAGCACTCGTTGCGTTTGGGAGATGTCAACTTTGTTGCCCAAGGACACAGTGCATCGGCTGGGCTGGAGATGTCGGGGCAGCATCAGGGAAATCGGGAATGGAAACCTTCTCCGGCGTTTGTTTCGCAGAAAATTCAAGACCGCGCGCCAGATTCGGTGGAGACATTACCGCAATCTTTCCGGAACGACGGCCGCGTAAGCGTGTTGGTTTGAGGTAAATATGACAGTAGAGCCAAGAGTTTCTTCACGAGAGGTAACAAACAACAGTTCATCGTCCCCGCTGGGCGGAGGGAGCGACGAATTCATGCAGTTGCTGATGACGCAGTTGCAGTCGCAAGATCCATTGTCGCCCATGGATACCAACAGCTTCGTATCGCAACTGGTGCAGTTCAACACGCTGGACGAGATCACGCAAATCCGCAGTCTGATCGAAACGCTGGCTGGCACGACGCCGGCGCAGTCGAAATAACACAGGAGAAATCAGCCATGCCGGTATTTTCCATTCCGCTATCGGGATTGAATAGCAGTTCCGCCGCATTGACGAACATCGCGAATAATCTAGCCAATCTAAATACCGTTGGATTTAAAGAGCAGAGCACTCTGTTCAAAGATCTCTTCTATCAGACCATTGGAACCACCGGGTCGGGCGATCCGATTCAGACAGGAGCGGGATCGGCTGTAGCGGAAGTGTCCTCGAAATTCACTCCTGGGAGCGTGGAAAGCACCGGCGTGAATAGCGATGTGGCAATCGGTGGCGATGGTTTCTATGTCGTGCAGAGGGATGGCGTGATTTCGTACACGCGTGCGGGCAATTTCTCCAAGGCGGATGACGGTTCTCTCGTAACAGCCGATGGCGCCCAGGTCATGGGGTATCCCGCGCTGAATGGCGTCATTAACCAGACCGGCGGGCTTGCTCCGGTGATGGTCGGCGGCGGGTATATCAGCCCTCCTCATGCGACCAGTGGAGTGAAGTTAACGACGAACCTCGATGCCAATGCGGAAATCGGGGATCAATATCCCACGGCCGCGACCATTTACGATTCATTGGGGCAGTCGCACGTCATTAACTTTCTGTTTACGAAGACAGCTCCCGGAGCATGGAACTACGACATCTCGATTGCCGGTAGTGAAGTCGGGTCTCCGGATCCCTCGGTTTCGCTCGGATCGGGAACGTTGGCCTTCGACGGCGATGGCAATCTGACGACACCAGCCGCCGATGTCACAGGATTGCAAATCACGAACCTGGCGGATGGAGCGTCGCCGCTCACCTTTGACTGGAATCTTTACGATTCCGGGGTTTCGTCGCTGACGCAGGTCGCGTCCCCCAGCAGCACAACGGCGACGGCACAGGACGGATACAGCAGCGGCAGCCTGCAAGACTTTGCCATCGGGACGGACGGTGTGGTGGAAGGCACGTTCAGCAACGGCAAGTCGATCATTCTGGCGCAACTTGTACTGGCCAACTTCGCGAACGTGCAAGGACTGGCTCGGAACGGCGGAAATACATTCCAGTCATCACTCGCATCGGGCGCTCCGGCCATTGGCGCGCCGGGAACAGGTGGACGCGGAAAACTCTCTGGAGGAGCGCTTGAACTCTCGAACGTGGATATTGCCAGCGAATTCGCGAAGCTGATTACTTCTCAGCGCGCGTTCCAGGCAAATGCCCGCACCATCACGAGCTTCGACGAAATCATGCAAGACACAATCAACATCAAGCGTTAAATAAACATGGCTTCGCTGTTTGTGCGGCGGAGCCAGTTCTGTTTTTAACTGCTGTTTCGTATTCTCCGTTTCGTCGCCCGCAAACTGTTTTACTGTTGCGCTTGTTTCCTAATTTTCTCTAATCCCTCAGGTCCAACGATTGCACTGAAGAATCCCGTGGCTGAAAGCCTCCAAGTTACTTCGAAGCCAGGCGATGAATCGTGGGCTCCGCTAATGGAACTGGCGTGTTGCCTCAGTGCCAAGGTCGCGATTCCCAATCTCACCGTGCGCGATGTCCTCCAGCTTTCGCCCGGAGCGGTTCTGAATTCGCAATGGCGAACCAATCGAGACTTGCCGCTTCAGGTAAACGGGCGCCTTTTGGGATTCGCGGAATTCGACAGCTCCGAAGATTCGGTCGGAGTGCGCCTGACGGAATTCGTATGGGAACAGCAGCACTGACAACTCGCTTGCCGAAACCGACCAATTATCTGCGCTCGATGCTGTCGTGGCTCGACCGCTCGATGGTGCCTCGCGCGAAGCGCTTGCGAATTGAGCAGACAGCGGCACTTGGCAATAAAGGAACGCTGGCGTTAGTTGCTGTCGATGACGAGCGTCTTCTGGTGGGAGTGACGTCGGGCTGCATCGAGTTTCACGCACTCAAGAACAAACTCGCACTGGATCTGCCGGTCGGAGGCACGGTCCGGTGAAGTTCATCTACATCGTTGTAGTCCTGTTCGTTGTGCAACCGCTTTACGCGCAGCCTGCGTTCGAGTTACCTGTATCCACACAAGGCTCGTTGCCTTGGGGAATCGTGGTCCTGCTCACGATCCTAACGTTGTTGCCGGCGATCCTGCTGTGCATGACCCCCTTTGTTCGTCTGCTGGTCGTGTTTCATTTCCTGCGGCAGGCGCTGGGAACGCAAACCACTCCCACGAACCAGACGCTGATTGGCCTATCGCTCGTCCTGACGTGGTTCCTCATGCAACCGGTGATGACAAACATTCAGCAGGTGGCGATTGCTCCATTCGAAAAGGGCAGCATTACGGCGATGGAAGCAGTCGATCGTGGATCGGTTCCAGTCCGCGATTTCATGCTCCGTTATGCAAGGCAGAAAGATCTGGCGCTGTTCGTCGAACTGGCAAAGATTCCACGGCCGCGTCGGCCGGATGATCTGCCGATGCGAATCGTCGCTCCTGCCTACATTCTTTCGGAACTGAAAGTTGGATTCCAGATTGGCGCTGTGATTTTTCTGCCGTTCCTAGTGATCGACATTGTTGTCGCAGCGATCACGACTTCGGTCGGAATGATGCAGTTGCCACCGGTGGTGATTTCGGCACCACTGAAGATCCTGCTGTTTGTGCTGGTGGACGGCTGGAATCTGCTGGTCGGGTCATTGATCAAGAGCTTTGGATGAAGCGATGGAAATGGAAACGATAGTCGCACTGGGCAGGCAAACACTGGAGACGACACTCGCCGTGGGAGCGCCCGTGCTGTTGCTGGTGATGGTGGTCAGCCTCGTGATCAACGTTGGCCAGGTACTGACGTCGTTGCAGGACATGACGCTATCGACGGTACCGCGGCTGGCGGCTGTGGCTGTGGGATTGTTCCTGTTGATGCCATGGATGCTGCACCGCCTGACGGCTTTCACCCTGGCGTTGTTCTCCGATTTCGCTCGTTATGTGAACTGAATGATTGATCTTGAAAAAGTCGTCACCGGAGCGGTTTTGGTCGGTACGCGTGTGTCGGCGCTGCTAACGTTTACGCCGTTTCCCGGTGGCAATGCAGTGCCTGCCCGAATCAAAGCCGGTTTGGCGCTGGCGCTGACTGCGCTTGTGTATCCGATCTACAGCCCTTCGCTTCCGCAGATCACTTTGTCGAACGCCATTGGCATTATCGCCAGCGAACTGATGATCGGGCTGCTGATGGGACTGGCCGTGACCTTCGTCTTCGAAGCGGCGCAAATGGCCGGGCAGATCATGGGAATGCAGGTGGGATTCTCGCTGGTGAACATCATCGATCCGCAGACGCAAGTGGATACTCCGGTGCTTTCCACGTTGCACCAGTTGATTGTCATTCTCATCTTCCTTCGTCTGGATGTTCATCACTGGCTGTTACGCGGAGCGGTACGCAGCTTCGCGTATCTTCCGATTGGGGCAGCACGGCTCACTGGCGATGTTGTAACTGCATTGTTACAAAGTGCGGGCGCCATTTGGATTTCAGCGGTACAGATTGCCGCACCGGTGCTGTTTGCGACGTTGTTGGCCGATGTTGCACTCGGATTTATCGGCAAGGCGAGCCCGCAGTTACAGGTGCTTTTCCTCGGCATGTCCATCAAGACTCTGCTTGCGTTGTTGGTTTGGGCGAGTGCGCTGGTGATGTGGCCGGGCCGATTTGAAGCCTACTTCATATCAGCGATTGATTGTTCCGAGCAACTGCTTCATCTAGCGAGATAGATCAATGTCAGGCGAGAACCGATCCGAACAACCGACACAGCGCCGCCGCCAGAAAGCGCGGGAGCAGGGACGAGTGGCGATGAGCGCTGAACTCGGCGGCGCGTTCGCGATATGCGCAACAGTATGGATCGTGGCGTCGCAATTTATGACAGGTGTCGGAGCGTGGCGGCAGGCGTGGTGGTGGGCGCTCGAATCCGCTCAAGCAGACACCATCAATCCGGCGCGGGGAGCCGCTTTTGCCGCACGCATCGGTTTGTACTGGGCAATCCCGGCGCTGGCCGCGTGCTTCGTCATCTCGCTGCTCACCTCGGTTGGTCAAACCGGCTTGGTCTTTGCGCTGGCGCAACTGCGTCCATCACTCGAACGAGTGAGTCCGGCGGCAAAGCTAAAGCAGATGTTTTCCACCACCAACCTTGCTGCGCTCGGTAAATCGCTGTTGCCGGCAATCGCGATGACCTACTTGGTAAGCGCGATCTTCACGCGCGACTGGCAGTTTCTGGTTCACAGCAATGCTTTACCGGTGCAGTCCGTCGGCTCGGCCATCGCCGCTCGGACTATGGAAACGGCGTGGAAGTGCGGTCTGGTGCTCGCCGCTTGGGCGGGCGTCGATTTCTTCGTCAAGCGCCGCAAGCACGAACGCGATCTGCGAATGACGACACAGGAGGTTCGTGAAGAGCTTAAGGAGAGTGAAGGGAATCCGCAGGTCAAAGCCCGCATTCGCAAACTGCAGCGCCAGACGCGCCGGAAGCGCATGCTCGACGATGTCGCGAAAGCCGCCGTGGTGATCACCAATCCAACGTCCTACGCGATCGCCCTCGAGTACAACGACAAACTGGTCGCCCCGGTTGTGGCCGCCAAGGGACGCAATCTGCTGGCCGAGCAGATCAAGAATGCGGCGGTCTGGAATGAGGTGCCGATTATCGAGAACGTCCCGCTCGCACACGCGTTGTATCGAACGGCGGAGGTGGGACAGGCGATCCCGGCCAAGCTCTACGCCGCAGTGGCCGAAATCCTGGCGTTTGTCTTCCGTGCTCAGGCGCGCCTACGCGATCGAAGAGGAGCACGGTGATGGCCGAGCAGATACCGAAGATCTCGCGGTTCCGCTCGCTGGCGGATTGGGTCGTGCCGGTCGGCGCTGTAAGCCTAGTGTTTGTGATGCTCGTGCCGGTGCCGTCGTTCGTGCTAGATCTGCTGCTGACCCTGAGCATTACCGCCTCGGTCATTGTGCTGCTGGCAGCAGTCCATATTTTGCGACCGACGCAGTTTTCGGTGTTTCCGTCGCTATTGCTATTACTCACGCTATTCCGGCTTGCCCTCAATCTTGCCAGCAGCCGCCGCATTCTGTTGCACGGCAACGAAGGAGTTACCGCCGCGGGGCAGGTGATCGAGGCCTTCGGGAAATTTGTGGTGGGCGGCAATTACGTCGTGGGCTTCGTGCTGTTCCTGGCGCTGATTGCGATTCAGTATATCGTCGTCAGCCATGGGGCGGTTCGTACCGCTGAAGTTACAGCACGGTTCACTCTTGACGCTCTACCCGGCAAGCAAATGGCGATTGACGCCGACCTGAACGCGGGTTTGATCGACGAGAACCAGGCGCGCTCACGGCGTGAGCAGGTGGCGAAGGAAGCGGAGTTCTACGGCGCCATGGACGGTGCGGCGCGGTTCAATCAGCGCGACTCGATGGCGACCGTGCTGATTACCGCAATAAATATCGTTGCCGGTTTCCTGATCGGTGTTTTCCAACTGGATATTCCGTTCGGCGAAGCATTGCGCACGTACACCACACTGACCGTCGGCGACGGATTGGTGACCATGATCCCTTCGTTCTTGGTCTCCATCGCCGGAGGAATGGTGGTCACGCGCGCCGGATCTGACAAGAGTCTTGGCTCCGATCTCGCCGGGCAGTTGTTTTCGACCAGCCGTCCTTTGTGGATCGCGTCGGGTGTTCTTCTTCTGCTGGCTTTGATTCCCGGGTTGCCGAAACTGTCATTCCTTACCGTCGCCGCAGTTTTGATCTATGGCGCTCGCCGCCTTGGCCGCCGAAAACTGGACGAAGCGGCGGTTCAGCCCAAACCCGAAGGCAAAGCTGTGGGATCGGCCGAAATGCTGGAAGGGATGCTGAAGCTGGACGACATCAGCCTGGAGGTTGGTTATGCGCTGGTTCCACTAGTTGACGCCAACCAGGGAGGGCAATTGCTACCGCGTGTTCGCTCGCTGCGCAGCCACCTCGCGATGCAACTCGGTTTCATCATTCCCTCGGTACACATCACGGACAATCTACGGCTGAAGCCGCAGGAGTATGTGATCAGTCTGCGTGGCGTCGAAGTGGCACGCTGGGAGCTGCAAGGCCAGAACCTGCTGGCGATCAGCTCCGACGTTAATGGCCCGAAGATTCCCGGATTTGAAACGCGAGAACCGGCGTTCGGAGTTACGGCGTATTGGATCCAGGCGAACTTTCGCGATCAAGCACTCGCGGCGGGTTATGCGGTCGTCGATCACACCTCGCTGCTGGCAACTCATTTGGGCGAGATCATCCGTAATCATGCCCACGAGATTCTGACGCGGCACGAGACCAAGCGGCTGTGCGACCGGCTTTCGGAAAGCCATCCCAAGCTGGTTGAGGAACTTGTTCCGAAATTGCTCAGCCTGGGCGAAGTGCAGCGTGTGCTGCAACAACTGTTGCGCGAGCATGTGTCGATTCGCGATCTGGCGACGATTCTTGAAGCGCTGGTGGATGCTGCGGCGGTCAACCGCAATCCAGTGCTGCTGGTCGAGGCAGTGCGGCAAGCGCTCGGGCGCGCGCTGGTGAGTCCGTTGCTGTCCGAAAAAGGCCAGTTGAATGTCATCACCCTGCAACCCGCGATGGAAGAGGAGTTGGAGCGTGCATTCGGAGGACAACCGGGCACTTCGGCTGCCGGGCTGCAACCGTCATTTGCGCGGCGATTGCTTGACGGTCTGCGGCGCCTAGCCGGTGAGCAGGTCGCGATTACCACTCCAGTGCTTCTGTGCAGTTCGCCGGCGCGGTTTCACCTGCGCCGCTTGCTGGAACCTTTTTTGCCCAAACTGGTGATCCTGTCGCCACTGGAGATTCCACCCCTGGTGCAGGTGCAGTCTGTCGGAACCGTGCCGTAGGAGGCCCTGATGAACGCAAGTGCGCAATACGCCTACCAAGAAGTGGATAACACCGATGACAGAGAGCAGGTACTGCTCGAACATCTGCCGCAGGTCCGTTACATTGCTCGCCGCATTCATGAACGGCTGCCACAGCATGTTCCGCTGGAAGATCTGGTGCACTCGGGCGTGCTCGGACTCATCGACGCATTCAACAAGTTCGATCCGCATAAGCACGTGCAGTTTTCGTCGTATGCGAAACATCGAGTGCGCGGAGCGATTCTTGACAGCCTGCGCGAGCTGGACTGGAGTCCGCGTGAACTGCGCCGCAAGGCGCGCCTGCTGGAGGACACACATGCGCGGCTGGACACCGAGTTGGGCCGCGCGGCAACGGAACAGGAAATTGCCGATGCGCTTGGCATCAGCCTGTCGCGTTTGCAAACGCTGCTCACCCAACTGGATGGACTGGAGATCACGAGTTTCGCTTCGGAAGCCGGTGACGAGACACGAGAGGAAACTGCGATAGAACAGATTCCTGCAACGGATGCATTCAATCCGTTTCGCGAATGTCTCGACAACGAGTTGAAATCGCTTCTGATCAAGGCATTGGCCGAGTTGCCGGAACGGGAGAAACAGGTCCTGGCCCTGTACTACTACGAGGAACTTACGATGAAAGAAGTAGGCGCAGTGCTGGGCGTCGGCGAGTCGCGAGTCTCGCAGATTCATTCGTTGGCGATTACGCGTTTGCGGTCACGAATGCAGCAGACGAGTTCGCGTACATCTTTGGCGAACGCGGTGTGATATGGAGAAACTTCTCGATCAAGAGCAGATCAATGCAATGGTCCGCGCGGCACGCGGCACAGAGAAGCCGAAGCCCGTCGAGTCGCAGGCAGTGGTGAGCGAATACGATCTGCGCCATTCGACACATCTGACGAAAGAGCAGGTTCGAGCCGTCACATCGTTGCACGAGACGGTCAGCCGCAATCTGACCCATTCGATGAGCGCCTATCTGCGCGTGGGATTCGAAGCTACCGTGGTCTCGGTCGAGCAACTGGCCTACGCAGAGTTTCTCGGGCGGCTGCCCGATGTGACATATCTCTGCTCGTTGAATGTTGCGCCGACAAACTCGACTGCGGTTTTGCAGTTGGACCTGCAACTAGGCTACCCGATCATTGATTTGTTGTTGGGAGGATCGGGATCACCGATGGAGGAACTTCGCGAGGCGACAGAAATCGAAGAAGAACTGATCGAGGGGATTGTCAGACTGGTAGCGCGAGAACTCGCAGGCGCGTGGGTTACCGCCGGGTTCGACATCTCGTTCGACGAGCGCCAACTGCCGGCCGCGGCGCAAAGGTTGATGCGTCCGAGCGAAAAAACATTGGTGGTCAGCTTCGAGCTGCGCATTCCGCAGGCACGTGGCATGTTGAATGTGGCCTTCCCGGCCGCTGTCGCCAACCTTCTTCTCCGAAAAATGCTACGAGAAATCGCTCCCAAGGCGAGAGCGCAGGCGGCGCCGGACGCGATGATCCGCAATCTGTTGCTGGACTGCGAATTCGACGTTCGCCTCGATATTCCGCAGATGCGTTTGCCTCTGCGGCAACTGGCGAAGATGGCGCCCGGTACCATACTCACCTTCGACCACTTGCTGGGAGACGAGGTGACCCTTTCGGCAGGCAACATTCAACTCTTTTGCGCCCGGCCCGTACGCACCGAACGCCGGCGTGGCGCCCAGCTCTGTGGACGCTTGAAAAAGATCACGGAAGGAGGCGAGAGTGGCGAACGATAAGCTTTCATCATTTATCGAACAGCTAAGTACCAGCATTGCAGGCACGGTCCAGCAGTTGACGGGGGCATCGGCCAAAGCGTCGATTTCACCGGAAGGAGCGGAAGAAGCTACCCATCCGGAGATTTGGTGCGTTGCAGCTCTCCAGATGAAATCGGAATGCCGGTTGGCGCTCGGTTGTGATCGCATAACAGGACTGTTCCTCGCGCGAGCGATGATCTCAGAGACCCCTAATGAGTCGGCTTCATGGACAGCGGAAGATGACGAGTTGATTGCGGAATTCGGCAAGCAGGCGGTTGGGCGACTGTCCGACGATTTGAGCGACTTCTTGCAGAATGAAAAGTTCGACTATCGAGGATCTGTCCACGATGCGTGGCCGGTTGCGACGTTTGCCAAGTTAACCCTGCAGTTACCAAACCGCAGCTTGAACTTCGTTCTCCAGTTATCGATGGAGATGGTTCGCCGCCTGTCGAAGCTAGAAGACTTGCAGGCGATCGCAACGCAGATAAGTACGGGCGCCAAAACGAGCGACCATGGCGCCATTTCCTCCGACAACCTGGATCTGCTTCTGGATGTTCCGCTTGCCGTGACATTGCGATTCGGCCAACGCCGCATGCCGCTGCGGGAGATCCTGCAGTTGGCCTCCGGATCGGTAGTCGAACTGGATCGCCAGGCGGATGACGCGGTTGATCTCTTATTGGACGAACGCATTATCGCGCGCGGGCAGGTTGTAGTCGTGGATGGCTGTTATGGATTGCGGGTTACCGAGGTCTGCCGCTGAGGATGAATCGTATGCAGGTGTTGCCGTCCACAGTACGAAATGTCGCGAATGCGCTGATCACGAACCGCTGCGCGAATCCTGATTGTTCGGCTCAAGGGTGGCAATTGTGGATTCGGCAGGGGCAGGGTATCCGTCTGAATGATATGTGGTTCTGCAGCGAATGTTGCGTTCGTTCGGCATTGCTGACGTTGCTAGGGAACTTATCGCTGAAGACGCACGAGAGTGTTGCGCGGGTTCATCGGCTGCCGCTTGGGTTACTGATGTTGTCGAGAAAACTGATCGATGAATCGCAGTTACGTGCGGCCCTGAAGGCACAGCACGACGATCCGAATCTGCGGATTGGGGAATGGGTGGAACGGTTGGGCTGGGTGAGCGAAGAGGACATTACGCGAGCGCTGGCAGCGCAACATTCGGTGCCGGTGCTATCCGAGGGTGAACCCGAGTTGGGATCGGCGATCCCTCTGGCGCTTTTGCGGACTGCAAATTGTGCAACGTTTCGCGGCAACTTCGACCAGCAAGTACTGTACGTCGGTTTTGAGACCAGCGTCGACCGCTCGCTGCTTGCTGCGGCCGACTTCGTGTTACGCCGGCACTGCGAGCCGTGCATCGTTAGTTCCCGCATCGTGCAACAGCAAATCGAGATTCATTCGCGCGCCAGAGAAACAACCGAAATCGCTTTCGAGACAGTTAGCTCCGTTCCAGAGATGGCCCGCACTATCTGTTCTTATGCCGAACGCGTACGCGGCGAGGAGATTCGTATTGCGTCCACCCGAAGCCATCTGTGGGTGAAGCTCACAGGTGCGCGGCCGCTGGACCTTACCTTTACATTGACCTAAAGCTTGATGGCGTCTGCGCCGATTTGTTGTCTGGACGTGCACTCTGTCCCAAGGTGCCTATGAAGCCAATCACCGCGCTCATCGTCGATGACTCCTCCGTCATGCGGAAGATCGTCGAGAGATCATTACGCCAGGCCGGCGTGGAGTTTGCGTCCGTGCTGGAAGCAGGCAATGGCAGCGACGCACTCGATATTCTTCGAAGCCATCCGGTCGATCTCGTGTTGAGCGACATTAACATGCCGGTTATGGACGGGTTGCAGTTCGTCGAGAAGCTACAGGAGATGCCACAAGCGAAGGGACTCCCCGTCGTCATGATCACAACCGAAGCCAGCGAGTCGCACGTGGTGAAGGCGCTGTCCTGCGGTGCTAGCGGGTATATCCGCAAGCC
>CAYWSM010000204.1:0-4555 GCA_964460935.1 uncultured Terriglobales bacterium | reverse complement strand
GACGGAAAAATCGGCCGGATCTTCGGCGACAGCGGCGTGAGCGCCACCTGCGCCGGAAGTCGGGGCATGGGCGACGGCGACGGTGGTACGACTTCCTGCGGTCACGCCGAAGCCCAGACGGCGCAGGATGCGCTCGATCTCAGCAGAGTCGATGTCCTGTCCGAGAATGCGCTTGACTTCCGAACGATGTAACGCCAACGTTGGACGCTTCACCTCGCGGGCGATGGCGTCGATCTGCGGGCCGAGCGTGCCTCCGGCGGTGTCGAGGATGAACTTGGTGACGTGGTCGTTGGCAACGGCGGTGAAGCCCCAGTCGGCTCCGCGTTCGAAGCGGTGCGAGGCGTCGGTGTGCATGCCGAGACGGCGCGAGGTGCGGCGAATCGCCGAGGGGTCGAACCACGCGGCCTCGATCAGCACGTTTTTCGTCTTGGCAGTGATCATGGTGTCGAAGCCGCCCATCACGCCGGCGATACCGACGGCTTTTTTGGCGTCGGCGATGACCAGATCGTCCTTGGTGAGCTTGCGCTCGACGCCATCGAGGGTCTTTATGACTTCGCCTTCATGCGCGCGGCGGACGATAATCTTATTGCCTTCGAGCAGGTCGAGGTCGAACGCGTGTGTCGGGTGCCCGTAGGCCCACATTACGTAGTTGGTCGCGTCCGCGGCGTTCGAGATCGGGCGCTGCTCGAGCAGGGTGAGACGCTCGGAGATAGACTTCGGCGAGTCTTTGATCGTCACGCCGGTGATGATGCGTCCGGTGAAGCGCGCGCAGAGCTGCGGGTCTTCTATGTGAACGGCAAAACCCGTTGCGTTTTCCGGTCTGGGAAGGTTGAGTGCCGCGGGCTTGAGATCGAGGTCGTAGATGGCGGCGCAATCGCGCGCGACGCCGTAGTGGTTCATGGCATCGACGCGGTTGGGCGTGATGTCGAGGTCGTAGACAGTTTGTCCGCCCTCGGAGATCACGGCCTCAACGGACAGGCCAGCCAGGGTAAGGTCGTCGGCGAGTTTGCGGTCGTCGGCGGGAATAGGAGCGAATTCACGGAGCCAATTGGGAAGAATGCGCATTATGTCGTTACGAGTAAATCAGCTTTCTTATGATGATGCCACGGCAGCATGGCCCAAAGCTTCGAAGCGAAATACATAAGGAATCCGAGCGTCCACAGCAAGGTGATGAGCCGGTCGAATACCGGCGCCCACACTCCGAAGGTCTTTATTGGCCAAAACAGATGTTCTCTTCCGAGCGACTGTGTGATTGCGAGTTCGCTGAGCCAGTAATTCCAGCCGTCCAGCCAGAGAATATAGCCGCTGCACAGCAGTCCAGTCAGGCACAATAGCAAGCGCACCCAATTCCTCTGAATCACGTATCGGCATTGCAGTCTTCTTTCGAGCGCGAGTCCCACAAAAGTCCAGAACACTAACACCCAGAACAGCCGGATGCTATATCCGTGCAACGCGCCTCCAGGGATCGGACCGCTGAACCCGTACCCTGGCCCATTGATGATTCTGGCGATGGTTATTGCCGGCGGGTTCATGTGATCCTTCATGTCGTTATGTACGCGCCACGTGGGATTCGGTCTGGAAAGCTCACCATCAGCGATGACGAGTAAGGCCGCGGTGATGAGCACCATGGCCAGAGGTAGCACACGGTACCACCTCACCTGCGCCGCGAATTTGCGAATTGTGCTCACATCAACATAGACACCGCATGACACACGCGAATGCAGTCCCTAATCGACTAGGAAATTACTTTGGGTACGCCTCATATGCAGCGCTAAAGCGCTGCGCCACCCAAAAGCCAAGTCAAAGGCCGCGGACAGGAGTGTCCGCGGTACACAAACTAACCCTCACCTCCTAGCCACTAACTACTGCTTTAAGCGAACTGCCGCAAAAACCTAACATCTCCGTTAAAGAACAACTGAATGTCGTCCACGCCGTACTTCATCGCGGCCAGGCGGTCGAGGCCCATGCCGAAGGCGAAGCCGCTCACCTTTGCGGCGTCGTATCCGACGTAGCCGTAGAGAGCGGGGTCGACCATGCCGGCGCCGAGAAGCTCGATCCAGCCGCTCATTTTGCAGACGCGGCAGCCCTTGGTGCAGAACGGGCACGTCACCATGACTTCGGCGCTCGGCTCGGTGAACGGAAAGAACGATGGGCGCAGGCGCGTTTTCACGCGCGAGCCGAAGAGCATTTTCATGGCGAGATCGAGCGTGCCCTTCAGGTCGCTGAAGGTGATGTTGGTGTCGACGGCGAGGCCCTCGATCTGGTGGAACATGGGCGAGTGCGTGGCGTCGGGCGCGTCGTTACGGTACACGCGGCCGGGGATGACGACACGGATCGGCGGCTGATGCGTTTCCATGTAGCGGATCTGCACCGGCGACGTGTGGGTGCGCAGCAACAGGCGCTCGCGCTGTTTTTTGGTCTCCTGGCCGGCGATAAAGATGGTGTCCTGCGTGTCGCGCGCGGGATGGTCGGCCGGAAAGTTGAGCGCCTCGAAGTTGTAGTAGTCGGTCTCGATCTCGGGACCTTCGGCGACCGAGTAACCCATCGCCTTGAAGACGCCGACGATTTCTTCCGTGACCTGCGCGATCGGGTGCTTGGCGCCAAGCTCGCGGGTGTTGCCGGGAAGAGTGACGTCAACGCGCTCGGCCGCGAGACGGCGGTCGGCAGCGGAGCCGGAGATGGATTTCTGCGTTTCCTCGACCTTGGCTTCAACTTGTTGTTTGACCTGGTTCACGCGCTGTCCCACGTCGCGCTTCTGCGGGCCGGGGGCGGCCTTCAGCCATCCGTCGTTGATCTGCGTGAGGATGCCGTTCTTGCGGGCGGTCCAGCGATTGCGGAAGTCGGTCCAGGAGGGCTCGTCGCTGATCGACTGCGACTCTTGTTCCAACGCAGAAAGCATTTCCGACACTGCGCGGTCGAGTTCGTCGGCAGAGTAAGATTCGAGTTTGGGAACGGTGTACATTTCGTGTCGCCCCTACGGGGCTCGGAAGCACATTGTGGACCGTCAACCCAAGGCTTACGCCTTGGGCTAAAAGTTGTTTCGCCGCTTCGCGGCTGGGTTCGTGGTCAATGACGGCTTTGCCTTAACCCACAAACCTAATCTCTAATAGAAATCCGCGAAGATCCGCAAAATCCGCGTTATCCGCGGGGAAAGATCTTAAAGCAAAAGCCGGAGGTCATCCTCCGGCCTTCGCGATTCCCGGGAATGAATCCCGGGACTACCTGCTTCTACGCCAGCGCGGCCTTGGCCTGATCGGCGAGGGCGGTAAAGCCCGCGGCGTCGTTGACGGCGAGATCGGCGAGGATCTTGCGATCGAGCTCGACGCCCGCTTTCTTGAGGCCGTTCACGAACTGGCTGTAGCTGAGGCCGTTGGCGTTGGCGCCGGCGCCGATGCGCACGATCCAGAGCGAACGGAACTGGCGCTTCTTCTGGCGGCGTCCGGAGTAAGCGAACTTCAGTCCGCGCTCGACGGATTCTTTGGCCGACCGGTAGAGCTTTGATTTAGTTAGAAAATATCCACTGGCGCGCTCTAATATCTTTTTGCGCTTGGCACGCCGTTTGGTTCCACGTTTTACGCGAGGCATTGATTTCTCCTTTTAGATTCGTTTCTGCGGCTGGAGGTAGGAGATCGTGAGATCGATTACCTCTTCACACGCTGATTGGTCGTTGGTCCTTAGTCGTTGGTCGTTAGAAGACCAACGGAGAACGGAACCTTTGACCTTCCCCGGGTATGAAACCCGGGACTACCGTTAGTACGGGATCATGCGTTTCACCTTTTTGGTGTCCGCCTTGTCCATAATGGTGTCCTGGTCGAGCTGGCGTTTCCGCTTGCTGTTCTTGGACGTGAGGATATGGCGGGCGAATGCGTGTCCGCGTTTCACCTTGCCAGTACCCGTTTTCTTGAAGCGCTTGGCAGCGCCCGAGTGCGTCTTTAGTTTCGGCATAAGTCTTCAATACATGGCCGCGAGAACATAAATGTCCTGTTGACCGAATCCCTTTCTCGCGATTGTGGCGAGATTTCGTTGCCCCGGTGGGCTGGCGGACTTAACTCAACTTCCCCACTCAAGCCAAACAGACGGCTTGAATGGGGCACCCGCACGGTATTACTGATTCTGCGCGGCGGGAGGATTTTGCGATCCTCCACCACTTTGGTGTTGCTGCTGTGGCGGCTTCGGCTTCGGCGGCGCGCTGGCTTTTGGCGGCGCCAAAATCGCGTGCAGGGTGTTGCCTTCCTGCCGCGGCATGTTCTCGACAATGGCCTTATCGCCAATTTCCTGGATCAGCTTGGTCAAGAGCTGGCGACCGAGTCCCTGGCGCGTCATTTCGCGGCCGCGGAAGAAGATCGTTGCCTTGACTTTGTCCCCTTCACCGAGGAACCGCAGCACGTGATTCTTCTTGGTCTCGTAGTCGTGATCGTCAACGTTGATACGGAACTTGACTTCCTTGACCGTGATGACCTTCTGGTGCTTTTTCGCTTCGCGTTCCCTCTTTTCCTGCTGGTAGAGGTACTTGCCGAAGTCGAGAATGCGGCAAACTGGGGGCTGGGCGGTAGGT
>CAYWSM010000203.1:0-37954 GCA_964460935.1 uncultured Terriglobales bacterium | reverse complement strand
AACCGGCGGTCTTGAACAAGCTGCGAAGGGTGGTCAGGCGTTCGTCGGGGGTGGCGGGACGAAGAGACGCCTTGCCCTGGACGATGTTGAAGCCAAGACGAAGAAATGTCACGGCTTGTTGAGCTGTGCACGTCCCGATGAGCGCGATCGTTACAAACAGGTATCCGAATACTCGATGCATTCGCCCCTTCTCCTCAGGCGGAGATTCTAAAGAGCACAACCCGCGATGTGAGCGGCTGTTCCGCGAAAAACAGTTTAGACCAGGGCGTTCGATTTCAGGTCGTGCCGTGCGGGTGCTCCAGTTCGCGTTCGGCTCCGCGAAAGAGGGATCGCAGAGCGCGGATGACTAACTTTACCGACAAGATCACGATCAGAACCAGAACAGCAACAACTGCGGCGGTTGCGTAGGGATGATTGGCGGCCAGCCACGTCAGGCCGATGGCACCAACATCTTCGCCGACACTAAGAGCCATGTTGGAAAAGGGCTCGGGAGATGGCGTGACGAAGGCGCGCGCGGCGGTTTTGCCTCCATGGGCAGCGAAGGCGATGAGGCCTCCGGCGACGGCGGTGGCGATCTGGAGTCCCGGGGGAAGCTGGGCCGAGGCTTGATAGGCGATGAGGGCTGCGACGGGAACACGGATAAACGTGTGCAGGGCGTTCCACAGGAGGTCGAAGACGGGAATCTTGTCGGCAATGAACTCGAGTCCGAAGAGGGCGAGGCTGGCGGCGATGATCCACCAGTCCTGAAGGAGGTGGAGCGTAGGAGGAAGGGCGATAACGTTGGCTCGCGAGAGGAGTCCGAGAGTGGCAACGGTGGCGTAGAGGTTGAGTCCGGCGGCGAAACTGGTTCCGGCGATGAGGCCGAAGATATCGGCGGGAGTCAGACTCGGCGCGAGGTGGGGAGGGAAGTGCATGAGAGTCGTTCAGTCTAACAGCTGATAATCAGATGATCTGGTGATCAGATGGTTATCGGTTGTCGGTTGTCGGTCTCGTTCTCAAGTGGCAGGAAATCTGAAATTACCCGCTTAACCGACCGAGAACCGATGACCGACAACCCGAAGCAATGAAAAAGGCCACCGTTTCCGGTGGCCTGATTCGAACAGATGGATATTACAGCGCCGACTCGATTTCGAAACCCCAGGCTTCCAAAAGGGGTTCGGGAATGTACTTCGAGTTACGGTTCTTACGCGCCCACTCACGCAACCTGGTCGAGCGGAGGTACTGGTCAGGAGTCAGCTTGAACTCCTTCACGACCTGCTCAAATTCGGTCACGGTAGGAACGATGGGGCCAATTGGTTCGGGCTTGCCCCAGTTAGGATTTCCACGTCGCTTTGCCATGATTAAGTCGTCTGCCTCGCTTGAATTAGAAAGGTTGGAAAACCCGCTGGTACTGTCTTGGATTCGCCAGGGCCGATAATGGATTCTAGTGTCTGACCCTAAGTCTTGCTTTTTCTTTACCTTACCTGCAGTTCCTGCGGTCCCTTGCCAAACTAACGATAATACGCCAAAAGCCTTATTTCGTCAATTGGAATATAGGGCTGTTGGGCCGAACGTATAGTTCATAGGGATTAAACACTTGCCAGTCAATTAGTTGCGGCTAAGTTGAGGAGAAGCCGCGAAACTCCCCAAAATAGCGAAAAAATGAGAATTGCTGCTGAATTCCACAACAATGAGGAAATCGAGGAAATTAGGTCCGAGCAGAGTTTGGAGCTTATCGCCGGAGTTGCGAGGTAATCGGCAGATGGTTACCTGAAAGCGGCTCGATTCCGAGAGGACAGTCTCGATTAGAGGAGTTTAAGGTCATGAAAGTCAGACTGCGACATGCGGAACACGCACTCGTCCCGAGAATTGTTGAAGGACGAATAATTCAATCCGCTGCACCGTGTGAATCTGGCCCGCGTTTTATAATCGAGAGTTTGAAGATCGCTTCCTCAATATTCTGTGCATCACCATTCTGAATATCACCCGAAAGGACTCATACATGACCGTTATTGTTGAAGTGCACGGCCGCGAAGTGCTGGATTCGCGCGGCAATCCGACTGTAGAAGCCGAAGTCTTCCTATCCAGTGGAGCGGTAGGCCGGGCGATTGTGCCTAGTGGCGCCTCTACAGGCGAGCATGAAGCGGTTGAGCTGCGCGACGGCGACAAAGGGCGGTACGTCGGCAAGGGCGTGCAAAAGGCTGTCGAGAACGTGAACACCGAGATCGCGGACGCGCTGGAGGAGATGGATGCCAGCGATCAACGGACACTCGACCAGACGATGATTGAGCTGGACGGCACGGAGAACAAAGGCCGCCTGGGAGCGAATGCGATTCTGGCGGTGTCGATGGCAGCGGCGCGTGCGGTCGCGAACACGCTGGAGGTTCCGTTGTACCGGTACTTGGGCGGAGTGAACGCGAGCGTTCTGCCGGTTCCGATGATGAACATCCTGAACGGCGGCGCGCACGCGGACAATAACGTTGATTTCCAGGAATTCATGGTGATGCCGGTGGGTGCGCCGAGCTTCTCGGAGGCACTGCGCTGGGGCGTGGAAGTATTCCATACGCTGAAGGGTGTGTTGAAGAAGCGCGGATACAACACCGCGGTTGGCGATGAAGGTGGTTTTGCGCCGTCGCTGAAATCGAATGTCGAAGCAATTGAGCTGGTGGTCGAGGCGATCCAGGCGGCAGGCTACAAGCCGGGCGAGCAGGTGGCGATCGCGCTAGATCCGGCGAGCAGCGAGTTTTATCAGGACGGCAAGTACGTGTTCAAGAAGTCGGACAAGTCGGCGAAGACGTCCGAGGAGATGGTGAAGTACTGGACGGAATGGGTGAACAAGTATCCGATCGTGTCGCTTGAGGACGGATTCGCCGAGGATGACTGGAAGGGATGGAAATTGTTCACCGATGAGGTTGGCAGCAAGATTCAGCTCGTGGGTGACGATATCTTTGTCACCAATCCGAAAATCCTCACGAAAGGAATTCAGCAGGGAGTTGCGAATTCCATCCTGATTAAGCTGAACCAGATTGGCACCGTAAGCGAGACACTGGACGCGGTAGAACTCGCGCGGCGGAATGGATATACGTCGGTGATTTCGCATCGTTCAGGGGAAAGCGAAGATTCGTTTATCGCGGACCTGGCGGTGGCCACGGGTGCGGGGCAGATCAAGACGGGGTCGGCGTCGCGGACGGATCGCATTGCCAAGTACAACCAGTTGCTGCGGATCGAGGAAGAACTCGGAGACGGAGCGCGGTTCCTCGGCCTGAAGGCGCTGAACTATCACGGAGAAATTGCGTCGAAAGCGAAAGCGTAAGTCTTAAGTCGGTTGAACCAACTACCCCACTCAACGAACAGAACGTTGAGTGGGGCACCCTTCCTAAATACTCTTTACTCCTACCACAAACTAAAGGTTCATTACCGGCGGGAACTAACGTTCATCGAAAGCATCGTTCGGGTGTGCTAGGTTAGCGGCATTCTGAAAGCGAGGTTCTCATCATGCGCAAGCTTGGCATGGTTGTTCTTCTGACGATCTTCTTGTTTGCCGGCGCAGCTTTTGCGCAGCAGCCCGTATCCAGCGCCGATCAGGCGACAACGGAAGATGTCCTGCAGATGTTCAAGGAAATGCATTTTGAGCAGCAGATGACGAATGTGCAGACGGCTGTCCAACAGCAGACAAAAGGCTTGTTCCTGAACATGTTGAAGGGCGAGCAGTTCCAAAAACTTCCGGAGGAAAAGAAGGAAAAAATCCGGGAGATGCTCGACCAGACGATACGGGAAGCGCAGAATCTCTATCCGATCAAAGAATTGATCGCGGACTTCGCGCCAATGTATGCCAAGTATCTGACCAAGTCCGATGTCCAGACCATCACAGCTTTTTATCACTCTCCCACAGGACAAAAACTATTGGACAAGAGTCCGGAAATTACCCGGGAAGCCATGGCGGTTGTCGGTCCGAAAATACAGGAGCGGATGACCCAGTACATGGAGAAGAGACAGAAAGAAGTGGCGGCGATGATGAACGAGTCCGGCGCGGAACAGCAGGCCCCGGCAAAGAATTCTCAGGCCGGCCAATAGACAGATAGTTAGCCCGGACGATGAGCCTGGGACGAGTGACGTGCCTATACCTGCACTTTTGAGGCAGAATAGACGTCAAAGGTCGTGGGGTGACAGGCGATGTTCGCCAGCGTAGGCCAACCCGCCCGGCAGAAATGGAACCGCTCCATTGCGGTTTCCGTTGCACTGCATTTTGTCGTTGTGCTACTGATCGTTCTCTATCAAGCCCGCCCGGTATTCGTGACACCTTCATCGCTGGCAATGGGCAATGGTGACACGTCATACAAGCTGCTGTACTTTGCACCCGTTGGCGCTACCAACCAGCCGGAACCGGAAGAGCACAAGGCCCTCGAAGCGAGGCGTTCCAAGTTGCAACTGGCTCGCAAGCATCGCCAACAGACCCTGCCTGAGCAGGCAAACGTGGGCAAGAACGTTGACGAAAACAACAAGGACGCCCGCGCGGGATCAGAATATGGGTCGCTATTTACGGGATCGTATGAAGGTCACGATGTGCGTCCGGCGTATCCGGTCGTGTTTCCGAACCCGCCGGTGTCGCGGTCAGATTTTCCGGAAGGCTTTCAGGGCGATGTGATCGTGGAAGTCACGATCGACAAGCTGGGAAACGTCATCGATTTGAAGTTACTCCGGGGCGTCAGGCATGATGTGGATGAGAAGGTGATGGCGACCCTACGGAACTGGCGGTACAAGCCAGCGACAATGGACGGGGAGCCGATCGCCGAGAAGCATGATGTGCACTTCCACTACCCAAGTTAATCAGTTCATCAGTTTTTCAGTTCGTCAGTTTGGGTTATCGGTTGTCGGTTTACTTGTCGATCGTCCAAAGGGATACGATCCGCAAGCAATCACTGAAAGCTGACTGACGAACTAGCGACTGGAAAACTAATTCACGTGACTTTTCTGCTGCTCGGTAGCCTTGGACATCAGGATGTCAGCGACGAGCAGGACCGCTCCCACGACGATTGCACTATCGGCGACGTTAAAGGACGGCCAGTAGTAGCTTCCGATGTGGAACTCGAGGAAGTCGGTGACGTGTCCGGCGATGACGCGATCCCAGAGATTACCGAGCGCTCCGCCGAGAATGAGGGACAGCGCCGTGCCAGTGGCACTCACTATGTGACTGTTCTTCCAAAGTAGGATGCCAACGATCACCAGCGCAAGCAGCGAGAACAGGATGAGGATCGCCAGCCGCCACTGGTACGACGATTCGGCAAAGAGCCCAAAAGCTGCGCCGGGATTCTCGACGTGCACGATGCGGAAGAAGTTGGGAATTACCGTGATGCCGTCGTGCATGGTGAGGCGGCTGGCCACGATCCATTTGGAAAAACGATCGAGAACCAGCACGGCAAGAGTGACGAGCAGGTGAAATCCACGTGCATGCTTTCCGCTCATAGTGCCTAGGACGCCTCGGCTTCCGCTTCGAACTGTGGCAAGACTTTTGCGCAGCGTTCGCAAACCGTGGGATACGTTGTGTCCTCGCCCACGTGCGTTGAATAGTTCCAGCAGCGTTCGCACTTCTGGCCGGGAGCTTTTTCCACTTTCACCTTCACGCTGCCGGCGCCGTTCGTGTCGGCACTTTTCTTCAATTCAACAGCAGACACGATATAGATGTAACGAAGCTGGTCCGCGAACTTCTCCAGTACGGGATATGCGCTGGCGGGGGCTTCGACCGTGACTTTGGCTTCAAGGCCGGTGCCTATCATCTTCTGATTGCGAGCATCTTCGAGAGCTTTCAACACGTCTTCACGGCTGCGCAGGATTGTCTGCCAGTCGGAGACGAGCTGTGCGTCAGCGGCGCCAGCGAGTTCGGATTCGTCCATGAACGTGCTGACGTGAACGCTTACTGGCCGGTTCGCCACATGGGGCAGATATGGCCAGATCTCCTCGGCGGTGAAGGTCATGATCGGTGCACAGAGGCGCACGAGCGCTTCACCGATCTTCCAGATCGCAGTCTGCGCGGAGCGACGGGCCTGCGAGTTGGGCGCCGAGGTGTAGAGGCGATCCTTGAGCACGTCGAAATAGACGGCGCTCAGATCGACGGCGCAGAACGTGAGCAGGAGCTGGTAGACCTTGTGGAACTGGAACTCCGCGTACCACTTCTTTACTTCCTTCGAAAGCTCGGCGATCCGCATGAGCATGTAACGGTCAACGGACTCCATCTGATCGAACGCGACAGAGTTTTTGGCCGGATCGAAACCGTTCAGATTGCCGAGGATGTAGCGGAATGTATTGCGGATCTTGCGATAGTTCTCGGCGACGCGCTGCATCAGCGTTTCGGAGCCGACAACGTCTTCGCGGAAGTCAACCGAAGATGCCCAGAGGCGAACGATCTCGCCGCCCATGCGTTTCGCGACATCGACCGGGTCGGTGGTGTTGCCAAGTGATTTGGATTGCGCGCGGCCCTGGTCGTCGAGCGTCCAGCCGTGTGTAACGACGCCTTTATATGGCGACGAGTTCTTCACGCCGATGGAGCAGAGCATCGAGGAGTGGAACCATCCACGATGCTGGTCTCCACCTTCGAGGTAGAGGTCGGATGGCCACGGGAATCCCTGCTCGTTCGATTGCACGGACAGATAGCTCGATCCGGACTCGAACCAGACATCGATGATGTCCATCTCTTTTTCGAAGTCGGTGGAGCCGCATTTGGGGCACTTGGTTCCGGCAGGCAGGATCTCCTGCGGCGACTTCTTGTACCAGGCGTCAGCGCCTTCCTTCGAGAAGAGGTCAACGACAGCCTGATGGAAAACTTTGTCGTTAACGTAGTCGTTATGTCCCTTGCAGAAGAAGACGGCGATGGGCACCCCCCACACACGCTGGCGCGAGATACACCAGTCGGGACGCGTGGCAAACATGTTGCCGATGCGGTCTTCGCCCCAGGATGGATCCCATTTCACCTTCTTGGTCTCTTCGAGGGTGCGGGTGCGCAGGCTGGTGCCGCGACCGTCCATGTCGGCGTCCATGGAGACGAACCATTGCTCGGTGGCGCGGAAGATGACCGGATTGTGACAGCGCCAGCAGTGCGGGTACGAGTGCTCGATATTTTCCAGGTGCAGCAGCACGCCGCGAGACTTCAATAGTTCGACGATTTTCGGATTCGCCTTGAAGACAGTTTCGCCCTGGTACTCGGGCAGACCTTTCATGAGGCGACCGGCGGCATCGACGTTACAGGTCTGGTCAATCTTGTATTTCAGACCGGTGTAAAAGTCATCGGCACCGTGCGCCGGAGCCGTGTGGACCGCGCCCGTGCCCTGGTCCATGGTGACGTATTCGGCGAGCACGCCAAGGATCTGGCGCTCCTCCCAGGAGAGGAACGGGTGGTTGTATCTGGTGTTTTCGAGCTTGCGTCCGGGGAAACGGGCGATTTCTTTGTTTTCGGGAAAACCGCACTTTTCCGCCGTCACCTTCGCTAGCTTTTCGGCGACGATGTACACGTCATCACCAGCTTCGAGTGCGACGTACTCTTCATCCGGATGGAACGCAACCGCCATCGAAGCGGGAAGCGTCCACGGAGTGGTGGTCCAGATGATGGTCGAAACCTTCTTGCCCTTCAGCGCCGAATCGACTTCCGCAGGATCGCTGTGCATCGCGTACTTCACCCAGATGCTGGGGCTGGTGTGCATCTCGTACTCGACTTCGGCTTCGGCGAGCGCGGTGCGGTCGTGGATGCACCAGTAGACCGGGCGCAGAGCTTTGTACACGGCACCCTTGTCGAAGAAACTGTAGAGCGCGCGGACGACCGCCGCTTCATACTTCGGCGTCATCGTGGAGTACGGCTCGCTCCAGCGGCCGAAGACACCGATGCGCTTGAACTGCGAGCGCTGGAGATCGAGATACTTGTCGGCGTATTTCCGGCAAGCTTCGCGGACTTGCGCGGGATCCATCTGGAGCTTCTTGCCGCCGAGTTCCTTATCAACCTTGATCTCGATCGGCAGACCGTGGCAGTCCCATCCCGGAATATAGGGTGCGTCGAATCCGGCCATGGACTTCGACTTCACGATGAAGTCCTTGAGGCACTTGTTCATAGCAGTGCCCAGGTGGATAGGACCGTTTGCGTAGGGAGGTCCGTCGTGCAAAACGTAGAGTGGCCGTCCCTTGCTGGCTTCGCGGATGCGGTCGTAGATGGCCATTTCGTCCCAGCGAGCGACCATGTCGGGCTCACGCTGCGGAAGGTTGGCCTTCATCGGGAAGTCGGTCTTGGGCAGGTTGATGGTTGCCTTGAGTTCTAGCGGCACTAAACGCGGTTCTCCAGTTCTAGGTAGTCTTCCTATTATAGCTGCGGAGGATGAGCATCACTTAATCAGATAACTTAGTGATACCATTCCCCCTCCATGCGCACCGAAGAACTCGCTGGCATTTATCAATCCAAGTCAGATGATGAATTACTCGCGCTGGCGCAGTCGGAAGGACTAACTCCAGAAGCTGAGTTTGTTCTGCGGAACGAAATGGCAAGACGCGGCATTCGGTTCGAAACAGAAGTGGAAATCAGCGAAACGCGGAGATGCGAGCCGATCCTAGAAAGTGAAGTTGCAGGCTCCATGCTGAGGCAGGCGCACTCAGTGACGGAGTTCACTGGCGCTGTGACTCGTATGTACCGCGGTCATTTTGTTCTTTTCTTCAAGCTCACGGTACCGGCCATCGCGATCGGCTTTATCGCATTCACCATAGCCCGCCGCGAGGGCGGAGAACTGCTTCGTCAGTTCTTTGGAGAGAGCTCCAGCAATCGCAATCTCCTTCTCCTGAAGGTGAGGCTCATTGCGGACGCGTGGCAGTTGATCGCCGGGCTCGCCTCTTGCGCTTCCTTCGCTGCGATCTGCGTGGCAGTTGGCGGTATTAATTCAGGCTCGAGGCCCGGAGTTGCGGAGTGTTTTTCTGCGATCGGCAAACGGATTTCCTCAGTGTTCAGGCTTTCTCTGTTATTTATTGTTCTGGTATGGCTCGCGATTCAGTTGGGAATGCTTGCTATTTCGGGCTACTACCTTTTCTACGATCCATGGGCCTCAGCGGGATCTGGATTCAAGCAATCGCAGTTACGATCATGTGCGTCGGATTTCTTCTGGCTTCTCGACTCGCGTTGGCGATGCCCGCTGTCATTTTGAACAACGACAAAGTGGGCGCCGCACTATTCCGGAGCGATGAGTTCACTGAAAAGAAGTGGCTAACGCTTGCAGTCCTGCTTCTCAAATCAGTTCTCGGTGGTTACGTCGCAGCTATGCTCCCTTTTTGGATTGCTACCTTGATCTGGAAGTACGTCCAACTCCCGGGTTGGTTCTTGACCTTTGCCTCTTATTTCGGCGTGACGCTGGTCGAACCTGTCATGTTCATCGGCTTTGCGCTTCTCTACATCCGAATGTCCTCGCAGACATCGGGAGAGAAGGGGATCACGGAATCCGTCTCGGCGGTTTAGATAGCCAATAGACGATCGACAATAGTCAATAAAGCTACGCTGCCAATCCGCCTGATCTCGCCAGTTTCAGCGCTTCAATTGCGGCTCCGCGAGCGCCGGCGGTGTCTCCGTTGGGCATGACGTAAATCGGAGTGTCCGCTTGCTCTATACGCTGCGTCGGCATAGCTTTGCGGATCTCGTCGACAAACCACTTTTGCAATGTCTCGCTGGCTTCGAGAACGCCGCCGCCAACAATGAGGGCGTCGGGGTCGAAGATGTTGATCATCTGGTCGAAGAAGAGTCCGAGGGAGTGCGCCTGGGCGCGGAAGATGTCGCGCGACAGGGGATCGCCTTTGTCGGCCATGCCACGAACGGCTTTGGCGGCGGTGTGAAGGTCCATCTTGCCCAATTCGTGTCCGGGATAGTTTGGCAGGAAATGCGGCAGGAGGTTACGCTCGATCGCCGTCAGCGAGCAGACGGATTCGAGGTCGCCGATACGTCCGCAGCCGCATTGGGTTTTAAGGGTTTCGATACCAGAAATGCGCTCGGTAGGGATAAGCACGTGGCCGAGTTCGCCGCCGAAGCCGTTCTTACCTTTTATGACTTCTTCGCCGATGATGATGCCTCCGCCATTGCCGGTTCCCACGATCACGGAAATCGATGTTGCCGTGCTGTGCGATCCGAAAATGGAATAGTGGCCCCAGAGAGCCGCCGCATTGGCATCGTTGAGATAGACAACTGGTTTCCCAAGGCGACGGGCAAGACCTTCGCGGATGTCGAAATTGCCCCAGGCCGGATGAACGAAGTTAGTCGATCCGCGGGCGCTGAATTGACCCGCGGCGCTGGCGGGTCCAGGAGTGTCGAGCCCGATGGCAACGACATCAGAGAAGGGAATACCGACCTGATCAAGGGCGACCTTAAGACCGTCTTGCATCTGCTTGAGGCAAATGTCAGGTCCCTGTTTGGCGAGCGCCGGATGCTCGCAAAGGCCCGTGATCAGGAACTCTTCATTCTGGTTCAATAGCGTGTAGTTGATGGCGGTACCGCCGAGATCGACTCCGGCAACGACTTCCATGTGATTCTCCCTGTGGTCAATGCAATCCAACAGGGTAGCAGAACCGCTCTAGTTCTTGCCGCGACATGTCGCGCAAGCGCATGCGTGTGAAAATGTTCTGAGCCGGTGAAACCCGGCGAAGATAAAGGTTCGAGCATACCGGTTTCGGGGATGAGCCCTCTTGATACGCGCTGAAAGCGGCGTCATGCTTTCCAACTCCATTGGGGTGAGGTCGAGTGTGTGTTTTACATCAGTTCGCAATAGCAATTTCTGGAAACTGATTCTGGCGACGTTTGCGTTGTGGACGTTGTTTGGGTTGATCACTGCTTTCCAGTACTACGCGGATATTTCTCCGGCACAGCGGATCATCTTTCCTCTGCAGCGTTGGCTGATGCTCACCCTGAAAGACAACTGGCTGAAAGCCGCGCTGACCGTTCCTCTGATCGTGACGCTGATCTCGTTACATCGTGTGGTCAAACGATGGGTCGCGCGAATTCCGTGGTACTTCGTTCTATTCCTGGTTTTTATGTCGGCTCACGTGTTCCTGCGGCCTTTGGTCGCTCCATACGTGATGTACGACGAGCACGAGATTTCGACGACGCCAATGGGCTATTGGAGCGAGATCCTTATTGCATTTCGATCATTCCTGCTCAGTGATCTGATGGGCTTTTCAGTTGTCGTATTGATCTTCACCACGTGGACCTATTCGCAGGAGATGCGCGAGCGCGAACTAAACGAAGAGCGCCTGACCGCGCGTCTGGCACAAGCGGAATTGCAGGCGCTGAAGATGCAATTGCATCCGCATTTTCTGTTCAACACGCTGAACGCGATCTATAACCTGGCTCCTGACAACAGCAGGAAGGCACAGTTGATGATTTCAAGATTGAGCAACCTGCTGCGCCTCTCACTGGATCATGTGTCATCAAACATGGTGACACTGCAACAGGAATTGGAATTCCTAGACTGTTACCTGGACATCGAGAAGACAAGGTTCGAAGAGCGGTTGAAGATCGTGGAAGAGATCGACTCGGAGGCGCTTGATGCGTCAGTGCCGAACTTGTTGCTGCAGCCGCTGGTGGAAAACGCGATTCGCCATGGCATTTCGAAAAAAGCGAGCGGGGGGACGGTGGTGATACGAGCAGGCAAGTTGGGCGATCGGCTGACGATCACCATCACCGATGACGGGAAGTCGTCCGCTCCGGCTGAGAAGTCGAATGGAATTGGGCTGCCCAATACACGCGCTCGGCTAACGCAATTGTTTGGTTCCGATTATCTCTTTGAGGTTCGACCAACTGAAAATGGAACGAGGGTGGTCATCGATATCCCGTTTGTGGCGGTCGAATCCGGCGTGCGAGAAGGCGAGGTGGTGTGATGAATCCGATCAAGACTTTGATCGTGGAGGATGAGCGACTGGCAGCGAATGGACTGCACCGGCTGCTATTGCGTGATCCGGAGGTGCATGTTGTCGGGATTGCGGCGGATGGAAAGACGGCGGTATCGCGCATTCAGAGCCTGCATCCGGACCTGGTGTTTCTCGATATCGAAATCCCGGAAATGAATGGTTTCGCGGTCATCGAAAAGATTGGCATCGAGAACATGCCCGTGACGATCTTCGTGACCGCCTATGACCGTTACACATTGAAAGCCTTTGAGGTGCATGCGCTCGACTATCTGCTGAAGCCGTTCGACGAAGCGCGGTTTGCGCTGGCACTGGAACGGGCAAAAAAAGAATTAGCGCTCCAACGCGCGCTCCAGGTGACCAAGCTAAATGGCTTTATGCAGGCCATGCTTCGGCAACCGGGGCCACAGCGGATGGCGGTCAAGTCGGGAGGGCGCACGGTTTTCCTCCAGCTCGATGAACTCGATTACATCGAGGCGGCAGGGAATTATGCCCGGCTGCGGGTGGGGACGCAGGAATACGTGATCCGCGAAACGATGGCGGCGCTCGAAGCGAGACTGCCGCAGTCTCAGTTTGTGCGGATTCATCGGTCGGTGATTGTCAACCGGAAGAGGATTAAGGAATTGCGCCCATGGTTTACGGGGGAGTATGTGGTTATCCTCACTACAGGTAAGGAACTGACATTAAGCCGTGGTTACCGTGATCGGCTGCATCTGTTGACCGCACCAGTTTGAGACGGCGGGCGAGTAAGTACTACACCGAGCATGTATTTTGGTGCTTTTGACCTGGGGTGCTGTGGAAATCCGCCAAGGATAAGGAAAATGTGAGCACCGCGATGCTCAGTGTTTCTTGTCCGGAAGTGCATTGGCCGCAGGGGCAACTTATTACAACGCTATGGGTCTAAAGCAATAACTCCGGTGTAGGTATTACGCTACCTAAGGTTGAGAATGGCTGGTTTCAATTTCAGTATCAACTCGCCTGTTTTACTAAAAACCGGATGTGCAGTTTCGCCGTGTACCAATGAGTACGCATCTAATCGGGAGTTGGCACGTAATGTGCTGATTTCCAAGGTGCAATTCCGAACTTCTGAGGCTGGAGCCAAGAAGAGGAGCAATCCGGGATTTTAGGGTATGCCGAACCAAGTATTGACACCATCGTCCTCTGACCGCAACTATCGGACCCGGGAACCCGAGTTGAATCTTTTGCCGTCGACGACCACGGATGAGTCCGTTTGGCGTTCGTTAGCGCGGCAGATCCATGACCGGCTGTTCCCCGAGAAGCTTCCCCCGCTGCAACTGACTTCACGCCCCATTAAGGTGAAGGATATCTGGGGCGACTATAACTACACCAAGAAAAGCGCGGTCGGTTCGACGGTGTTTCACGCGGTTGCGATTGGCGCCGTTATTGCCCTGAGCATCGCCGGACGCCATGTCGTGAAAAAGGTCGAAGAGCAGCATATAACGCTGGTCGCGCCCGACCTTAACGAGATCATGCCGATCTCGATGAAGAAAAACGACACGCTGGCCGGCGGCGGTGGCGGCGGTGATCGGGATAAGATCCAGGCGCCAAAGGGTAAGCTGCCAAAGTTCTCAATGCAGCAGATCACGCCTCCCGCGATGGTGATTCGTAACGAACATCCGAAACTCGCGGTGGAGCCGACGGTAGTTATGCCTCCGCAGGTCAAGATGATGACCAACAACATGCCAAATATTGGCGATCCGAAGTCGAACATCATGCCAACTCTGGCGTCGAATGGCACCGGGTCGGGTGGTGGTATCGGAGCCGGTAGCGGCGGCGGAGTTGGCGTCGGTGAAGGCGGCGGCGTCGGTATGGGTAAAGGCGGCGGCTACGGCGGTGGCGTATTCCGCGTAGGCGGTGGCGTTTCTGCTCCCCGTGCGTTGAATACACCTGATCCGGAGTATTCCGAAGAAGCCCGCAAAGCGAAGTACCAAGGCACAGTGGTGCTGTGGCTGATCGTCGATCAGAACGGCCGTCCGCGCGATGTGAAGGTGGCGCGCAGCCTTGGCATGGGTCTCGATCAGAAGGCGATTGAGGCCGTCCGCAGATGGACCTTTGAGCCGGCGCAAAAAGACGGGAAACCGGTGGCGGTTCAGATCAACGTCGAAGTTAATTTCCGGCTGTATTAGGTTCTGCGGGGTGATCGAAGGGAGAGGCTGCGGCCTCTCCCTTTCGTTTGTCCGTCGCGAGGTTCGACCCTTAGAACAACAACTTTGAGCTTCCGTGCTGCTTCTAACTGTTTGTGCGCCGAACCGTCATCGCAACAACTGCGAATGAGATTGCCACATTGCGTCCTGCATGGGAGGCGCTGACGGCCCCAACCATCTTCCAAACCTATGCGTGGAACCATGTAGCGGCGCGGGCCTTCGCAGACTGCGAGCGGCCGCATGTTATCTACAGCGAATCCGATAATGGCGCGGCCCTGATTCCTACCGCGGTTGCGGGAGATCGCCTGACGCTTTTGAGCGAAAGGCTGGCAGATTATCGGGATGTTCTCACGAACGGCGAGGCGAGTGTTCTGGATGCTGCGTGGTCGGAAGCGGCCATCCCCGGCTTGAAGCTCTCAACAGGAGCACTGCGGGCGGATTCTGAAACGTGGCGATGGGAAGGATTCGATCTCGGTACATTTTATGGAGCGCCACTTGTTTCTCGGGAAAGTATCAGTGCCGAGCGGTTTGCCTCAGAACATAACCGGCTGCCCCGCTGGGGGCGTCGCCTGGAACGAGAAGGCGTTCACTTCCGATGTAGCAGCGGAACCAACTCCGCCCTGGTGCGACGGATCTACAAAGAGAAGGGAAATCAGCCGGCGGAGACGGGCGACAGCTTGTTCGCAGATCCACGAAGAGTGGAGTTCATGGTGCAGGCATGCGCGAGTTTGGGATCCGCGTGCGAGATATTCACCTTCGAATCCGCCGGAACGCTCGTTGCTTCTCTCGTAACTTTCCGGGAACCCAGCGTACGCCGCTTCTACACGATCCAATTCAATCAGGCTTGGGCGAAGTACTCACCGGGGATGGTGCTCATCTACCAGATCACGTCCGAGTCGCTGCGCGCCGGCCTCGACTGCGACTACATGACCGGTGAGCAGGCATACAAGATGCGTTTTGCTACATCACTGGTGCCGATGTATTGGGTGGAAGCCAGTCCGAAGACGCTGGGTTCGCTGGCGACGCGGCATGAGGTCGCAGCGTAAGCGGTTCTTAGTGAATCTTCTTCAGAACAGACGCAGGACTTGGATGATCGTGCTAGTAGTTGGCGCGTACACCCACTACCCGGAATTGTGTAAGCGATTCCTTCAGGACGTAAACGGCCTGGTTATTACTGTTCGGATCGGGTGGCTTCATCAGGAAGCCGGGCTCGGTGAGAAATGCGATCGAGTTGTGAACGATGCCTTCCGTCTTCTCATTATCCGCAAAAGTCAGTTGCACCCACAGACCCTCGATCTTCGGTTCGCCATTGAAAAACTTGATCTCGGAGTATGAAGGATTGCCCTGAAACGACTTCACGAAAAACAACGCCTTGAGAGAAGACAGAGCAACCGGATGCTTATGATGAGTTTCCGAGTTTTCAATCGTGATCTGTTTCGGCAGGGAAATCGGTACGTTTGTGACCAGGCCGGTATTGTCGGTAGGAACCGGCAAATCGACGTAGCCTTTCATCAGTTTCCCCGTCCGTAAATGCGCCACGATTTTAAGGCGCGCCATGCATTTGCCTTTCTGAAATCGGAGCCGATTCGTCCCATGCCAGGCTGCGCTGGACCGCACGCTGCCAATTCCGCACAAGCGCTGTCCGTTGTTCAGGTTGCATGGTTGGTTGAAATTCTCTATCGAGTAACCAGTTATTGACAATGTGGGCGGTATCTTGCCAGTAATCAGTTGCCAGTCCTGCCAAGTAAGCCGCGCCTAACGCTGTCGTTTCAGTTATCTTCGGTCTGGTAACGCAAACATCGAGGATATCAGCCTGGAACTGCATCAGGCGCGAGTTGACGGAGGCTCCGCCATCCACTTTGAGGCGCGATAGCTTGAGGCCAGTTGCATTCTGCATGAGTTCGAGAACGTCGCGGCTTTGATAGGCGATTGATTCGAGTGCAGCCTGCGCGATGTGCGCAACGGTGGTCTCGCGACGCAGTCCGACCATGACGCCGCGAGCGTATGGATCCCAGTGGGGTGCGCCCAGACCGACGAATGCAGGCACCAAATAAACGCCGCCGGAATCAGCCACCTGCGACGCCAGTTCTTCGATCTCGGCCGACGTGCGAATGAATTTCAGTCCGTCGCGAAGCCATTGCACGACAGCACCGCCGATGAACACGGCACCTTCAACGGCGTAGGTGGTTTTGCCATTAACCTTCCACGCAACTGTCGTGAGCAGACCGTCTGCCGGCGGAAATGGCTTCTCGCCGGTGTTCATCAGCAGAAAGCATCCGGTTCCATAGGTGTTCTTCGCGTCGCCCGACATAAAGCATGCCTGTCCGAAGAGCGCAGCCTGCTGGTCGCCGGCGATTCCGGCGATCGGAATAGAAAGACCGAAAAGCTTTTCGTCCGTTTCGCCGTAAATTTCGGATGACGATCGGACCTGCGGCAGAATCGCTCGCGGGATGTTCAGAATCCGAAGCAACTCGTCGTCCCAGTCTAGCGTGTGCAGGTTAAAGAGCAGTGTGCGGCTGGCGTTGCTGACGTCGGTTACATGGATACGGCCTTGAGTCAAACGCCAGATCAAATAGGTATCGACGGTTCCGAAGAGGATTTCGCCACGTTCGCAGCGGCTGCGGAGATCGGGAATGCTTTCTAGCCGATAGGCAATCTTTGTGCCTGAGAAGTAGGGGTCTAATACAAGTCCTGTCTTCTGGCGAAACAGCAGCTCGTAACCTTCGCTTTTCAAGCGTTCGCAAATTGGTGCGCTGATACGGCTCTGCCAAACGATGGCATTGCCAATCGGCTTGCCGGTGGCGCGCTCCCATAGCAACGTGGTTTCGCGCTGATTGGTAATGCCGATGCCGGCAATGGCTTCCGCAGTAATATTTGCTATCCGCAATGCCTCCTGCGCGACACTGAGTTGCGAAGACCAGATCGCGCCAGGATTGTGCTCGACGTGTCCCGGCTCAGGGTAGATCTGTTCGAACTCCTGCTGTGCCATCGATACGATGTTGGCTGCGTGGTCGAAGACGATGGCACGAGAAGAGGTTGTCCCCTGGTCGAGAGCGAGAATATGAGATTCGCGCATTGAAGCCCGCCAATTGTAACGCGGACACTTCCACCAGAAGGGGCAGCCGGGCGAGTTGGCAGAATGTAGGGACGGGTTGTAAAGTTGTGGACCATCAAAATTGCATCGCCCGGGGGAGGAATCTCGTCACATGAAAGACATGAGAACTGCAGTCATCCTGACGGTGATCGCTTTAGCGGTCGGAGTTACGGTTATGTTTGCTTCCAATCCTCCCGAGGCGGGATCAAAGGCCCCGGAGTTTACGCTCACTTCGCAGGAAGGCAAGGCAGTCAGCCTCGACCAGTTCCGCGGGAAGTGGGTGGTGCTCTACTTTTACCCAAAAGATTTCACCAGCGGCTGCACGCTCGAGGCTCACAACTTCCAGCGCGACCTGGCGAAGTACGAGGCGGCCAACGCCGCCATTGTCGGCGTGAGCGTGGATAGTGTGGACTCCCACAAGAGCTTCTGCACCAAGGAAGGGCTGGATTTCAAACTGCTGGCCGATCCGGACGGCAAAGTCGCGAGCGAGTACGGGTCGTTGAGCAATATGAACGGCGCCAAGTACGCCGCACGGCACACCTTCCTGATCGATCCCAAGGGTAACATCGCCAAGGCATATCTGGAGGTGAAGCCCTCGGGCCATAGCGAAGAGGTGCTAGCCGACTTGGCAGCGCAACAGAAGAAGTAAGCCGATTTACGCATTCTGGAGCGGGCAGCACTGCGTCTGTCCGCTGCTATCCTGCCCGCCCAAAACGAACATTCCCGATGTTCACTCGTCACAGACGCAAGTGACAGTCCCTTCTACCCTTAACGCCAGAACAGGAGAGCTTTCCTATGTGTCTGGCCATTCCGGGCAAAGTGCTGTCCATACAGAAAGGTCCCGGTCGTCTCGCGAAAGTTCAGTTCGGCGGTATCACACGGACCGCAAGCCTTGATCTGGTACCTGAAGCAGGCATAGGCGATTACGTGCTGGTGCACGTGGGATTCGCGATCAGCAAAATCGACGAAGAAGAAGCCCGCAAGACGATGGAAGCTCTCGAACAGTTGGCCGATCTGCAGGATGAACTTGGGCCCGATCCGGTGGGACGCGCATGAAATACATCGACGAATTCCGCAATCCAAAGCTGGCACGACGACTGGTTGAGGAGATCACGCACCGTGTGACGCACGATTGGACCATGATGGAAATCTGCGGTGGGCAGACACACACGCTGGTGCGTTACGGTTTCGAGGAAATGCTTCCGAAACAGGTGCATCTGGTGCACGGTCCGGGGTGTCCCGTCTGCGTTACGCCGTTGGAAGTGGTGGATAAGGCAATTGAACTTGCAGGCCAGCCGGATGTGATTTTCGTATCGTACGGCGACATGTTGCGCGTACCGGGATCGAAGAAGGATCTGTTCCACGTAAAGGCCGAAGGCGGCGATGTGCGGATCGTGTACTCGCCGATGGAGGCGCTGAAGATCGCACGGGCGAATCCTGAAAAAAAGGTGATCTTCTTCGGGATCGGCTTTGAGACTACGGCTCCTCCGCATGCGATGGCGGTGCTAGCTGCTCACCGCGAAGGTTTGACAAACTTCTACATGCTGGCGTCGCACGTGCTGGTGCCGCCGGCGATCCGGACACTGCTCGAGTCACCGCACAATCGCGTACAGGCTTTTATCGCGCCGGGTCATGTTTGTACCGTCGTGGGATTCGATCAGTACGAATCGCTCGCTCGCGACTACAAAGTGCCAATCGTTGTGGCAGGATTCGAGCCGCTTGATCTGCTGGAAGCCATTCATATGTTGGTGACGCAACTCGAGGAAGGGAAGCACGAGGTGCAGAACCAGTATGCGCGATCAGTCACTCGCTACGGCAATATTCCCGCGCAACGTGCTGTCGAAGAAATTTTTGAGGTATGCGATCGCAAGTGGCGCGGCATCGGATCGATTCCGATGAGCGGTATGAGAATCAATGCGAAATACGCAGCCTATGATGCCGAGCGCGTCTTTGGATTAGAAGACAGCCGTGTGGAAGAGCCGAAAGAGTGCATCGCTGCGCAAGTGCTGATGGGATTGCAGAAGCCGCTGGACTGTCCTGAGTTTGGAACACGGTGTAAGCCGGAGTCGCCGCTGGGAGCACCAATGGTTTCGCCGGAAGGCGCGTGTTCGGCATATTACCAGTACAAGCGCCATCTTGCGCCGGTGGGAATGGATTGATGGCGACAAAGACCGAATTCGATGGAACGCTCGCCTGCCCAGTGCCGCTGCCGGCGGTGGAACGAGTGTTGCTCGGACATGGAAGCGGCGGAAAGCTATCGGCTCAACTGCTCGAGAAGGTCTTCCTACCGGCGTTCAGCAATCCCACGCTCGGCCAGCTCAACGACCAGGCTACATTCTCGATCAATGGCATGCGCATGGCGATGACCACGGATTCGTTCGTGGTGAATCCGCTGTTCTTTCCGGGCGGGGATATTGGATCGCTGGCAGTTCACGGTACGGTTAACGATTTAGCGATGGGCGGCGCGCAGCCGCTGTATCTAAGTGTGGCATTCATTCTCGAAGAAGGGCTTCCGATCAAGACGCTGCAGCGCGTGGTCGATTCACTGCACCAGGCCGCGAATGCCGCGGGCGTGCAGATCGTTACCGGCGACACGAAAGTGGTCGAGCAAGGAAAGGGCGACGGCCTATTCATCAACACGACGGGAATAGGTTTGGTTGCCAACGGAATTGTGCTTGGCAGCGAGCGCGCTCGGCCGGGGGACAAGATCGTCCTGAGCGGAACACTCGGCGATCATGGCATCTGCATCCTCGCGCAACGTGAGGGAATCGAGTTCGAGACCACGATCGAAAGTGACAGTGCTCCGCTGCACGGGATGGTATCGGCGATCCTGAATACTGGTGCAGCGATTCGGTGCATGCGTGATCCCACACGCGGCGGATTGTCGTCATCGCTGAATGAAATCGCCGCCCGATCACAAGTGGGAATGGTGATCCAGGAAGAGCAAGTTCCGGTACAAGAAGAAGTTCGCGGAGCCTGCGAGCTGTTGGGGCTTGATCCGCTATATGTAGCAAACGAAGGGAAGATGATCGCCATTGTTGAGCCGTCCGCCGCGGACCGCGTGCTGGAAGCCATGAGGTCCCATAAGTACGGCAGAGAAGCGCGCATCATCGGGACTGTCACAGATCAGCATCGCGGAACAGTAGTAATGAAGACTACGTTCGGGACGACGCGGATTGTGGACATGCTGGCAGGCGATCAGCTTCCGAGGATTTGTTAAACCGATGCACGAACTGGGAATTGCAACGTCGATTCTGGAAACCGTGGAGAAGGTCGCGGCAACGCATCCGGGTACACGGTTTCAGAAGGTCGGCTTGCGTATCGGCGAAGTTGCCGGCCTAGACGTGGACTCGCTGACGTTTGGTTGGGAGTGCATCACCAAGGATACGAAGTGGGAAGGACTACAACTCGAGATCGAGCGGGTGCCACGCAAGAACCGTTGTGAGAAATGCAACTGGGTTTTTGAAGTCCACGACTTCACGGAACTCGAGTGTCCGCGCTGTGATGCATTTCCAACATACAACATCGGTGGCGACGAACTCGAAATCGCCTACATCGAGGCCGAAGACCTAGAGGAAGCAAAGTTATGAGCCGAGTCGTGATCGAGAAGAAGGTCCTGAACGAAAACCAGATCCTTGCCGAGCAGTTGCGGCAGCGCTATTACGATAACGACGTTTTCTGTCTGAACATTATCAGTTCACCAGGATCGGGCAAAACGGCGCTGCTGGAGCGAACTCTCGAACGATTTCCGAAGAGCACTCGCGTTGCCGTCCTTACCGGAGACATTCAAACAGAGAACGACGCCATCCGGCTCGCGCGCTCCGGATTTCCGGTAAAACAGATTACGACGGGCGGCACGTGTCATCTTGATGCGCGGATGATCGAAAAACATTTGGCAGACTGGCCACTGGAAAATCTCGATATCCTCCTGGTCGAGAATGTGGGAAATCTGGTCTGTCCTTCCAGCTACGACCTTGGCGAACACGCCAAGGTCGTAGTTTTGAGCGTCACCGAAGGCGAAGACAAACCGCTGAAATATCCTTCCATCTTTTTCAAGGCCGAAGTGGCAGTGATCAACAAGATTGATCTTCTGCCGTACGTGCCTTTCGATATTGCGAAGGCTCGGGAGAACATCCGGAAGATTCATCCCGGATGCGAAATTGTTGAAGTCTCGTGCACAACAGGCGAGGGCCTCGACGGGTGGATGAGATGGCTGGAGTCGCGTTGCGAGAAAGCGGTAGGGGCTTCAGTCCGCTAAATTACTGAAAGTAACGTCTTCCACAGTAATTATCTAATCAATTGCTGCTCACGTTCTGCGGCCAGAGCTGTCTAACTGCAACGAAGCGGGACACTCGCCATTCGTCCCAGGGCCGCATGAATTCTATCGAAACTATTCGCCAGACCATCAGCGCCATGCGCGCACATAAGCTGCGCAGCTTTCTGACGATATTCGGCATCGTGTGGGGAATCACTTCGGTAATTCTGCTGGTCGGCTTGGGTATCGGCTTCAATCTCGATCAGAAGAAGCGAACACGAACCATTGGCGTCGATCTTGCCGTCATTTGGGGTGGGCGCACCAGCGCGCAGGCAGGTGGTTATGCAGCTGGCCGGGATGTGCGGCTCTCGGTGGATGATGCGGTTCGCATTCGCAAAGAATGCTACCTGATCAAACATGTAAGCCCTGAATTACGTCGAGACGTCCCTCAGGTGAGCCGATATAACGCCGCGCGACGGCCAGTTCGCGGAGTCTGGCCTGAGTATCAAGCGTTTCGATCACTGGTCCCGGCCGAGGGGCGCTTGATGTCGGAACAGGATGAAGTGAATGCGCAACGAGTCGTTGTGCTCGGTGATGAATCGAGAACACAGCTCTTTCCCGGAAAGCCCGCCATCGGCGAGACGCTGATGATGGGCGGGTATGCCTACACCGTAATCGGTGTGCTGGAAAAGAAGAAACAGAACGGAAGCTACGGCAGTGGTCCGGATAATACGCAATTGTTCGTTCCGTATTCGTCGATGGCGCGGGATTTTCCCCCGATTGAGAAGCCGGGGCTCGCACTCTTTCGCGGGTGGATCAACAATCTCGTCGTAGAAGTCGTTGACCCCGATGAGCACGAACAAGCGATGGCACAGGTTTATCGCGTGCTCGGCAGCGCGCACCACTTCGATCCGACGGATAAAGACGCGTTGTTCATCTGGGACACGCTGGAAGGCGCCGAACTCGATGCCCGCATATTTCATGTCATGACCGTTTTCTTCGGAGTAGTGGCGGTAATGACGCTGTCCCTGGGAGGAATTGGAGTAATGAATATCATGCTCGTCGCTGTTACAGAACGAACACGCGAGATCGGGGTACGAAAGGCAATTGGCGCAACGGCAAACGACATCCGTAGTCAATTCTTTGCCGAATCAGCAACGTTGACGGCGATCAGCGGAATCATTGGGCTGACATTCGGGATCGGAATCTGCCTGGTGATGCAGAATGTAAAGCTGCCTGATTTCATTCCGGTTCCCGCGATTTCAACGGCTGCGATTGTGGCATCCGTGGTGACGCTGGGGATGATCACGGTAACGGCCGGCATGTATCCCGCCCAGCGTGCCGCCTCGCTTACGCCAGTCGAGTGCCTGCATTACGAGTAGAGAACCATGCCGATACGCGAAGTTATCACGGAAGGTTTGTCGTCGCTGATGCGCAACCGGTTGCGCTCGGTGCTTACGATGTTGGGTATCATTTGGGGCCTGGTCACGGTTGTCATTCTTCTCGGCTACGGACAAGGGGTTGGCACCAGTGTTGTGCATGCATTTACTGGTATCGGCAACAACGTGATCATGATCTGGGGCGGGCAGACCAGCATGCAGGCCGGAGGCGAGCGCGCCGGCAAACGAGTAAAACTGCAATACGAAGATGCGCAGGCGGTTCGCGACGAAGTGCCGATTGTCTCCGCGGTCAGCATTGAGGACGACGAGAATCTGGCGTACAAGTTCAACAATCGAGTGATCTCTATGTCGTCGAAGGGCGTGCAGTATCCGTACGGCAAGATGCGCAAACTGCAAATCGAGGAAGGCCGCTACTTCGAAGAGGCCGATTTCGTGGATCGCCGGCATGTCTGCATCATGGGGCCGAATGCAGCGAAGAAGATTTTCCAGGGGCTGCCACCGGTAGGTCAGCAGGTGGAGGTGAATGGAATCCAGTTCACCGTGATCGGACTGCTTGCGCTCAAGATCCAGGACTCGTCGAATAACGGCCCTGATAACTGGAATGTGTTTCTTCCGTACGAGACACTGCGCGAGTTTTATCCGCAAGCGCGCGATCCTGACATGATCGTCTTTCAGCCAAGTTCGCCGGATCTGGACAAGCGAGCACTGGATGCCGTGCGTGCCGTGGTGGCGCATCGGCACAACTTCAATCCTAAGGATGACAAGGCGACGCCCGAGTGGAATACGGTCGAAAATACGCGCGAGTTGATGCAGTTCTCGATTGCACTGCAAGTCCTTCTCGGATTAATCGGAGCGTTAACGCTGGGCGTTGGTGGCGTGGGCGTGATGAACATCATGCTGGTTTCGGTCACGGAACGCACGCGAGAAATCGGTCTGCGCAAGGCTCTGGGAGCGAAGCCGAAAAACATCATGATGCAATTTCTGCTCGAAGCCGTGGTGCTGACTTTTGTCGGAGGCGCAATCGGTATGATCCTGGCCATCACGCTTGCGCATGTAATTCCGCCGATGCCGCTGTACTCAGAGGCATTCAAGACCGCAAATCATGAAGGCGACATTTTCCTGCGAACGTCACCGACGGTGATGATCAGTTCCTTTGCGATTCTGGCCATGGTAGCTATTTCTGCCGGGCTGTATCCCGCAATGAAGGCGGCGAATATGGATCCCGTGGAAGCGCTTCGCTATGATTAGCGGAGTTTAACGTTGGTCCAGGCCGTTCTACACGTAAAATCATGGCATGAGTACAAGGCTGTTGCTCCTTAGCAGTTCTCGCGTACATGGTGGAGGCTACCTCGATCATGCCGAAAGTCAGATTTCGGATTTCCTCAAACGCGTAACTCGCGTGTTATTCGTACCCTATGCGTTGAAGGACCGCGAAGGGTACGTCGCCGTCGCTCGCCAACGGTTCGAGGCGATGGGATTCGGGCTCGATTCCATTCATAATGCAGAAAATCAAAAGAAAGCCGTTGAGAATGCTGAAGCCATTTTCGTGGGCGGCGGAAATACGTTCCGTCTATTGAACACGCTCTATCAACTGAATTTGCTGGCGTCGATTCGGGTCCGGGTGAACTCGGGTATGCCGTACGTGGGCGCCAGCGCCGGATCGAACATCGCGGGTCCTACCATCAAGACCACGAATGATATGCCGATTGTGCAGCCGTCGTCGTTCGAAGCGCTCGGGCTGGTGCCGTTCCAGATCAATCCGCACTACATCGATGCCGATCAGAAATCTACGCACATGGGCGAAACGCGCGAGCAGCGCTTGCGCGAATTTCTGGAAGAAAATGACGGGCCAGTCGTGGCGATTCGCGAAGCGGCAATGATTCATGTTGAGGACGGCGTCATTACACTGGAAGGAACAGCCGGTGCGCGCGTTTTCCGACGCGGCCGTGAGCCGTACGAGATTGAGCCCGGGAATCTAATCGAATTTTGATTTGTTGTATCGCGCGGACATTTTTATCCGAGGTTCCAATTCTTTGTTGAAATAAAAGAAAGCCGCCAACACCAGAGTGTCGGCGGCCGTTGTTGATAGTTATAGCTTAGTAATGGTCTGGAGGTGGAACCTGCTTCGACGGTGGGATCGGGTAGTTTCCTTCGTCGTCATAGTACTTCCAGACATAACGACCTTGGACTCCGGGTATAGGCTTCTCGTCTCCCACTGCGACATAGGTTTCTTTTTCCATCGTTCCCAACGGCATCATGCCGATCGGAGACATGGTCGTGTACATGGCCTCATTGAGAAGCCCATTGGCAGGAGCCGAAGCGGTAACGAATACGCCAAAGGCATTCCCGTTCGAGTACGCGACCGACTGATAGTCAGCCGCCATGAGCCCATTCTGCGATGGCGCCAGCCAACTTAAGCTCATCTGTCCCTCTATCTGCCGCCCGAGAGTCCAAGTCTGACCACCATCCCGAGAACTCGTGGTTCCAAGGTAGAGCTGGCAGGAATTGCGGCAACTGGCATTCGGATAGTAATAGAAGAGGATCGAAATATGGGCGGATGTTCCGCCGGTATTGTGATCAACACCGATGCCCGGGATGAAGTGATCGCGAGGGTTGTCGAGTGCGGTCAAAGGGATGCGTTTGGGAGCGGTCCACGTAGTGCCGTCGGTGGATGTGCTGAATACGAGATCATCCGTGGAGCAGCCCGACCGAAAACTGCAATCCGGCCAAACGACATAAATCTTGCCATTCTTGTCGATGTCAGCGGAAGGTAATCCAGGGCTGCGCAGATTACCATCCTGGCCACGAAAATTCTGGCGGGCAATCAATACACTGGAATTCCAACTGGCGCCGCCATTCGTGGAAGAAAAGGCAATCATTCCGCTAAAACCATCGATGGGTACAACTACGGTGCCATTCGGCTGTACCAGAGGTTGGCCACCAAGGCCGGCGGCACGATCGGCCGTCATCTTCTTTTGTCCCCAGGTCAGCCCGCCATCAGTGGAAGTGCTCATGAAGATGAGATCGCCCAGGCCTGGTTCATCCCATTCCGCATAGCAATTGCCGTAATACTGGCTGGTAGGACTGTTGTCGCACACGATCCATGTCTTGTCGTCCGACCCGCTCTGATCAACGATAACTGGATTTTGCCAATTGATTCCATCAACGGAACGGTTAACTGCAACGGCCAGAGGATTGTTGTTCAGGACCGGCAGCGAAATAATGAGCCATACACCGTGCTTCGCATCGTAAGCAACTGCAGCATCGCTGGCCGCCGTGAATGTTCCACCCTGATAGTTGACGGTGAGGCCGGGAAGATACCCGTGAACCCAGCTCTTGCCGCCGTTTGTGGAAGTAGCAAACCCAATATCGGCGCCTCCTCCAGCGAAGACGCGCGCTACTTGGAACGCGCTGACAATGGTTGAACCATAAGCGAAGGTGTGTGGTTCGACTTCTGTGCGGTGTACGCTGTCTTGATTGTCGAATGTATCGGTGCTGACCCGTACGTTTGTGCCGGTTATCTGCGCTGACATCATTGTTGAAAACAAGATTACGACTGAGACAACCGCCGTGAAAACGGCATGATTCTGCGAAAGGGGCCCTTTAGTGATTCGATTCATCTGAATTCCCTTTCAGTCTACTTGGAAATGTAGGTTACGACTGCAGCCACCCACGAAGCTGTATCTGCCGATAGCGAATCAGAGCAGACGGCCTGACGTCCGAGGACTATATCCTGTTGTTTCCAAGCTGTCTACGGACTCAATAGTAGGCAACTGAAGCAAGGATCTTCCGTGAAAGGCAGCTTTTGTGGGATCACTAGGGTTCCCAGGTCGATATCTAAGACTGCTCCGTTGTCAGTCTCCGGAACAGCGCACCAGTGGCGTTATTTCCCGTAGCTCACATGGGTTTGTGACGAACGTCATACCCCCGCATGACATGCCCCGGCGACAATCTTTTTCGCGGGGGAGATGTTCGATTCTTCCTCCAGAACGCGTCTTACGCCGGTGCAATGGGGACCGGGGGACGTCACCAGGTTTCATCAACAACGTGTGCAGTTGGCCTTAGCCGCAGTACACGGGCGCGCCCGGAAGCGCGCTTGAGGATGCCATGGCTGCAAAAGGTACCGTTAATATCGACGTCGAACGTTGCAAGGCTTGCGGGTTCTGCGTCGAGTTTTGTCCCACCCACGTTCTTGCTCTTTCTTCTGCATTTAATTCCAAAGGCTATCATCCGCCGCATGTGGTAAACGCCGAGAAGTGTTCCGGCTGCGATCTCTGCGGCATGTATTGTCCCGACTTTGCGATCTATGGATACAAGGCCGGGAAACCGGAGACAGCAACCAATGAAGGCTGATCCAAAGGGTGTCCTAACGGGCACCCATTTTATCGATGGCGATCACGCATGTTGCGAGGGAGCTCTCGCCGCCGGCGCGCGCTTTTCGTCAGGTTATCCAATTACTCCGTCGACGGAAGTCGTCGAACGTTTCGCCGCACGCATTCCGACGGTCGGCGGCACATTTATCCAGATGGAAGATGAACTCGCGGCGTCCATCTGCCTGCAGGGCGCGGTATGGGGCGGCGCGAAGGCGTTTACCGTAACGTCCGGTCCCGGATTCTCGCTGATGATGGAACACATCGGCTATGCCGCAATGACCGAGACACCTTGCGTCTTTGTTGACGTACAGCGCGGCGGACCTTCGACGGGACTGCCTACGCTACCCGCGCAGGCCGACATGATGCAGGCGCGCTGGGGATCGCATGGCGACTACGGCATCATTGCGCTCTCGCCGAATTCCCCGCAGGAGTGCTTCGACCTGACCATCAAGGCATTCAACCTTTCCGAGCGCTTCCGTGTGCCGGTGATGTTCATGATGGACGAAGTTGTCGGACACATGACCGAGAAGGTCGTCATTCCGCCAGCCGACGAGATCGAAATTCAGCCTCGCCTGCATACGACCAAGGCGCCGTCCGAGTACAAGCCCTACGCACCGAATGACGAAGGTGTGCCGGAAATGGCGCACGCGGGCGAAGGATATCGCTTCCACGTGACCGGCCTCACGCACGACGAGCGCGGCTATCCCGCGATGACGCCGCCGGTCCAGGATAAGCTGGTCCGCCGCCTTAAGGACAAGATTGAAAAGAACGTAGACAAGATCACCATGATGGAGACCGACGGGCTTGATGACGCCGATGTCGTAGTTATCTCCTACGGCATTACGTCCCGCGTGGCACAGCGCGCCATCGACACGGCGCGCTCTCGCGGCCTTAAGGTCGGCAAAATGCGGTTGATCACCGTCTGGCCTTTCCCGGAGAAGAAGATTGCTGAACTCGCACCCAAAGTGAAAGCGTTCGTCGTCCCCGAAATGAACCTCGGGCAGATCAAGTATGAAGTCGAGCGTGCCGCCGCAGGGAAGTGCAAGACCATCCTGGTTTCTCACGCCGGGGGAAACGTACATCAGCCTGAGCAAATTCTCGACGCCATCGTGGAGGGAGCGAAATGACCACAGTTGCAACTCCTCCGAATACTGTAGAACAGTTTCTGCGCAGCGACCGCATGCCGCACATCTGGTGTCCGGGCTGCGGTATCGGAACCACCGTTAACTGCTTCACGCGTGCGTTACTCGACGCAAAAGTGAACCTCGACAATGTGGCTGTAGTAAGCGGTATCGGCTGCTCGGGACGCGTTGCCGGTTACGTGCGCTTTGATTCGTTCCACACGACGCATGGCCGCGCAATTCCGTTTGCGACCGGATTGAAATTGGCGAATCCGAAGCTCGACGTCATCGTGTACTCGGGTGATGGAGACCTCTCGGCGATCGGCGGCAACCACTTGATTCACGCCGCCCGCCGCAATGTCGATATCAAAGTCATCTGCGTGAACAACCTCATCTACGCGATGACCGGCGGACAGACCGCTCCGACCACGCCCGGAGATGTCATTACCTCCACAAACCCGTACGGCACATTTGATCCCACCTTCAATCTGCCACACCTGATGGAAGCCGCGGGCGCGGTTTACGTCGCACGGTGGACCACGTATCACGTGCGTCAGCTTGCACGTTCAATGCAGGAAGTCCTGTCCAAACCGGGTTTCAGCTTCATCGAAATTCTTTCGCCCTGTCCGACGCTTTACCAGCGCCGCAACAAGATGGGCGATGGACTCGACACGATGAAGTTCTACAAGCAGATGAGCACGATCAAGAATGGCGCGCCGACCAGCGAAGTCGGACTCACCAAGGCCGGCGAAATCATTGTCGGCAAGTTCGTGGATCGTACACGCTCGCACTTCGCCGAGAACTTGCGCGAACAAATGGTGCACTCGCTTGGCGATCGTTACGTTGATGAAGTGGCAGCCAGCCTGCTCAGCGAAGATGGCGGATGCGCCGGTGGAAACGCCTGCGCCCTGGAGGATTCAGTATGCGGTTAACGGAAATTCGAGTCGCGGGATTCGGTGGACAAGGCGTCATCCTCATGGCCACCGTCATCGGTAAAGCGGCAAGCATTTACCAGGGCGGCTTTGCCACCATGACACAGAGCTTCGGCCCCGAAGCGCGCGGTGGTGCGTGTAGTGCACAAGTTGTCCTGTCGGGTGAACCGGTGTTGTATCCGTACGTCACCAACCCTGACATCCTCGTCGTTATGTCGCAGGAGGCTTACACGAAGTTCTCACCGGAAGTGAAGCCTAACGGTACGCTGATTGTTGAGGAAGACCTGGTGCGCATCGGCAACTTGCCCGCCGGGACACGCGTGTACTCGTGTCCGGCGACACGCCTCGCAGAAGAACTCGGCAAACGCATGGTGCTCAACATGGTGATGATCGGTTTCTTCGCAGCCGTGGGGAAGACCCTGGATGCCGAAGCGCTGAAGAACGCGGTACTCGATTCTGTACCCCCAGCATCAAAGGAGCTCAACTCTGCGGCGTTCGAGGCTGGATTCCAATATGGCAAACTGCACGCCGACGGAGAACCGCAAAGTATCACTAAGTCCGATACGGTTACGGTTGAGGTGTAACTGGTAAACTCGTTGCGTGGAGAGCCCGGCGCCGCAGACGCTCGTTGAAGGCGAAGACTTTTATTACGAGAACGGCTTGATGGTTCTGACTGAGAGCTACCTGCGACGTCGTGCCTTCTGCTGCGACTGCGGATGCCGGCACTGTCCCTACAAGAAAAAATCTTTCGAAACCTCGTAGGGACTTCCTTCCTTTCCCGATTCGATATACAACCCTGATATGACTCACGCGCATTTGGTGAAAGTCGCGGAGCAATGGTTGCGGCGCTACCGCTGCGGCATCGTGCTTTCTGAGCAGCAATGCTCATCCGGTGAGATACCCGATGCCATCGGCTGGAAAGGGAAGTGCCGTTCCGTTGTGGTTGAGTGCAAGGTTTCCCGTGCCGATTTTCTAGCGGACCGAGCGAAACCGTGGCGCACGAATCCTGAAATCGCGTTGGGTTGCGAACGTTTCTATCTTTCACCACGCGGTATCATCCGCCCGGAAGATCTACCCAAAGGTTGGGGCCTGCTTGAATATCATGATCGCCGCGTGAGCATTCTGGTAAAACCTGCCCGCCAGAGCCAGCGATCGTCTGAGGGCTTGATGAACGAGATGAACCTGCTGCTGGCAAGTTTGCGGCGGGTGGAGGTTCGCATTGAGCCGCAGAGCATCACGGAATTTCTGAAGTGGAAGAACCGCATGGCCGAATACAACGGTGGAGCTACCCCGGAAGGTATTGTGCCTATCGATGGCGAGCAGAACACATACTTGACGGCCGATTAATTTTTACTGTTTGTTCCGCAGCTCCAGCGATTTCGCTATTCGTTTAGCCGTAAGCAGCGAGTTGACTCCGCTAGCCAGGATGAGGACCCCCGCACCGAACGGGCCTGAGGGATCCTGCGTTCCCAATCCGAACAAGTGCGGATATACCAGTCCCCAAACCACCATTGCGATTCCGGTTACGTAATGAGGCCAATACCCGAAAGTCCGTGCGAGGGGCAAAAAGTGAAATCCGACGACCAGGATTACACCGGGAACAATGATGTTAGGCCGCTGAAGAACATTCGCGGCTACTATAACCAGTACGATCGCGACCCACTGTGCGATGTTGACGATGCGAAATTGCCGTTCGCGCCTTTTGCTCTGCGGCGTCGAGAGAACAGTCGCCGCAGCCTTGGTGCGCCGCATGATGTCACGTGCGGGGATCGCTAACAGGGGAACGATTGTCACTGCTGGAGCTAACCACAACAGATTCCGCGGATGGCTTAGCAGGAACGATGCAACAATCCAGATTGTGCCGAAAAACGAAAAAATGAGCGTACCAATCGCGGCTCCGTGAGCTGCTTCGGCCGTACCGCGTTTAGGACCGGAAACGGTAGCGAATGCCATCCTTAGGCCTTCATCAAACGACGGCGAATCATGTCCAGCGCCTGTTGAGTCGCAAAGCGGCGGATGCGTTCCCGATCACCTGGGAACCGGCGTTCAATCACTTCAGTTCCATGCGAGTCAGACAGCGCGTGAAACACCAGGCCGACGGGCTTTTCCTCGGTACCACCTTGCGGGCCAGCGACGCCGGTAATTCCGACACCAATGCTGGCGTCAGTTTCGTCGCGGATGCCTTCCGCTAGCGCTTTTGCAACCTCCGCACTTACCGCGCCATGCTGTGCGATCATCAGAGGAGGCACGTTCGCGAACAGCGTCTTGAAATCGTTGGAGTACACGATGGCTCCACCGAGAAAATAGCGCGAACTGCCGCTGACGGACGTAATTCGCTGTCCCAGCATGCCTCCAGTACACGATTCAGCGATGGCCAACGTAGCGTTGCGAAGCTGCAGGTGGTATCCGACGATTTCTTCAAGCGACTCGCCGCGTGAAAATACGAAATCGCCAAGCTGGTCTTCGATCTTCTCCGCAAGTTCTTCCACCCGCCGCTCGGCGATATCCTGGTGTTCAGCCCGCGAGCGCAGGTGGAGATTGATTTCGCCGGCTCCCGCCAAAATGGTCGTCTCCACACCTTCCGCTGCTTTATAGATCGGCGCAATGCGCGCGTCGCAATCGGATTCGCCGATCATCGCAATACGCAAGCGGCGGGTAGCCAGGAACTCTTTAGGAACCTTCTTCGCCAGCCGTGGAAGGCACTGCTCTTCGAACATCGGCTTGATTTCGTGCGGAGGTCCGGGGAGCAGCATGATAAAACGCGGCGAACCGTTGATTTCGGCTTCGATCCACTGGCCGGGAGCGGTGCCACGCGCGTTTCGCAGGACCTCAGCGCCTTCGATCAGTTCCGCCTGTTTCTCGTTGTTCGGAGGCATGCGGCGACGCAATTGCGCAAAACGCGTATAGAGTTCGGTGATGAGGACAGGGTCGCGGTACACCTCGCGCCCCATCGCTTCAGCCACACATTCGCGAGTAAGATCGTCTTCCGTCGGACCGAGGCCGCCCATGAAGATCACAATGTCCGCACGCGAAATGGCGACGCGTGCCACATCGGTCAGGTGCTTCGGGTTGTCGCCCACCACGTCTTTGAACGCCACTTCCACGCCGATTTCGTTGAGTTTACCGGTGAGAAAGAGGGAGTTGGTGTCCTGGTGAAACGGGTCAAGAAGTTCAGACCCAATGGCGACGATTTCAGCGATCACGCTAAAAGGATAGCATTCAGCAAGCCAGCAATCAGCATTCGGATATTTCGGAGTTGACGCGCATGGCATGAAAAAAGGCGCGGGCTGAGCCGCGCCGAGGGGAACACTAAGATGCAGAATTACTGAGAGGCAACAGAACTCTCACCGGTGCCGGAAGAAGAGCCGGTCTTAGATGCGGTCGCGGAGGCAAAATCAAGGAATCCGTTCTTCACGTAGACGCGACTCAATGCACGGGTGGTGCCGGCTGTGCTGGTTTCCAATGCAATGTTGCTCGAGTTGGAACCGGCCACGAACTTGGCTGGCGCCTTGATCTTCTCCTTCCCGTTCTGAAGGAACGTAACCTCGGTAGCATCACCGCTGTTGTTCCAGCGAAGCGTGTAATCGCCTGGCGTGAGTTGCTGGCTTCCAACCTGGATAGCACTGGAAACCGTGATGTCCTTCTTTTCACTACCGTACTTATTGCTGGCGCCAAACGCCAGCGCTGGTAAACAAGCCAAGAAAAGAGCAAACAGCAAAGTCTTCGAGTATTTCATCTTTCTCCTGTGAATACTTCACGCTGCCAAGTTGGTGCAGGCAGCAGCTATATACCTATCACTTGTAAAGATTCTGTTCAGTGAGAAAGGTCGCGTAAAGGCCTATAAAAAGTTTCGATCACGATGATTCGAAATCAAAATTCCGGCGCAGCGAGAACGACACCCTGCACATCCCACGAGAGACGGTGGACGGCATTGGTACTTGCGAGAATAACAGAACGACCGGGAGCGAAACACAGACCAACAAGCCCTTGTCCGGCAATCGCCATGCCGGCCTTTGCCTCGGGTGTAACGCGAACGATACCGCGACGGCCGCTCAGAGACGCGGCAACATAAGCATTACCTTCCACGTCGAAGGCAATACCTTGCGGACGGCCCAGACCTTTAAAGAATGCGGACACGTCGCCAGTAGGCGTGATGCGGTAAATCGCGTCTACACTCGATGTCGTGGGACCCGTGACATACAAATCGCCATTGGGATGAAAGGCAAGGTGGTACGCGGATACGCTGGGCTCAAGGGTGGCAAACACAAAAATATCGCGTTCGCGGTTGATCTTGAAGATCGTACCGCTGCGATCGCCCACGTACAAGTTCTGCTCCGCGTCGAATGCTATGCCGGTGGCAATACCCATACCCTCGGCGTACGCCGCCATCGTACCGTTCCGCGCTACGCGGTAAACGGTGCCGTCGAAACGCGAAGACACGTACATCTGCCCGTCGCGGTCGAACGCGATCGAGGTCGCGTTCATCATGTCCGTCAGATAAGGCTTAACGACGTAGTTGGTGTCGATCTTGAAGATCGCGACGGGAACTTTCTGGCCTCGCGATCCCGAGAAAGTAACGTAGATGTTACCTTCAGCGTCGATGGCCGGATTGGTGACCGGATGCAGATTCTCGGCGATGGTGCTTCCCACGCGGAAATCCTGCGCATTACTCGGCTCCTCATTCGTGGTAACAGTCAGCGGACCGGACTGCGCACCATCGGGCACACGGGCGATCACGAACTTATGGGTGCTGACGACCACTGCGCCATCCACATCGCCGAAGCGTACGCGGGGGCGGCGCAGCCCTTGGGGATTCAATCCGCTACCTAGAATACGAACCTCGCCGCCGGGCAGGCCGGCGGTGGGTTCGACGCGATCGATCTGCGGATGTCCGTTGACGTTCTTCTTTCCCAGCAACCGGCGGTCCCCGTTATTTCAAGATGCCGAAATGCAGCAATAATTGCATGACGGCGAGCGCATAAAATCCGGCACCAATGTCGTCGAGCATGATTCCCGTGCCTTCCGGCAGTTTTTCCAGCCGGCGAATCGGGAACGGTTTCGTGATGTCGAATGCACGAAAAAGTATAAGGGCTGCAAGAACGTTCTGCCAGTTGAGTGGCGCGGCGATGAGAGCCACCATCTGGCCGGCGACTTCATCGATCACAACCTGCGATGGGTCCTTTCGGCCGAGAGCACGCGCCACGCGAGTAGCGGCTGGAATTCCCAGCAGAGTCGCCACAATCGCGCTGGCGACGGCATAGGCCGGTCGGGAGACCGGACTCGCGAATCGTGCCAACCCAAGCCAAAGTCCGGCCGTCGCCACCGAGGCCCAGGTTCCGGGTCCAGGCCGACCAAATCCCGAGCCAAAGAAGGTCGCAACCGCCCATGTCCAGGCGGGAGCTTTGGTTTTGTCCGGCGATACCTGCACAGCCGTGGGCTCAGTGGATGTTGCGATCATGCTTGTTCTTCGGATGCGCCTGTTGTTCTTCGCGCTCTCTCTGGAGGGTTTCGATGTCTTCTGGATCGGTAATGGGGCTGGAAATTACATAGCCTCCGCTGGCCCATTTCCCGAGATCGATCAGCCGGCAACGCTCGCTGCAGAAAGGGAAGTCGGGGTCATCCCGCAAGACAAGCTTGCGGCAGGTGGGACAACGAAGGCTGAGGACTTTTTTCCTCGGCATGATTCCATTCTAAATCGCAGTGATCGCTGAAGTGGAAAGTGTGTACCTATTGCTGGCTCTGAGGTGGAGACTGAACAGGTGTCTGGGATTGCTGTCCGAAGCTGCTCCCCTGACTTCCGAACGAGTTCCCAAAGGAACTACCCTGGTTTCCAAAGCTGCTGCTTTGATTCCCGAACGAACTGCTTCCAAATCCACTCTGCTGACCTGCGGGTTGGCCGATCGGCTGTCCTACCTGGGATCCACCTGCGAACTTGCCCAGCGCTTTCTTTGGGTCGTACGGCCCGTTGATGAGAGATCCCTGATCGAACGTCGGATCGTACACGAAGCGCCAGTCATTGTAGTGATTCTTATCGGCGACAATGCGCAGCGACTCCTTTTTGCTCATGCTGGACACGCCAATAATGGCGCCTCCGCCGATCGCTCCCGTACCGATAAGTCCCGTGGCAGATTGGCCCAGGTTGTTGCCGGAATCCCCGGTTGTACTGCTTCCGAAACTGCTGCCAGTGGCGCCACTGGTGGTTCCCGTCGTACCCGCAGATTGATCCTGCTGTCCCGATTGTTGTTGCTGTGGCTGCGGCGTTGTTGTCTGTCCAGAACTCGATTGCCCGAAGCTGGACTGGCCGATATTCCCCGGTCCAAGGGTTGACTGACCAAAATTCGACTGTCCAAAGCTTGATTGCTGCTGGCCTGAGGGAGATGAGCTTTGTCCCTGGCCTCCGAACATGCTGGTTACACCCGGTACGTTTGGTAATCCGGGCTGTCCGGAGTTGCTGAATCCTTGACCGGCTTGTCCGAACTGCACCTGCCCGTAGCGAACCAAAACCCACTTGCCGTCTTTCGTAAGCGGATCTTTATAACGCTTGCGAAGAAACCGGACATGATTTGTGTCCTCGAGAGCCTCGATCGTCGCAGGGTATTGACCAAACTTCTTGTAGTATCGCTTGATCGCACGTGCGTATTGCACGCCACGATGAATCATCTCCTCTTCGCGGTCGCGTTTGATCTGCTCAGTGATGCTGGCGGTGATCGCCAGCGCAGAAACCACCAGTATGGTCATAAGGAACACGACCACGATCAGCATGTACCCGGACTGCTGGTTGCGCAGGAGGCGCGAAGGACGATATTGCAGATGACCGAAACGCATTTTTACTTCACAGGTTCATCAGCTTTCGCATTTCACCGTTTAGGAAAGCGATGAACTGTAAACCAATTTCTTATCCGGCACTCAACGGAATAGTCTGCCGGTTGTTGCTCAACAAATCGAGTACTTCGATGTTGTTGTTGTTGATCTTCACGATCTTGTAACGACGCTGGACGATTTCCCCTTCGCTCGCCACGATCACGCTGTCGCCCTGAGACAGGAACACTCGCTTGTGATCCGGCCCGCTGGCGAAACCGAAGAACTTCAGGTTAATCGGCGGAGGCAGGTGCTGTGGCGGCGGAGTCGGAACTGGCGGCGGAGCCTTCTTGCTCTCTATCAATCCCGATGCTTTGGGAACCGGAATCTGCGGCTCCTCTGTCTCCATGAAGATGTTCCGGCCGTTGCCGTCATATGCGATTGCTTCCGTGTCTTTCAATTGCGCCAAATGCAGACGCGGATCAAGACTGGGCGTTACCGGTCCAGGTGCTGCTTCCTTCCCGGAATGCACGCCTCGTCGTGCCGGAGCACGCCTTGCCGGACGAACTGGCGCCGGCGCCGCGGCGCGAGTGGCCGGACCCGCCGGCGTTGAACTGCCCGTTCCTACCAGCATGCGTATGAACAAGAAGATAGCCACCACAAACAGGGCTCCTGCAGCGATGGTCTTCTTCGAGTTTTCGGTACCAAGCTTCACTGGGTACCGCCTTTCATGTACGTCTCCATGCTAATGTTCAAGCGCACATTACCGCCATTCTGGCCGGCAAGATTCACGCTGTTGACGATGAAGAACATCTTGTCGCGCTCCAGCGAGTTGATGAACTTCATGGTCTGCTCATAGTTGCCACCGAGGTTTGCGGTGATCGTCATCAGGCGAATCCCAGGCAGGTCCGAGTCTTGCGTCTTATACGCCGCCTGGCTCAGAAGGACGTGGTTTTCGTTCGCAAGCTTACCGAGCTGCTCAAAGATCGATGATGCCGTAGAAGGGAAGCGGTCTTCATAGAAGTGCGAGATCTGTTCGCGCGCTTCCTTCACTCGATCTTCCACGGTCTGTGGAAGGACCATCGCAGTTCTGCTGTTCTGTACCTCTGAATGCAGCGACCGGAAAGTCTCAGCCTGCCGGGCAGCGCTGCCGCTCATGAAGACCAGCAATCCAGCCAAAACGAGACACAGTAATCCCAATACGGCAGCGGCAATCCTCAACTTCAAACGGAGTTCACGCAGGTTGGGCATCAGTGAGCGCCTCCGTTCTGAGCAGTCTGAGCTCCCTCACCCGCCGCACCACTGTTCGCCTGTGGCGATTTGCCTTCCCTGGCATGGGTCGAAATAGCTTCGCTGGGAAGAAACTCCGCTTCCAGTTCGAATCGCATCGCTTCAAACTGCCCCATCTGTCCTGGCTGTCCTGTCTGCGATTCGCCATGGCTTTCGCTCACGATTTGCGCATCGCGGAAGACGCTCGATTTTTCCATCCGGCGCGCCAATTCTGCCGCACGGTCGCGCGAGTCGCCACTCAGGAGTACCTGCAGCAGGATGCGGTTGTCCACGAGTCGTGGCGCAATCCCGATCACACGCAAGTGGCTGGGCATCAGTTGCTCCAGGTTGGTGAAGATCGTTGTCCAGGAGATCTGCTTGCGAAGAATCAAATCGTTAATGAAATCTGATTTCTCGCGAACGTCCTTGTTCTCCGGCTTGTTCAGAATCGCAAGATCCTGCTGCTGCTTGAGGTTCAAATCTTGCAGGATCTGTTGCTCACGATTGATGTTTGACGACATCTGGCGATAACTGCTCCAGTGTCTGACCACACCGATGGCAAGACCGAGAACCAGCAGCAACAACACTCCGAGCACGGCGGACCAAATCATCATGAAGCGCCGCGCGTCCTCGTACGGCTGGGTGGCGAGATTGATATTCA
>CAYWSM010000202.1:0-65244 GCA_964460935.1 uncultured Terriglobales bacterium | reverse complement strand
ATAGGTGTGCTGTCAAAGCGCGGCCAGCAGAGCCAGTCGATTGATCCGCTACGGTGAATGAGAGCAGCCGAGCGGCAGTCGCCGATAATGGCGTAATCGGAGATGCGGCGGCATGGTGATTCAGGGTGCGGACTGTGAGATGCGTCGAGGCTCTTTTGTGTTGAGGCACGATCTTGTGTTGAGGTGCGCTCTCGGGCCATGAATGAGTGAAGGCAGCGGGGCAGTGAAAGTTGCATTATTTCTATTTAGCCGAAGGAGCGGGATCAAGATGGACGGAGAGGTTGCACCACGCGATAGGGTTGTGTACACTGCTTATGGCCGCATCACGCCGACAGTCCTGCCTGATCACCTGCAGTTTTCCAGGTCCTTCCTGACAAACGAAGGCTGTTCGGTACGAAAGGGCGCGTAGCTCAACTGGCAGAGCAACTGACTCTTAATCAGTAGGTTGAAGGTTCGATTCCTTCCGCGCTCACCAACTTCAACAAATTTACGATGATTATATCGGCAGGGTGAACGAGAACACGGAACCCTGTCCTAATTGGCTGACGACGCTGATTTTGCCTCCGTGCGCTTCCACAATGACTTTGCAGATTGCGAGGCCCATGCCCGTTCCTCCGGACGTGTAGCGCTGGTCTTGGCCACGATAGAACTTGTCGAAGATAAGTGCCTGCTCCATGGAGTCGATTCCGGGACCATGGTCCGCGACACTAATCATTAGCTCGCCCTTCTCTCTTGATGCTGTGACACGGATCGGTTTGCCTGTCTCTGAGTACTTCGCCGCGTTTTCCAATAAATGCATTACCACTTCGCGAATCTGGTTGAAGTCGATCGCCGTGGGCGGCAATTCTGCAGGGATCTCGACTTCGAATGGATGCGCCTGTATTACAGTTCGTGACTGTTCGATCGCGGAATCAATGACGTCACGAATTGTATGCGGATGTTTTTCGAGTTTGAACATTCCGGAATCGAGACGAGCCATCTCTGCCGCCTCGCCTACCAAACGATTAAGACGGTCGGCTTCCTCATTGATGACCGTCAACAAATCATTGCGCTGAGAATCGTCGAGCTGGTAAGGCTCCAGCAAACTAGTAACACTAGCTTTAATGCTGGTGAGCGGCGTTCGGAATTCGTGCGTAACCGAATCGAGTAAAGCTGAACGCAGACGTTCGTTTTCCTGTTCGGCTCGTGTCTTTGTTACTTCTTCGATCGCTCGAACTCTTTCCAGCGCGATACCGATCAGACCGCCGATAGCCTCCAGAGTTTCCCGTGAGAGATTGGTAGGGGCTATCGCGAGTGCACCCGATGTACGAACACCAATACGCAATGGAACGTACGAGAGCCCGTTAGCTACGGCAAGTTCGCCACGAGCCGCTGTGGCCCGCATTGTGCCGCTATCAAATTGAAAGTCGGGGCTGGAGCGGTAGATGGTGTTGTCCTTGAATTGCGATAACAAGGCCATTCCGGGCAAACCAAAGATCGATGTAACGCGCGACGGAATGATGTTCAACAGTTCCATTACGTTTTCATTCGTGAGAAGCGATTGGCTCAACGCATAAAGCCTCTCCACCTCGCGCCGACGATTATTAGCCTGCTCCGCTTCTCGGCGTGCTCGTTCCGCCAGATCACTTGCGATGAGGGCGGTAAGCAGGAATGCGATGAGTGCAATCCAGTTCTGTGGGTCAGTAATCGTGAAGGTGCCGACGGGTGGAAGAAAGAAGAAATTGAAAGCAGCAGTCGCACTAATCGCCATCAGGCAGGCGAGTCGAAAACCCCAGTTTGCCGACGTTAACAGGACCAGGACTAAGAATGTAAGCGCCACAGTCGTGGGGTTAACATGCAGCACACGCCGATAAAATACGGTCAAGGCGACTACTGTCAGGAGTGCGACAGCATATCGAACCACTGAGCGCTTAACGTTTCTCACGGCAGGATTGTACCGTCACGGAACGGAATTGCAGATGGTAGTGTTGTGCTCTTTACGGAAAACTTATGCTTTGCCGCATAGAATATTCGCGTGTGCTGAAGACGCCCGATCAATGGCTGGAAGAGGTTGCGCCCCAGAAAACGCACGGAATTCTCAAGTTGTTCCTGGGCTATGCTCCGGGTGTCGGTAAAACATATAGCATGCTTAGCGAAGCGCTACGGCGAGCGAGCCGCGGCGAGGATGTCGTCGTCGGAGTCGTGGAGAGCCATGGTCGCAAAGCGACCGCGGAGCTTGCATCGAAGCTTGAGGCGATTCCGAAGAAGAGCCTCAACTACAAAGGAACACAGTTCGAAGAGATGGATGTCGATGCCATTCTCGCGCGTAAACCACAAGTTGCGCTTGTCGACGAACTAGCCCACACAAACATTGATGGCAGCAGACACCGCAAGCGATATGAGGACGTCCTCAAACTGCTGGATACCAAGATCGACGTGCTATCCACGATGAACGTGCAGCACATCGAGAGTCTGGGTCCGACGATTCAGCAGATCACAGGGGTGCAAGTCCGAGAAACTGTGCCCGATTGGGTGATGCAACGAGTCGACGAGATTGTAATGGCGGACGTCACTCCGCAAGCGCTTCAGAAACGGATGACCCGCGGCGATGTGTATCCTACGGATCGCTCGGAGCGAGCCCTATCGCATTTTTTCCGCCCTGGGAATCTCATTGCGCTCCGTGAACTGGCGTTGCGGCAGGTAACACAGGTGGTCGATCGCAGTCTCGATGCCTATCTGGCGAAAGACGAGGTTCACCAGGCGGCCTCAGTGAGAGAGCGGATTGCTGTCGGGATCAGCTCCAATCCTGCTGCACAGTATCTGATTGCACGCGGCTCACGAATGGCGCAAGGGGTCGGCGGAGAGCTCTACGTTGTGTATGTCGATATTGGGTTGGACGCTCGCCCTGAAGATCAACATACGTTGGCGGAGAATATACGTTTCGCGGAGAATCTGGGTGCTCGCGTTATCAGGGTGAGAGGAAAGAGGAAGCGAGTGGCGGAGGAGATGGCCAAGTTTGTGCGTGAAAACCACGTGACGCAAGTGATCTTCGGCCGCTCAGCCCGTACGGGTTGGCAGAAATATCTCTACCTGAGAGCCATTCAGACCTTCCTTGAAGATGCACCTGGAGTTGACGTGCACATTGTTACTCAAGAGGTGCGTTGATGACAGAACGTACGCGTGTTCTTGTTGTCGATGATGAGTCACAAATTACGCGCGTTCTTCGAACCTCATTATCGGTTCAGGGTTACGACGTGCGAACCGCGAATGAAGGCGAAATGGCATTGGAGGTTATGAAGGATTGGTCTCCTCATCTAATCATCACAGACCTGGCAATGCCGAATATGAATGGGATTGAACTCTGCCGCCGTGTTCGAGCTGTCTCAGCCGTGCCGATCATTGTGCTTTCTGTTCGCAACCAGGAGGAGCAAAAGATTGGAGCACTGGACGCCGGCGCCGATGATTACGTCACCAAACCATTCAGCATGAACGAGCTCCTGGCGCGCGTCCGAGCAAATCTGAGACGTACACCGAAAGTTGAATCGAATATTCCAGAGTTTATTGAAGTTGGCGATTTCAGCATCGATCTTGCTACACGAGTGGTGCGAGTCAAAGAAAGAGAAGTTCGCCTTACTCCTAAAGAATTTGATTTGCTTGTTTTTATGGCACAACATCCGCATCGGGTAATCCAACATCGTGCGTTACTCTCAGCTATCTGGGGCGACAACAGCACCGAGCAACCGGAATACCTAAGAGTTTTCGTGGGCCAACTGCGCAAAAAAATAGAGGCTAATCCTGCTGAACCTGTTTATGTGCTGACCGATCGTTGGGTAGGGTATCGCTTCGAACCCGGCGACTGATAACCCCTTCCTCGGCGGAACCCTTACGAACAATTTACGTACTCCTTAGCCACACTTTATTTGCGAAGTAGTCCAATCAGTGTGTGTGAGGAACGGGCACAGCGTTTCCGTTCGGCGATACACATGGTTGGGATGATGATCTTCATTGCGGTATGCGTAGTCAGCATCGCTTTCCTAGTGCGTGTATTCGTGGGGCTATGTCAGGAGGTAACTCCATACCACTCAATCCTGAGGAGACAGGTCCGAACATGGGATGTTGTAGTTCGGCTTCCTCGCGATTCGAGCATGGTTGAGCGCAATAGGGTTGGACGGAAGAACGCAGCACTGGAATCGCACGTCGAACAAAGATTGAAAGAGAACGAGATAACTTCTTGTCCAATGAACTCTCTGGAGAATGAATCATGCAGGATGCGTTGTTCGTAGCTATCACGATTGCCTTCTTCATTGTTTCTATCGGATACGTTCATTTCTGCGAGCGGATGAAGTAGGTGGGTATTGTGGATCTGCAATCGTTACTAATACTCGTTGTCAGCGGTCTGGTAACCGCGTACCTGTTCTACGCCCTGTTGCGTCCGGAGAAATTCTGAAATGACAGTCAATGGCTGGCTGCAAATTTTCGTTTTTCTGGGACTGATATTCGCGGTAACAAAGCCCATGGGTGTTTTCATGACCCATGTGTTCAACCGCGAGAAAACGTTCCTGGACCCGCTATTGCGGCCTGTTGAACGGCTGATATATCGACTGACAGGCGTCGATGAAAATCGCGAAATGCGGTGGACGGAATACGCTGCATCGATGTTGCTATTCAGTGTCGTGTCGATGCTATTGCTGTATGCGATCCAGCGTCTTCAGGGATACCTGCCGTTTAATCCCCAAAAACTTGCCGGAGTCATGCCGCAACATTTGGCATTCAACACTGCGGCATCATTTACCACCAACACCAACTGGCAAGCCTACTCGGGTGAAAGCACGATGAGTTACTTCACCCAAATGGCAGGGCTTGCGTACCACAACTTCGTTTCCGCCGCCGTTGGTATCTCGTTGGCGATCGCGTTCATTCGCGGAGTTGCTCGCCGGCAGATGGATACGATCGGGAACTTCTGGGCCGATATGGTCCGAGCAACTCTCTGGGTGTTGTTGCCGTTTTGCATCGTCGGTGCACTATTGCTCGTTTCGCAGGGAGTCGTGCAGAACCTGCGCCCATACGACACTGTGAAGATTGTCGAGCCGCAGAAAGTCGCGAAAGTGGATGCTAATGGGAAGCCGGTTATTGGGACCGGCGGCAAGCCCGAGGTGGACACCGTTACCGAGCAAACGATCGCGCAAGGGCCGGTAGCTTCACAGGAAATCATTAAAGAATGGGGCACCAATGGCGGCGGCTTCTTTAACGCCAATAGCGCGCATCCTTTCGAGAACCCAACTCCGTTAAGCAACCTGATTGAATTGTTCTCAATCTTCGCAGTGTCGTCAGGGCTAACGTATACGTTAGGAAGAATGACGGGTTCGCAACGTCATGGTTGGGCCGTTTGGGGAACGATGGCGGTCCTCTTCCTGGCCGGTGTGAGTGTCTGCTACTGGGCTGAAGCCAACGGCAATCCGCTCTTGCCTGGAATCGACCAGCATGTTTCAGCGCTGCAATCTGGCGGCAATATGGAGGGGAAGGAAGTCAGGTTCGGCATTGCCAATACAGCGCTTTGGGCAACAGTGACTACCGATGCGAGCTGTGGCGCTATCAACGGTTGGCATGACTCGTTTACCCCGCTCGGCGGAATGGTCCCGCTGGTTAATATCATGTTGAGCGAGGTCATCTTTGGCGGTGTCGGGGCTGGCATGTACGGAATCCTGATCTATGTTGTTCTTGCCGTGTTCATCGCCGGCTTGATGGTGGGTCGTACTCCCGAGTATCTGGGCAAGAAGATCGAAGCGTATGACGTGAAGATGGCGATGCTCGTAGCGCTCGTCTTTCCCTTGGTCATCCTGATCTTCACTGGTATCTCAGCGGTGAAACCGTACGGCCTTGCTGGTATTTCAAACCCAGGTCCACACGGCCTTTCTCAGATGTTGTATGCGTTTACTTCCGGGGCGGGCAACAACGGCTCGGCCTTTGGGGGACTGACGGTTAACACCCCCTGGTATGACACGACGATTGGGCTGACGATGCTCATTGGCCGCTTCTTCATGATCATTCCGATGCTGGCAATAGCCGGAAATCTTGCGCAGAAGAAGTACGTTCCTCCCTCGCTCGGTACGTTCCCTGTAACAACGCCGTTATTCGGCGTATTGCTGATGGGAACAATTCTAATCCTCGGAGCATTGACCTTCTTCCCGGCGCTCAGCCTGGGACCAATTCTCGAGCATCTGCTCATGCATGCAGGAAGGGCTTTCTAAGTCATGTCGAGTGGACACAGGCAACGCCAGTCGCTTTGGGACAGCAAGATCGTTCGCCGCGCTACGTGGGACGCCATCCTGAAGCTAAACCCACGCAAAATGATGGCCAATCCCGTGATGTTTGTTGTCGAGGTCGGCAGCGTCATAACGACAATCCTGCTCATCAAGAACCCGCATCAAGCATTTGCCTTCAATCTGCAAATCACACTGTGGCTTTGGTTCACAGTATTGTTCGCCAACTTTGCCGAAGCAATGGCGGAGGGCCGAGGCAAAGCACAGGCCGATACGCTGCGAAAAACACGGTCGGAGACGATGGCCAATCGTCTTTTCCCAAACGGAACTACAGAAAGCATTGTCAGTTCGCAATTGCGCTCCGGCGATCTGGTACTAGTCTCTGCCGGAGAATTCATTCCAGGTGATGGAGAGATTATCGAAGGTGTAGCGTCGGTGGATGAGTCGGCGATCACGGGTGAATCGGCGCCGGTAATCCGAGAAGCCGGTGGCGATCGTTCGGCGGTTACCGGTGGCACTCGTGTTTTGTCTGACCAAATCAAGGTAAAGATCACGAGTAATCCTGGCGAAACGTTTCTTGACCGCATGATTGCGCTGGTTGAGGGAGCCGAGCGCCAGAAGACGCCAACCGAGATCGCCCTAAATATTCTTCTGGCAGGGTTGACGATCGTATTTTTGCTTGCGGTGGTCACACTGCAACCGTTTGCGATCTATTCGGGATCTCCGCAGACGGTGTTTGTGCTGGTATCACTCCTAGTGTGTTTGATTCCAACAACAATTGGAGGCCTTTTGTCGGCCATTGGCATCGCAGGGATGGATCGGCTCGTGCAGCACAATGTTCTGGCGATGTCCGGGCGTGCTGTCGAGGCGGCGGGCGACGTGAATACTCTCCTGCTCGATAAGACGGGAACGATCACCCTGGGAAATCGACAGGCATCGCGTTTCATTCCTGCTCCAGAAGTATCCGAATCAGAACTCGCAGATGCGGCGCAACTATCCTCTTTGGCAGATGAAACTCCGGAAGGACGATCAATCGTCGTATTGGCGAAGGAGAAATACAACCTGCGTGGTCGTGAAATGTCGTCACACCACGCTGAGTTCGTGCCGTTCACGGCGCAGACGCGCATGTCGGGCGTCAACCTCAACGGGTTTGAGATCCGCAAAGGATCAGTTGACGCGATCGATCGATACCTGATCGAGAACTCGTCGAGTATGCCCGCGGAAGTTAAGCAAACTGTTGAAACGATTGCCCGGTCTGGTGGCACTCCTCTCGTTGTGGCGGAGAAGCGCCGCGGAGCGCTGGGCGTGATTGAGTTGAAAGACATCGTCAAAGGCGGGATGAAAGAACGCTTTGATCAGTTGCGGTCGATGGGGATTCGGACGGTGATGATTACCGGCGACAATCCGCTGACCGCGGCAGCGATTGCCCGCGAGGCGGGTGTCGATGACTTCCTTGCCCAGGCCACTCCGAAGGACAAGATGGACCTGATCCGCAAGGAACAGGGAGACGGCAAACTGGTTGCGATGACGGGCGATGGCACCAATGATGCCCCCGCGCTTGCGCAAGCTGATGTCGGCGTGGCTATGAATACCGGCACGCAAGCCGCCAAAGAGGCCGGCAACATGGTGGATCTCGACTCCAATCCCACAAAGCTGATTGAGGTGGTGGAGATCGGCAAGCAGTTGCTGATGACCCGCGGTGCGTTGACGACGTTTTCGATCGCTAACGACGTGGCCAAGTATTTCGCCATTATCCCTGCGATGTTTGCCGGGACATTTCCAGTTCTGAATGCATTGAACATCATGCACTTGAAGAATCCGGAGTCGGCAATTCTTTCAGCCGTAATCTTCAATGCGTTGATCATTATTGCATTGATACCGCTGGCGTTACGCGGAATCCGATATCGAGCGATGGGAGCAGCCGCGCTCTTACGTCGAAACCTGCTGATTTACGGCGTCGGTGGGATCATTGTGCCTTTCGCCGGCATCAAGGCGATCGATGTGCTGATTACGGCCGCAAAACTGGCGTGAGGGATTGTATGAAGAAGAATTTGATTACTGCTGTGCTGATGACGATTGTCACGACTGTCTTGCTCGGCATCATCTATCCCCTGGTTGTGACGGCGTTGTCGCAGGTGCTATTTCGTGATAAGGCAAACGGGCAATTGGTCTCGCGCGATGGAAGGATGATTGGCTCTCGCATAATCGGTCAGCCGTTCAGCGGGGCAGGATATTTCCATCCTCGTCTGTCTGCGGCAGGAACGAACGGGTACGACGCAAGCAGTTCGGGTGGCACTAATTACGCGGCCACGAATCAGAAACTTCTGGATCGCGTAAAGGGCGAGGTCGATACGCTTCGGGGAGAGAATCCGTCCATTCCGATTCCCATTGATTTGGTGACGACATCCGCTTCGGGCCTAGATCCGGACATCACACCAGCGAACGCTTACTTCCAAGCTGCGCGCGTGGCGAAAGCGCGCAACGTGACCGAAAAACAAATACGTTTGTTAGTAGCGGCTCACACCAAAGGACGCGATCTCGGACTACTTGGCGAACCGCGGATCAACGTGCTCGAACTCAATCTGGCCCTTGATACCAAATTTTCTACAAGAAATATAAGCGAGTTAGACCCAAAGGTTACTGCAGCCTCCGGACGATAAACGGAAATCATCGTTGGTTTAGAAAGTTTCCTCCCAAAAGCATAGGAGAAATATGAGGAAGTTCTATTGGTGTGTTCTCTTCTCCATCATTGTCGGAATTTGCCCAACACCTTGCTTGTTCGGGCGGCAAGCATCTACAAACACCCCTCCTTCGCAACGCGAGCAACAGTTGCAGGAACGCGTGGATGAACTGGAGCGTCGATTGGCCGCTATGGAAGCTCGGCTGAACGGGTCTGTTACGACAACGCAAGCCGCACCAGCGCAGCCAGTCGTGGACAAATATGCTGCTTCTGCGGATATGCCGGCAACTACGATTGCTTCATCGCAGAGTTCGCAAAAAACCGATCCGACCCAACCTTTTGCATACGCCGATTGGACTTGGCTGAATGGAACAGTACGCACTAAGGATGCAGTGTGGGACTCGAAATTCTTTACTCCCGAGATTCGGTTCGATACGAACTTCATTCACAGCTTTAACCATCCTCAAGACGATACCCTCGGCGGATCAACCGAGACATTTCGGTCGAACGAATTCCAAGTCGAGCAGATCAGTTTTGGCGGCGACTTTAATTGGCAGAATGTTCGTGGCCGCGTGTTGACGATGAATGGCATGTTTGGCGTCTCCACACCACGCAATGATGCCAGTACAGCCCGTGGTCAATGGAACCTCCGCGGCGCCTATCGATATGTGTCGGAAGCCTATGGCGGGTATCACTTCAACGTTAATCACGGGCTGAACATTGATGCGGGCATATTTGTTTCCTATATTGGTCTCTTTAGCTACTACAACTTCGATAATTGGGCTTACCAGCCATCGTACGTGTCGTCGAATACACCGTGGTTTTTCAACGGCCTGCGAATCCAGTGGTTCCCGACTGATAAGTTGAAGATTGAACCCTGGATCATCAATGGCTGGCAGTCGTATGGCCGGTTTGGAGGTAAACCAGGCTTGGGTGGCCAAATCCTCTGGCGTCCGAAACCGTGGCTGTCTCTTGTTTCTAACAACTATGGGATGGGTGAGGACACGCTCGGCACTGGAAACGGCCACTTCGGACGTTCACGAATTCATACCGACGACAGCATTCAAGTGAAGTACTACGACCGTCCGGAAAAGTTTCTTGACAAAATGGCGTTTTCGATTACCGGCGATCTCGGCTGCGAGTATGGTGCCGGTGTCAGTTGCCACGGAAACACGAAAGCGCCAGACGGTACGATTCGGCCGAAACAGAGCTTCGCGGGATGGATGGCTTACAACCGATTCTGGTTCAAGAAGGATACTTACGGTCTCACGGTGGGTGGCGGCATGATGAACAACCCCGGGCGTTATCTGACCTTGCTTCCGCCGATCAACGGAGCGGATGCGATAACAGGTTCGCCGTACTTCACTGCCAATCCGGGAGATGTGTTTAAAGCGTGGGATGCATCGCTCACCTTCGACTGGATGCCGAAGCAATACATCACGTTCAGAAGTGAATATGGCTACCGTCATGCAAACGTGCCGTACTGGAGTGGTCCTGGAGGCATTACACCGCCCGGTGGGAACACGAGTGCTCTCAGCGTGTATGGCGGGGCAGGAGGCCCGGGTGGCTTGGTTCCTGGGACGACGTTTGTTCCGGGTCCAAAACTCTCCGCGACGCCGGGTTCTACCTGTGTTGCCGGTGACACAGGCTGGTGTCCGGATCTTCGGAAGGACGAACCGAGTGCACGCTTTGCCATTATGGTGAAGTTCTAACCCATTGATTACACAAGGGCGTCGTCTCCCAACAATGTCACAGATTTGTCAGGATGATGTCATTTGTTCTCTGACGAAGCCGACAAGTCCCAGATTCGGGTTACATTAGCGAGCAGGATGTTAAGCCGTTCTTCATTTGGTCGCTCCGTTTTTTCCATATGCTGCAACGGAATTTGCACGGATCGTGTAGATCGCTACATCTTTGAATGTGGACATGCAAGATGGAAGGGAGAAAACAGCAAAAAAAGGGAAGTATCGAAACACTCGGTCGACATTGACCTAGCCTTGATCCAAATCCGCCGTTTCTGATTCCGGTACGGCGAGACTCGTTTCGGCAAAGCGGTTCAGACGTGCATACCCCGAAAGAACATGACATGATTTCAGCCTTCTTCTCGGAGATAGCAGCATGAGTTTAGAACGGCAAACGGTCAAAATAGCTGCGTGCACGTTGATTTTATTGTTGAGCATCAGTACCAACTCCCGTGCGCAGACGGCGCCCGCCACCTCGCAGCAGATCGATCAAGTCCTTCAGCAGATCGAGATCTTGAACGGGTCACTGCGCGATATGCGAAACGAACTCGATACCTCACGTGCGGAAATCAGGGAACTGAAATCCACGGTAGAAGCTCTTGAGGCGAGACTGGCTAAGGAGTCCAGTGCGAATTCTGTCCCTTCCGGCGAGCCACCAGTGACACGCGACGATGTGCAAATTCTCACGGAACGGGTCGAAGAGCATCAACAGACGAAAGTAGAGAGCGCATCGAGGTTTCGCGTCAAACTCTCCGGTATGGTTTTGCTGAATGCATTCAGCAATTTCGGACAGGTGGACAATATTGATCTTCCGTCGATTGCGCTTCCTCATGTTCCTGGCACTCCGGATGGCAGCACCGGCGCTTCGATGCGGCAGTCCATTGTCGGAATTACAGGTTTTGGTCCTGAGCTGTTAGGCGCGCGCACGTCTGCTGATTTGCAGATGGATTTCTTTGGTGGTTTTCCGCCCGGATACAACGGTATTTCCAGTGGTATAGTTCGGCTACGAATTGCCCGGTTACGCTTCGATTGGCCGAAAACAAGCCTCGTGGGCGGTATCGATATTCCATTCTTTTCTCCGAATTCCCCTACGTCATACGCAACTGTCGGAGAACCCGCGATGAGTTCGACGGGGAACCTATGGGCCTGGAATCCATCGATCAGAGTGGAACATCACTTCGATTACGAAAATTCACGATGGAAGGTGGAGGCCGGAGTATTTGATCCGTCCGGGTATGCCGGTTATGCTCCACAAATGCGTTACCCAACCGCGGGCGAAAGCTCTCGTCAGCCCGCTTACGCGGTACGAGTCTCTGGTAGCCATGGCGAGTCCGAACATGAGTTTACGATTGGCGTTGCCGGGTTGTTTACGCCATTGCACTTCTACTCTGGGCCGAAGGTGAACGGTGCGGGAGTTATGGCGGATTGGCAGGCACCTCTCGGACAACATCTGCAACTAAATGGAGAGTTTTTTAGCGGCAAGGGTTTACAAGCGTTTGGCGGGGTTCCTTACTCCATGGTTTCAGCTCAGGACGAACTTCATTATCTAACCATAACAGCTCCGTTACTTGCGGGTGTCGGAGAGATCGGCGGTTGGTCTCAACTGAAGTTGAAATTGAATTCGAAACAGGAGTTCAACGTTGCGGCCGGATATGGAGGTTACAACTCCTCGGAACTGCGCGAACTGGGCACATACGACTATTATGCAAACTCCCTCATTACTCGAAACGAGTCGGTGATGGTTAACTACATCTTGCGTCCTCGATCAGATCTGTTGCTATCGGCAGAATATCGTCGGTTAAGGACAAGTCCGGTTCGTGGAACTAATGCTACGGCGGACCAGGTAGGGCTCGCAGCGGGCTTTTTGTTTTAGGCCATGAAGCTTCTCATTTATACAGCATGGATTGTGTGCGTTATTGCCACGTCGCCGGCGCTGATGGCCCAGACAAGCTATCAGGTAACCGGAACTGTGACGATCGAAGATCAGCACACGCACAAGCCGCTCAAAGACTTCTCACAGGTTGCAGTCTGGCTTGTTCCCGAAGATAGCGCAAACAGGCTCGAACGGTCGGAGTACCAAGCACCGCAGTATCGCATGGTGCAGCAAGATAAGAAATTCACGCCGCATCTGCTGGTTGTGCCAATCGGCAGCACGGTGCTTTTTCCAAATCTGGATCCGTGGTTCCATAATGTGTTTTCTTTGTATCGAGGCAAGCGGTTTGATTTGGGCCTGTATCAGGCGGGGTCTCAAAAAAGAGTCAGGTTCGACCGGCCTGGTCCTTCTTATATCTTCTGCAATATTCATCCTGAAATGAGTGCGGTGATCTTTGCCGTGAATTCTCGCTTGATCGGGGTCTCGGATTCCTCAGGAAATGTGGCGATCCAGGACGTTCCGTCTGGGCGTTATCGGGTTCATCTCTGGTATGAATTCGTGGCGGATCAAGAGGAATTGGAATCCCGAGAAATTCTTGTCGGACAAAAAGATGCCAGCTTCGGGAAAATGAATGTGATAGCCAAGGCGCATCACGACGAAAAGCATACGAATAAGTACGGTCAAGAGTACGATCCTGAGTCCCTCAGCCCCGAGTATTGATGAGGGTGCTTGTCACGTATTTGTCATGATGGCGTCAAAGTATTTTCGATCGTAGGCCAGTGTTAGGAATTGATGTAGAGTTCTTGCAATATCCACACTGTGGGGTTGTCAATGGAAAGCGTTCTGGTAGTCGAAGATAGCCGTGCAATGCAGAAGGCGCTGCAGCGGTTATTTGAAGCGGATGCCCTGGAAGTATCAATTGCGGGCGATGGTGTTGCCGGCCTCGACACATTTCGCAAGCAGACGCCCAGCGCCGTGGTTCTAGACCTGAAGCTTCCCGGATTGTCCGGCAAAGAATTATGCAGGGAGTTCAAGGCAATGGCGGCTAGCGTTCCGATTGTTGTACTCAGCGCCAATGCCGATGTTGACGACAAGGTCCTGCTACTGGAACTAGGTGCGGACGACTACGTTACGAAGCCGTTCAGTCCCAAGGAACTTCTCGCTCGTGTGAGACGTGCAATGCGGCGCTCGGGAAGAGCAGCGCAGCCAGTTTCAAATATCCCAGCCTCAATTGCAGATCATGAGTTGCTTGCTTTCGGAGACGTGGTTGTGGACTTCACGAGTATGGAGACATCATGCGCAGGGCAGGCGGTAACCATGACAGCACAGGAGTTTCGTGTTCTGAAGTTTTTTGCGAAGTGGCCAGGACGGGTGATCTCACGGGAGGAACTGCTCAACGAGGTCTGGGGATACCATAACTATCCGTCGACAAGAACTGTTGATAATCACATTCTCCGCCTGCGTCAAAAGCTGGAGCCGGATCCTGGCAATCCGCGTTATTTTCTGACACTCCATGGGGCGGGATACAAGTTCGTACCTGAGCCATCCGTCACCACTCGGTAAAAGGAGTACATGGCGCGACTTCGCTTGCGGACCCAACTGCTTCTTGCAACTGCTGTGTTAATCACTGCAGTGATGGGTGCGACCCTTTTGCTCGTGCGGCAAACTGTTAAGCAGGAAGTCTCGAGCCAAGTAGATGCCGGGATCGCCAGTTCCGTACGTGCGTTTCAAAACATGCAGAGACAGCGGCAAGTACAGCTCTCACGTACTGCTGCATTGCTCTCCATATTGCCTCCTCTCAAAGCGGTGATGACAACGGATCATCCGCTGACGATCCAGGACTCCTCACTTCCGTTCTGGCATCTCGCGGGTAGCGACTTATTCGCATTAGGCAATCCTGATGGTCACTTACTCGCCTTTCATATGAAGGACGAATCGTGGGCCCGGAGCACAGCCGATCACATGATGGTTGAGTCCGTTCGCGCCAACGAGTCCGCGGCCTGGTGGTACTCCGATGGCCATCTCTATTGGGTATTTTTGCGCCCCATGACTCTTGGGGCCGGAGAAGAGCAGCATCAATTGGGTTGGATTGCGATTGGATACCAGGTTGACAACACGGTAGCCGAAGAACTCGCCAGCGTTGCCGGAAGCCAGATCGTGCTGGCTGCTGACAATCACATCATCGCCTCGACTATCGGCTTGAGTGAACCGGCATTCCGGCAAGTGCTCGATTCGCATCCACTGATCCTGAATCACGCGACGGAAGAAGTAACGATTGCCGGACAACAGTTCCAAGCAGCTTCCGTCATGCTCGATGCAGCTACTCCCACTCCCGTTCGCTGCATTGTGCTGCTTCCACTACGGCAATCAACCATCTTCGTTACGCATCTGAACCGGACTCTCGGATTGTTAGGCGCTGCAGCAGTGCTGTTCGGAGCTCTCATCTTTTCTTTCATCTCGCGGGCAATTACGCGCCCGCTGGAGAACCTGGTAGCCGGAGTTCGTGCGCTCGCATCTGGCGATTACACATATTCCATCAATTCCAAAGGCAGCCGCGAGGTCGAGCACCTGGGAAATGCATTCGGCACCATGCGAACTCGCTTGCTGGATTCGCAACAGCGGCAAATTGAAGCCGAGCGCCTGGCGGCACTTGGCCGCACAGCAAGTTCGATTTCGCACGATTTGCGTCATTATCTGGCCGCGCTCGTCGCGAATGCCGAATTCCTTTACGAAGCCGAGTCACTGAGGTTGGACCGCGAGGAGATTTATCGCGAGATCAAACTCGCCTCAGACCAAATGACCGACCTGATCGACTCTTTGCGAGAATTGTCGCGGGAGCATGGAACCATTTCTCCCAAACCTGGCGAAATGAACGCGGTAATGCATCGCGCTGTGGATGCGGTAGCGTCGCGTTCGGAGTATCGCTCCTGCCAAATTGAAGTGAATGCCAGGGGAGACATGGAAGGCACCTTCGATTCACGCAAACTGGAGCGTGCTTTCTTTAATCTGCTTCTTAATGCCTGTGAGTCCAGAGCCGACGGGAAAGCAAAAATCACGATCGAAATCGATTCACACGAGAAGGCATTCAGCATCAGCATTCGCGATAACGGAGAAGGAATTCCCGAGAATATTAGACCTTCGATATTTGAGCCCTTTGTGAGTTCTGGGAAACCAAACGGCACCGGGCTCGGACTGGCGATCGTTAGCAAGATCGTCAGGGACCACGGTGGTACAGTCGAGGTGGAGGAAAGCACTTCCCAGGGAACAGTAATGCAGGTCGTCCTGCCGCGAATGGCACAGGTGAAAGAAGCCAAACAGGCTGTAGCGTCTGAGCGCTAGTTGTTTTCTGCAATTTCCGACTCCCAAAAATCAATTGACAGTCTGAATAGCTGGCGCATTTAATGGAAACGTTTTCATTGCGGCTTTCATGCGGAAACGGTCGACCATCATCGATATCGCGAAGGCTCTTGGCGTTTCCGTTTCCACCGTGCATCGCGCCCTGAAGGGCGACCCCAGCACCACAGCAGCGACCCGCAATCGTGTGCTGCAGATGGCCAATAAGCTCGAATACAAGCCCAACCTGGCCGCGCGCTTTCTCTCTTCGAAACAGGCGATTCGAATCTCTGTGAACACTCCCAAGGGGACCACTTCCTTCTGGGATGAGGTTCGCACCGGCATCGCCGAAGAGAAAGATTCGTTGGATCTCGAGAACCTGCATGTGGAATATCGTACGTATTCGCGTTGGGGAGAAGACGAATTCACTGCGCTCGAACAAGCTCTTCACGATGGCGTGAATGGAGTGATAGCTTTCCCAAGCGATCCTGCCAAACTTGAACCGTTAATGCGACATGCGGAACGGCAGAATGTTCCAATCGTGTTCATTGCTACGGATGCGCCAGACTCAGGGCGCCTCGCGGTGGTTTCTATCGATACTCTGGCGAGCGGCGCCCTTGCCGCCGACATCATGGCCCGTATCCTGCACGGCAAGGGCAAGGTAGCGGTTACCATTTGCGCTGCCAATATCACGGAACATGCTGAAAAATACCGTGCCTTTCAGACAACGATGGCCCGACTGTATCCGGCAGTATCAGTTCTTTTGCCCCTCGAGGACCGCGGGAATGACTCGATAGCCTATAAAGAGTGCTCCAAGTTGCTGAAGCAGCACCCGGATCTCACGGGCATTTATGTGACCACGGAAGAGTCAATGCCGGTGATCAAGGCGGCCCGCGACATGAAGAAACTCGGAGGTCTTACGATCGTGACCACCGATCTTTTTCCTACGCTCGTCAACGAGATTCGGTCGGGAGTCGTAACTGCCACCATTTATCAACGCCCGCGCACGCAGGGCCGCATGGCTTTTCGCGTGATGCATGAGTATTTGCTGGAAAGCGAGTGTCCGCAGCCGCAAATCACATTCGCTCCTCACCTGGTCATGCGCGGAAATCTGGAATTCTTTCTGCAACGAACTTCTCTGGATACCGAGGCGGATCGACATACCGAAAAGTCTACCCTCAAAGTTAGAAAACAGAACTTAAACAGACGTGCTACTTACTCCACCGAAGGAGCGCATAAATGACCCCTGCCCTGTTGCTCGAGTCAGCGCCGTCCCTGGTACACCTGTCGCCGGTTGATCTGGTGATCATCATCTTCTACTTCGCCCTGGTTCTCGCCATAGGTTTTTATCTGAAGGGAAGCGCCAACACGAGCGAAGACTTCTTTATGGCTGGACGTGAGATGACTGCGTGGATCGCCGGCCTGAGCTTCCTTTCCGCCAATCTCGGTTCGCTCGAATTGATGGGCTGGGCGGGATCGGCCTACCAGTATGGCATCCTGGCGACTCACTGGTATTGGATTGGCGCCATCCCGGCAATGCTATTTCTCGCGCTGGTCATGATGCCGTTCTATTACATCTCCAAGACACATTCGGTGCCTGGATACCTGAAGTTGCGATTCGGAGAACCCAGTCGCGCGCTGTCGGCGGTTAGTTTCGCCTTTATGACGGTGCTGATGAGCGGCATCAATATGTATTCCATGGCGCTCGTCATGAAGGTTGTGCTGGGCTGGAACATCCACACCAGTATCTGGATTTCGTCGATCACAGTTGCCGTTTACGTCGCACTGGGCGGTTTGCGCGGTGCAATCTTCAATGAAGTTCTGCAGTTCATCCTCATCTGGGCTGGCGCACTGCTTATCCCGATCATGGGCCTGATCGAAGCAGGTGGTTGGAGCAACCTGAAGACGGAGATCGCCCGCAACGCCGGCGATGCTTATACACATCTGTGGGGAACACTTGGAAGTTCGACCACGAATCCGATGGGTATTCAATGGACTGGCATCGTCTTTGGTTTAGCGGCCGTGATTTCGTGCGGCTACTGGACCACCGACTTTCTCGTCGTACAACGCGTGCTGTCGGCCAAAGATATCCGGTCGGCGAAGTTGGCTCCCATCATCGGAGCAGGTTTTAAGATGATGGTCCCGTTTATCGTCATTCTGCCAGGACTGCTTGCATTGGCGGTGCTGAAAGATCCAGCCGGACACTTGATTCATCTGACTGGCGAAACCCAGGCGGTCGCGACCGGAGGTCACAGCTACAACGAAGTTCTCCCGCTGATGCTGGCACGCTACTGTGGGCCGGGCCTTCTGGGACTCGGAATTACCGCACTGGTCGCTGGTTTCATGAGCGGCATGGCGGGCAATGTCAGCGCATTCTCCACCGTGTGGACCTATGACATCTACGAAGCGCTATTCCATCGTAATGCGACCGATGCGCAGAAGGTCAGCATGGGGCGCTGGAGCACTATCGTTGGCGTTATCGTCTCGATCGGAACGGCGTACTTCGTGATGCAGTTCAAGAGCATTATGGATTACGTACAGGCTCTGTTCAGCTTTTTCATCGCGCCGTTGTTTGGGACGGTGATTCTCGGGATGTTGTGGAAACGTGCCACCGACAAGGGCGGCTTCTGGGGACTGCTCGCCGGAACCGGCTCGTCAATCGCGATGTATGCCTGGGGAAAGATTGATCCTAATGCCCTGCAATATCTGGCGCTATCGAAATCCGCCAGCGATATGGCGGCAAACATGTACCGCGCGCTCTGGAGTTGGATCGTCTGCGTGATTGTCACCGTTGTGGTCAGTCTTGCAACCGCGCCGCGCGATGAGCGTCAACTCACGGGATTGGTATATGGATGCACCGAGGTGCCCGCAGAGGGCGCAGTGTCACTGTTCCATCGCCCGGTCTTCTGGGCTAGCGTTGTGGCCCTAGTGTTCGTGGGCTTGAACATCTACTTCTGGTAGGCGAGGAGCACAAGCATGCATAGCAGCGCAATTTCCATCTGGTTCTTTATAGGCGTCTCCCTGCTGGTGAATGGAGTGCTCATCCTCGGAGCTGGCATTTACGAATTGATTCATCCTCCTGTTTATCCGGTGGTGCTTTTCCATCTTCACGCTAACGTCTGGTGGGGAGCTCTGCTGTTGTTGTTTGGGATTTTGTATACCGTGAAATTCCGCCCGCATGCGCTGGACCGTAAGCAATCTACGGCAGCCAGATAGAGACAAACTCTACTGCCGTCCACGCAGAAGGTAGAAGCCATATTGATTTTAGCTGTCGTTCAACATCCAAACTAATGTTTGTTCATCATCCACGTTAATAACGATCAAGCACCCGTTAACGGTGCAGTTTCGACGGGTGGAAAGGAATCAGCGTGACAGACCGCTATCAGCCGAAGCCTGAACATAAATTTTCTTTTGGGTTATGGACGGTGGGTAACCGCGGACGCGATCCGTTTGGGGATGCCGTTCGAGCCACTATCAAGCCGCCGGACATTGTGAAACTGCTGGCCGAAGTAGGGTCGTGGGGAGTGAATCTGCACGACAATGATCTCGTGCCGATCGACGCTACGCCTGCCGAACGCGATGCCATTGTGAAGGAATTCAAGAAGGCGTGCAAAGACTATGGCATCGTTGTGCCGATGGCGACCGTGTCATTGTTCTTTCATCCAGTGTTTCGCGACGGAGCATTTACAGCGAACGACCCGAGCGTGCGCGCATACGCGGTGCAAAAGACCATGCGTGCTATGGATCTCGGCGCTGAACTGGGCGCAAAAATCTTTGTTCTATGGGGCGGACGCGAAGGCACCGAGACCGATGGCTGCCGGCGCACGGATGAGGCGATAAAGCGCTTGCGTGAAGCCATCGACTACCTGTGCGAATACAACATCGACCAAAAGTACGGATATAAGTTCGCTCTGGAAGCGAAACCAAATGAGCCGCGTGGCGATATCTATATGTCCACCACGGGACATTATCTCGGCTTTATCCCTACGCTGGCACATCCCGAGATGGTGGGGGTCAATCCGGAAGTTGCACACGAGACAATGGCCGGATTGAATTTCATGCACGGTGTGGCGCAGGCTTGGGAGGCTGGAAAACTATTTCACATCGACCTTAACGATCAGGCGCCGGGACGCTACGACCAGGATCTCCGCTTTGGATCGGCGAATCTGAAGGCGAATTTCTGGCTGGTCAAGTTCCTGGAAGATGTCGGATACCAAGGTTCGAGGCATTTTGATGCGCATGCCTATCGAACGGAAGACTATGAAGGGGTAAAGGATTTTGCCCGTGGTTGCATGCGTACCTATCTGATGTTGAAGGAGAAAGCGGAGCGCTGGAATGCCGATAAGGAAATTAAGGAGATCCTGGCGGATATCAACAAGCCTTCGTTGAAATCGCCGGAGGTCGGCAAGTATTCAAAACAGGGCGCGACGGCGTTGCTGGGTTATTCCTTCGACAAGGACGGGATGATGAAGAAGCGATTGCCATATGAGCGGCTTGATCAACTTACGGTAGACATCCTGCTTGGGAACCGCTGAAAACTGCCGTTTAATTTCCTTGGCGACTTGAAGCAGACCAACGCGCCTGTCTAGCGAGCGTTGGTCTGCTACTGTTCTCCCTAGTTGGCGATCTGGCCAATTCAGAGCACCAAGTCATCTCTCTTCTGGTTTTCACAGATATCACCGCAAATTATCGCTGTGCTTCGGGTTACTATGTTTCAGCATAGTTACAATAACCGTTGATGGGAGTGCGCAGGTTTTGTTTGCTCATTCGGGATTTTTACGAAAGGACAAACGATGCTGGCGTTTTGCTAACGCGCCTGAAACTTTGGCAAAGATTTGGCAGCGGGTGGCCGTCTGTGTTCTAACGGCTAGTTTGCTTACAAGCGCTGGGTATTCGAAGGATCATTGCCGGTCCTTTGATGAGAGCACTTCCGAGTCACTCTTTATCTCGTATGACACCGACTGCCCTGATACAGACAGTTTAACTTCCCCCAATGCGACATCATTGGCAGGGAACACATCGTTGCCCTACAGCACCAGCTTAAGTGCACGAGAATTTACGTTTGATATGGCGGGGCTTCGATCTCTTCCCGATCCGGTTATCCTGGTACAAGTTCCCCGACCGTCAAGTTTTCAGCTTCATAGTGCACTCCTGCAATCCTTCGAATTCCTGATGCTGCAGCACGCGTTTCGAGTGGCGAATGACCCATCGCTTCGCTACCAGCTCGCGCACGGACGTTTTTTCCACAATTGGTTTGCTTCGTACGGCGGCTATGATTTGAAGCGCTGGGGAGACGGCGACGACTTTATCGTCAATGATGTGGGACATCCACTGCAGGGCGCCGTTGCGAGCCGGATTTTTCTTCAGAACAGCCCTAAGTCGCGCGCACTGCGTGTCGGTAAAGATTCTACTTATTGGACCAGCCGGTTGAAGGGAATGGCATGGGCCGCGGCTTTTGAGGTGCAATGGAAAGTGGGCCCACTCAGCGAAACCAGCCTCGGTAATGCCGGCGGATGGTTGTACGTCCCTGACTGTGGGTTCTCAGTTTCGTGCGCCAGCAATCCCAATTATCCCAAGTCTCCGACGAACAATACTGGCCTCTCAGATTGGGTTCTCACTCCGGTTGTCGGGACAGGTTGGGTAGTCCTGGAAGATACGATTGACAAATATCTCGTAACACGAGTGGCAGAGAATCATCGCGTTCTCGGAGGCATCATTCTGCGGACCGCACTCGAGCCGAGCCGTAGTTTTGCCGGACTCTTTATGGGCAAATTGCCATGGCAGTGGCCGGCCCCTGAAGGCTACTTGCTGAAATCGGCTTCGACCTTGGCCAATTCGGAACCAGAGAATGTCGAATGGAAGCAGCGTCGCCGCAGCATTGGCATTCATTTCGCAAACCTTAATTTGCCGGTCGAAGAAAAGGAATGCAGCGATTGCCGTCAGTTCAACACTGGTATAGGGATAAGTTACGATTACCGCCTGCTGCCTTGGTTATTTTTCGATAGCCAGTTTGATTTTTTCCCCAGTGGAGAAGAAAACGGAGGCCCAACGCTACAAGGACTGTTTGGCGCAAAGATCGGACATCAGGGTCGCACATGGGGTTTGTTTGGAAAGATACGGCCAGGTTTTCTGTACTACGAAAATGCATGGACCGGCGGAGAATCACCAAAGTACGACAGCTTGAGCCGGTTTGTCTGGAATACCGGCGGAGTCTTCGAGCTGTATCCATCGCGCCGGTCGACGTTGCGGTTGGATGTCGGTACCACGCTGGTGCGCTATTTGCGGGACTACCCCAATCCCCGGCTTTCGCCGCTCGGAAGTCTACAGTCGCCTGATTACTACGTCACCCAAGGAAACTTCCAGATATCGAGCGGCTACACCGTCCGGTTCTGATGTACCAGAACGGATAGTTACTTGCCGACCGGTTCGCCTGTGCTCTGAAAACGGAACCGCGAGACTTCAGCTCCGGACGCGAGTACCTCACGCACCTTGGCGCGGTTGGGACCTGCCTGATTCACCGCTGCCGCCAACGCGTTCAGTGCCGATTCGACGGAAGTGCCTTCCGGAAAACGGAAAATCCACGGGATGTTGATGGACGTCAGCGATTTGTCCTTTGAAATCGCCAACACCGGGACAAAAGCTTTTACCCCGATCTGTTCTGCCAAGTGGCTCGAAGCACGGTCCATGGCGATGATCCCGATTACGTTTTGATCGTAAATAGCCTTCACAAGGTCGTCGGAGGCTTTGCCCCAGGTCTGGTCGGAAGGGATTCCGACCAGCGAGATCTTTCGCCCACCCGCCTTCAGGCTGTTAGCCAATCCCTTCATTTCGGCTGAATTCACTTGCTGATCGGCATGAGGACCAAACACGGCGATGCGGACTTCATCTCCCTCCACCTCTGGCGTTGCGGGTCCAGCGTAAGAGACACCCTCTTCGCCAACCTTCGCGTACTCCTTTTCCATCGTGGCGACGCGATACTCGATCTTGCCGTTATGGACCGTTGCCAAATACATCGGACGAATCTGCTTGTCGTTAGGATCGAAGCTCATTTCTCCTGTAACGCCATGGTATTTTGTGGTGCCATACAGGGCGTCGCGGATCATCGCTCGATTGAGTCCAGCTTCACAGATCGCCTTAAGCAGGATCTGCATCTGATCGTACGCGAGCGCACCGAAGTGATCAGGCTGCGCACTGTACTTTTTTTCGTAACGTTCCTTGAACGCGACCCATGCCGGGTCGGTGCTGCCGGGATCGTATGGATAAACAGCTTCGAATCCTTCCGCTGCGGGGCCAGCCAACTTGATTAACTCATCGCCGATTGTGCGGTGACTACCGAATACCTTCTGCTTCATGCCGAGTTCCTGCATCTGTTGCAGGATCAGCGCAGTTTTCGGCACGTCGGTCCAAAGCACGATTCCGTCTACACGCGAGTCATTGATGACGCGCAGTTGACGCCGCATATCCGTGTCGTACGGCAAGAACTTCTGTTCGATGACCACCGGATGGCCAAGGCGACGCGAGGCATCGCGAAACTTCGGGACTCCGAAACGGCCATAGCGATCGTTTACACGCAGAAGAGCAATACGCTTCAGACCAAGTTCACCGTAAATATGGCGGGCAAGTGTATATCCTTGAGTACGATCATCCTGAAGATCGCTGAAATACCATGGAATGATGGTTTCTACAATGGTGGGATCGGTCGAAGCGCTGTTAACGATTGGTACTTCCGCGCGAAGAGAGACGCGAAGAGCGATGTGAGTGGTATCGCCGCTGATGGAACCAAAGATCGCCCAGACTTTATCGTCGTAGGCCATTTTAACCAGCTCGTTACTGGACGCTCCCCAAATCGCAGAGTCGTTGTGCAACATCAGCTTGAAAGGCTTGCCGCCGTAGCCGCCGGCCGCATTGGCTTCGTCAATAGCCATTTGCGCGCCGTTCAGCATCCGTTTGCCAAGGGATTCGTCCGGGTGGTTCTCTAGAGGGCCGATGAAGCCTATGCGGATTTCGTCCACATCCTTCACCACAGAATAATCGCGCGATGCACCGTTGTACTCCACCAAGTCGGTGTAGTTCTCGTAGTAGGGAGTCGTGAACTTCGAGAAGGGACGCAAGTCCTCCGGCTCCTGCGCGTAAGGCTTCATTGTGCGCGGCTTCGGCTTGCCGGGAGGGTTGCTTCCGCAAGAGCAACCCGTGAAGGTCTGACTGTAAGCAACGGAGCACAGCAGAACGAGCACTACCAGAGTAACAATGCGCCGCATGGCAATCGCTCCTTAGCGAACTACTCTTCGGTTTTCTTGTGGAACATCGCAATTGCTTCGATTTCGATCAGTAACTCGGGCCGGCAGAGAATTGCCTGGATTCCCGTCGAAGCCGGCAGCGGATCCAATCCCTGTTCTTTGTAGAATGCCGTGCGTTCTTCATTGAACGCCTCATAATCGCGCTCAATATCGCGCAAGTAACAGGTGGTGCGAACAATATCCTTCCACGTGGCGCCTTCCGCCTCGAGCAGCAGCGTGATGTTGTGGAACGTGCGGCGCAACTGGGCACGGAAGTCGCCAACGTGAACGCTCACACCTTGCTCGTCGATACTGGCTGTGCCGGAGATCAGAAGAATGACCACATTGCCCAGGTCGATTCTCATGCCGCGCGAAAACGAACTTGGTTTCGCGTAGTGGTACGCTTCATTCAGCGTATTGAGGTTGGTAATCGCGCGCTTCTCTACGGGCGCGATTGCGGCTTCCTGTAGTAGTTCCTGGACGGTCATGTCCTTCTCCTTAGTTAGTTCCTGTTAGTTCACTCGAATGCCGTGGCTGAGGCCTTTGGCTGTCGCCACCCAAATATCTTTCCCCTGGAAGTCCACACCCAGCACGTAATTGTGGGAAGGCGCGGAATCGACGTCGATGTGCGTAATATTTCCATCCGCATCGCGCACGTACATCTCAGGCTTGCCTGAATCGAGCGCTGGACGATACACAGACCAGTTCGTACCGTCGTAGTAGGCGAGTCCCTTATCGGTTGAGAACCAGCAACGATTGGCATCAACGGCCTTCACTTGATTCGTGAAATTGCTGGGCAATCCGCTGTCTTTTGTGAGGAAGTTGTGCCAGTTGCGGCCATCGTACCGGCTATCGCCGAAGTAAGTGGCAACCCAGAGGACTTTATCGACGTAGCTGACGGAAGTCGTGATCTCGTGGATGAGCCCCTGGTCCTTGAAGAGAACGATTTCTGTTTCGCCGTCCGGATCGTTGTAGTCCTTCCATTTATCCGTTTTCACCGTGTACTCGAGCACGCCGGCGCCCCAGACTGCGTAGTAAACCTTCTCGGGATCGGTGGCCGTCACGTTGTATGTCCAGATTTCGTACATGGGCGTATTGCGCTCGTTGAAAAGGCTCCACTGGCCAGTGCGTTTGTTGAGGCGGCTTGCACCTGCGGCCGTAGCCATCCACACGTAGTCGCCACCAACCGATACGCTGTAAACGACATCGTTACTGACGCCGGAGTTCAACTGATTGAACGTGTCAAAGCGGCCGGCTGAGAAGCGGCTCACGCCGCCCATGGTGCCGGCCCACACGTCGCCCGTTTCGGAATCGAGCGCCAGAGACAGCACCGCGCGATGCGCTAACCCGTCTTTCGTGCTGTAGACCTTCCATTTGCCGTTTTCGTACAACGCAAGTCCGTCTTCGGTTCCAGCCCAGATACGGCTGCCGTCCACGAGAACGCAAAACACGTGATCATTCGGCAGGCCATTAGCAGTAGTGAAGTTTTCCCACTTGAAACGAGGCATGTCGGGAGTGGCAGCCACGCATGGCAACGTTACCGCGAGGATTAACAGAACAACCGCAACACGAAGTCTCATAAGGTCCTCAGGTACTCGATGAGGTCATTCAACTCATCTTTGGTCAGGTCGTTTGTGACACCGTGAGTGTCCTTCAGGTTGAAAATCGTCCAGATCTCTTCCATGCTGCGCGCCGAACCGTCATGCAGGTATGGCGCGGAATAAGCCACATTGGTCAGTTGCGGAACGTCAATGAGCGGCGAGCGATCCGTTGGTTTGCCGCTGCCGACATCAAATGACTTCTGATTGGTGTACTTCGGACCACTGTGACAGTAGGCGCACTGGTTGTTCTGCGGGATCGGGCGACCATCTCTGTAATTGGTGCGCTCAAATATCGCCTTGCCACGTTCCTGGGCCGGAGTAAGCTCGCCGGCAGGCAGTCGATAACGGTTCGGGCGGAGCGGCAGGGCGAACACGAACGTTACGAGATCGGCCAACTCCGCCGAATCGTAGCTCTGTGAGCGGTAGAAGTACTTCTCGGTGCGCGGCCCGCACTCCTGTGCCATTGTGGGATTGCCGCCATTCCACTTGAACGGCTCGGTACCGGACAGATCCTCAATCGAGCGGTTGTCGACGATATCCTTGCCAAACCCATCCGGCTCCAAGTCCCATTCCATCCCGTCGAAAGTGGCATCGATGTGGCAGTTGGCACAACTGAAGTGTCCCTGAAACGAGTAGTTCGCGTTGTAAAAGAGGCGTTCACCGCGGCGCAGTGCGTTGTAATCTTTACGGCCGCCGAGATCGATCGTCGAGAGCGTCTTGTCCGTACGCGTGTCGATGACACCGATGGTGTCGTCCATGCGATTGGTCACATACAACAACCGGCCATCACGGGAGAGCAGAAGGGAACGGGGATTTGTACCGGTTGGGATTCTCGCGATGACATAGTTGGCAGAAGCTGAGAGGTCATTCGCGACATCTCGGGGGGCGCTTTTGGCGAATGCCACCAACTTCGGGATGCTGATGACGGTGATAACATTCATGCCGCCGGAAGTGACGTAAAGCTTGCCGTTGTCGGGCGTGATTGCAACCCCATACGGCATGGGAAAGTAGTGCTCCAGTTCGTCGAGTGGAAGCTGGATGACACCATTGATCCCTTCTCCAAATAATGTGATCGAGTTGCAGAATACCGATCCATGCTCCACATGAGCGAGTGGAATCAGATTTTTCGGACGGAGCTGCGCGACGACTCCCAGTTTCCCATCTTGCGAGAACGCCACGTGAAACACGCCGGCGACATTGTTCAGCACCAGGCGGTCGACTACCATCTTCCGCTGAGTATCGACGATAGTGACTTCCGACTGCGGCGCCTGCCGCGTTGGCATGATTTTGGGATAGACGTGAGTCCCGAACAGCCGCGTGCCATCCGGAGACATCGTCAGATAGCTCGACCCGCGTCCCGCGGTCAGCCGCTTGCGCTCTACGCCTGTTTTCAGGTCGATTACAGAGATGTCATTGCTCAGGCGATTTGCCGTGTAAACCGTTTCTCCTTGACGGTCCACTGCAACGTCAACCGGTTCGAACCCGGTATGCAACGTGCGTGTGATTTTAAAGGTTGTGGTATCGATCACCGAGACCGTGTCGTCGTTCGAATTTGTGACAAACAATTCGCTGCCGCCTGTGGAAAGAACCAGCCCGCGTGGAACCGAACCAACCGCGACACGATTAGTGATTTTGCCCAGACGCCGATCAACCACCAGCACTTCGTTGCTTCGCTCACACACTACATAGATCGAGCGGCCATCAGCGGAGAACACCATTTCTCCCGGCGAAAGATACTTTGCCACGGCGCTCTCAGGACGGGCTCCTGCTCCCGAATGGGCGGCCAGCACCATGAACACAATGGCCAGAGCTCCGGCGGTCCATAACAGCGCAGGTGAGAAGAACCGGCGAGATCTCACTTGGGCTCCTCCACGGTGAGGATCTTGTCGATCGCAGGATTTTCGACTGTCTGCTCCTGACCGCTCGGCCAGTGCACCACAAGCTTTTCTGTCTTGGTTACACTGCCAAGCCCAAAATGAATTCGCCCATCATCCTGCGAGAGATATCCGGATCCGGCCACACGCTGCGCCATCTGTTTCCGTCCGCCGGCAGTCAGTTCCAGAACTGCGCCGATACCGTCGCGATTGCTCTTCGTGCCCTTCAGTTTCACTGTCAGCCAGTGTCCGGAGTTTGTGGACGTGTTATGCAGCAGCGTTCCCGGCGCTCCAAGGTTCACCATGAACGCATCGACCTTGCCGTCGTTGTCGTAATCTCCGAAGCAGCCGCCGCGAGCGACGGTCTTCACGTTCAGGACAGGTCCAGCGGCATTCGAGACATCTTCGAATTTCGCGTTGCCGATCCCCTTTAGGATCGAGTGTTCCTGCGGGACCATATGGACGAGTCCGCCATGGAAGATCATGATGTCGAGCAGACCATCGTTGTCGAAGTCGTAGACCCCCGATGCCCAGCTCACGTATTGCCCTGTCATCTGTGATATGCCGGAGTCGGCGCTCTTGTCTTCGAAGAGGTCTTTGCCGTTGAATTTCAGCAACCGGTTGTCCTTGGAATCCGTTACCCACAGGTAAAACAGGCCATCACTGTCGATATCGGCAAAGATGGGTCCCATCGACGAAGTCGATTCGCCGTTCTGACCGTAAGCGATGCCGAGGTCGGTAGCGACTTCTTCGAATGTTCCATTCCGCTTGTTATGGAACATGAAATTCTCGGTCTTGTCGTTCGAGATGTATACGTCGGGATAGCCGTCGCCGTCGTAGTCGAAGGCGGTGACGCCCATCGTGCGGCCCTTGTAGGCCGCGATGCCTGATTTCTCCGAGACATCCGTAAAGGTACCGTTACAATTGTTATGGAAGAGCAGGTTGCTTTCACCTTCGTAATCGAGCGGCCCCGGATAGTTATCCGCCGGGTAGAACGCACGATACTTGGGATCGAACTTCACATAACGTCCCACGAATAAATCGGTGCAGCCGTCTTTGTCGTAATCGAGCCATGCGGAACTGATTGCCCAGCCGCTGACCTTGACCCCAGCTTTCTCCGTTACATCCTCGAATGTGCCATTGCCCTTGTTGTGGTAAAGGATAGTTTTTCCATAACCGGTCACGAGCAGATCGGTAAAGCCATCGTTATCGAAATCGGCGGCGATGCCCGCCATCCCATAGATGTTTGCTGCTACGCCTGCCTCATCGGTCACGTCAGTGAATTTGCCGCTACCGTCGTTGCGATACAGATGATTGTGCGGCGGCTCCGTGGGCTGCTGCTTCAGCGGATACGGGTGCATGCCAGCCTCAAGCGGCTTGCCACTGAGGACGTACAAGTCCTCGAGGCCATCATTGTTGTAGTCGAACCAGACACAGCCGCCGCCAGTAGCTTCGAGCAACGATCCAAGCCTGGCCGATCCGATGCTGTGGGTAAAGTGAATGCCCGATGCCGTCGTTGCATCCTCGAAATGGATCGCTGGCGCCGGTCCCGTCTGTGCCAGCAGGGAAGTAGAGAGGAGCAGAAGAGTAAAGATACGGAGGAACAACTCAGTGACCTCCCCTTTGAGCAGAGACTTTGACTGTCATATCAGCCGGATCAGTCGACTTCACCAGCACCTGGGGAATCGCATTCTCCGGCGAACGCTCCGGTCCGGCGTGGCAACCGACGCAGAAGCGTTGTTCACCGCGGCGCATCCAGAACCATCCGTGTTCGCGCTGGACGGTGTTTCCCGATTTATCCAGCAATTCGATCTGCAACGGTTGATCTGAGGGAACGTGCAGGAAAAAGGAGCCGTCCGCTTCGACATGGGCCGTACCAAGTGTCACCGGTTTGCCATCCGACAGCGTGTACAACTTCACAGACTCAATCGAGCCGTTAGCGATCTTCAGCTTCGATGTGTAAGCATTGAGGCAGAGGAGATTAGCGCCATCCCAATCGTGCAATGCCGACGGATAGCGATTGGGAATCTGTCGCGCCGCGACGACTTGCGGTTCCACCAGGTCCGCGCCGTTCTCGAATACCAGCGGTCTGATGGTATTTGCGGCAACATTCCATTGCACTAACGCCAGAGAATCCTTCGTATTACCCCGCCACGAATCAACCTTGTTCCCGTTGGCGATCTCGATCATGTCGCCCGCAAACTCGCCCGATGGAGTTTTGACTTCGACCTCTTGCGCCAGTGCTGAGGTAAATCGCGCTACGCCGGTATCCTCGATGAAGATGATGTCCCCGGACGCCATCTGTTTTCCGGAGTGACGGCCCTTGCCGTGATCGCAGCGATACGCCTCAACTCCACTTCCATCCGGATACACCGTGTACATTTCCGGTGTAGTTCCATCTCCCAGGGGATAGCTCGCCTCGAACAGGATTCGCCCGTCATGAAGAATGTCAGTCGCTAGTGCACTGCCCGGAATCGAAGTCAGCCGCAATGCCTCGCCGCCTGCGATGGGCGCTGCTTCCAACTGGAAACGATCTCCTACTTTGTGCGCGTAAATAAATCGGCCTTCAGGAAGGTAAAAGGGCCGGACGCAATCAGCATCACAAGAGATGAGCCGCTTCGGATCGCCATTTGGCAGCGGCATCTCCCAGATTTGCCACTGATCGTTCGACGACTTCTTGCCCGCAAACAGAAGCTTGGTGCCATCGAACGACACGTTTGCGTCGGCCGTGGCAAAGAAATCAGTCAGTAGTTCGCGAGAAGAACTTCCGCTATGCAACATCAGCTTGGCGCCGGAAGGGAATCGTTCACCGCCTTGCAACCATGCAAGCGCCTCATAATGCGGCGCGGATGTGTAAACAAGCACCGGATCAGCGGCTCGTTTTGGTGGCGCCGCTTTGATGCCGGCGAAAAACACAGCGATGGCTAGGGCAAGCAGTACAGCACTGGTAATGCGCAACCGCATCAGGCGTGTCCTCCGCTTTGCGAGGCACAGCACCATGCATTCTGCGATGCGAGATGGATGTACCGTTCGAGGTCGCGCATCATGTCGCCAAACTGGTCGAATGTCAGCGATTGGTCGCCGTCGCTCAGCGCTTTGTCAGGATCAGGGTGAACTTCCACGATCATTCCATCGGCCCCCACAACGGCTCCCGCTCGCGCCAGGATTGGCACCAGACTGCGAACGCCACACGCGTGGCTAGGATCAACTATTACCGGCAGCTTGCTGACCGCCTTCAGGACCGGGATCGCCGCGATATCGAATGTGTTCCGTGTCGCTGTGCCGAACGTACGAATTCCCCGCTCGCAGAGCATGATGTCGGGATTCCCACTGGCGGCGATGCATTCTGCTGCCGAAAGCAGGTCTTCCAATGTCGCCACCATTCCGCGCTTCAACAGGACCGGACGCCCGCACTTTCCGACCCTCTCCAACAGTGCGATGTTTTCCATATTGCGCGACCCGACCTGCATCACGTCCGCGTACTCGGCGACAACCTCAACGTCGGTCTCAGATAACACTTCCGTTACAATTGCCAGCCCGGTAAGTGCGCGTGCCTTAGCAAGAAGTTTCAGGCCATCGACGCCAAGGCCCTGGAACGCATAGGGTGAGCTGCGCGGCTTGAACGCTCCTCCTCGCAGGAGTCGTGCGCCGCCGAGTGCCACTGTTTCCGCGGTACTCAGTAACTGCCGCTCTGACTCCACCGAGCAAGGTCCCGCCATGACAACGAACTCACCATTGCCAATTTCGATATCGCCGATCCGTACAATCGTGCTGGCACACTCCGGCGCCTTCGTTACGAGAGGAAAGCCCGAGAACTGCTCTGACCAATTCGCTGCCACGAAATAGAGCCCCGTCCTTGTGAAGACCTAACGTATTCGTTGAGCAAAACAAAGGTCGGTGACGTATGCACAAACCGACAGTGACGTGAGCCAGAATTGGAAAATAGTATGTTTGTACTATTGCTTTTGGCTGCCACAAGGGCCGCAATTTCAGCGGTTGTGATGAGTGTAACTTAAGAGTTATGGAAAGCAGTTCAAGCGCACGCACGTGGCTCACAAGATTATCAGTTCACCAGATCGTCAGCTCGCATCAGTTGGGTTTCCGCCGCCCCACACGGTCGAGGATTCGCCTGACTTTTTTGGGCGAGATTGATAGCTTGGAAGCCACCCGCGACACTTTACGGCCTTCGCGTTCCCACACCCGCGGGATAATCAATTCTGCGAATTCTTCTGTGATCTGCTGAAACGTCTTGTCGCCCAGCGACCCCTGCGACCATGCCTTAAGCTTCGAGTCGATGCTGCCGGCCCCCACGATCTTCTGCTTCAGTGCCTGCAGGTCTTCCCACATGTTGTCGGGTGGCGCACCCTTTCGTGCGGCTACGGCTTGATCGTATGCTTCACGGGCCGCGTCCGTATCGTCGTAAAACGTGTTGCAATGCGTGAAGCCTAACCAGAGATATGCGTTACTCAGCAGCCTTTGGTTCTGCGTATGCTTGGCTCGGTCGATTGCTTCCCGGATGTACTCCAGTGCGTGTCGCGCATGGCTGCCCGGATCCGTGCCTTCGCTGATCTCCTCTTCCACCCGCGCATTCTCGATCATGCATTGCACCACCCGAGCCCGGCCCATAAGGATGTAATCCTCTTTCTCCTCGCCAAGCCGGTATGCCTCTTTGGCCTTGATTTCTGCACCGTCGTAGTCTCCATCATCGAGCAACACGTAGGAGTAATTCAGCCGAACGGTGCCGATCCCATGATGATTCGGATGATGCGAGTAAATCTCCGATGCCTCCTCCAGATGCGTAACGATCTCTTTCTGAAGCGCTTCCAGCCGTTGCCGGTACTCCGCAGCGCTCGACGAAACTGGTTTAGTCCCTGTATCCTTGCGGCGTTTTTCCGCCTGCTTGTCGATCTTGCGGCGAAGTTGCAGCGCAATCGAACGTTTCGCCAGCGCAATGTTTGCCAACGACCGCGCCAGATTGGGATGTTGCGGATCGCGCTGCCGGTATTCGCTGATCGCTTGGTTGAAACGGTCGATCGCGACGTCATATCGTCCAGCGCGCCGGGCCATGCGCCCATAGAACGAATAAATGTTTCCCATCGTTACGTGATCGTCCGTCTCGCGCAACACCGACTCGGCATGTTGCGATATCTGCTCAGCCTCTTTCAGCTTAGCTTTCTGAAACAGCAGCCAGCTTTCGAGCACTTCAGATAAAGCCGCCATTCGCGGAAAACCCAAGGCCAACGCCGTATCCCGTCCCTGGTGCGCAAAGATCAACGCCTTCTCGTACTCGCCCCTTCGTCGCAAGCACCTCGCCTTCCAAAAGAAAACAATCGACAATGATTGCTGGTCACTCAGTTCTTCCGGCAAGCCGAGCACGAAATCGAAATGCCGTACCGCCGCATCGATCTCTTCCTCCGACATGGCCAGTATCCCCTCGGCCATTCGGAGATAGAGATAGTTGCGGACAGTGAGATTGGCGCGAGTCTGGTTATCGAAGCGCCTCAGAATGGATTTCAGGGTAGGGAAGTCAAACGCACCAACATCGACCCACTGGGCCAGGTGCCCGACGAAACGAGCGGCATTCTCCTGTGCTGGATCGAGAGACTCGATGAGCGCAACCTGTGAGTGGAGGCACTCAAGTCCTTGGGCGATGCGGCGTGTTGCCAGGCACTCCCGCAACTCTGAAAGGAATGCCTCGCTGATCTCGCCCGACTGTGCCTCAGCCCTGCGCGTGCCCATGCACGCAAGGTTTTAATCCAGCAGATCGTAGCTGGCAAGCGTCAAGAATTCGGGGAACTCCTGTGCGGTCATCACTCCATGTAATAGTTGCACTGCTACATCCAGTGCTTTGCTTTGCGGCATCTGTTCTTTGCGCTCATCAATGTATTGCGTTACCAACTCGTGTGTGACTGGGCGGCCATCGTCCATCTTTGCTCCATGCCGGATCCACTGCCACACCTGCGCGCGGCAGATCTCGGCCGTCGCCGCATCTTCCATCAGGTTGTAGATCGGCACGCATCCCTGCCCCTGAATCCACGAAAGCAGATATTGCATACCGACATCGATGTTCCATCGCAATCCCTGCTCGGTGATGTTCCCAGTCGGAACCTCTAATAAGTCCTTCGCTGTAACTTGAACATTCGGTCGTTTTTTCTCTATCTGGTTCGGTTCCGGCATATATTTGTCGAAAATCTCTTTGGCAACCGTTACCAGCCCCGGATGCGCCACCCAAGTTCCATCATGGCCTACGCAAACCTCTCGCAGCTTATCTTGCCGAACTTTCTCCAGTGCCCGCTCATTCGCCTCGGCGTCGTTGCGGATCGGAATCTGCGCTGCCATGCCGCCCATCGCGTGAATGCCGCGACGATGGCAAGTCTGGATCAGCAGTTCGACATACGACCGAAGGAAATGCCGATCCATCGTGACTTCAGCCCGGTTGGGCAACACGAATTCCGGACGATTCCTGAACTTCTTGATGAAGCTGAAAATGTAGTCCCAACGTCCACAATTCAGCCCTGCCGAATGCTCGCGCAACTCGTAAAGGATTTCGTCCATCTCAAACGCCGCGAGGATTGTCTCGATCAGCACGGTTGCGCGAATCGTTCCACGCGGTATGCCCAACTCGTCCTGCGCGAAATTGAACACGTCGTTCCACAGACGCGCTTCCAGATGGCTCTCCATTTTCGGGAGATAGAAATAAGGACCGGTCCCGCGCTTCATGAGTTCCTTTGTGTTATGGAAAAAGAACAACCCAAAGTCGAACAGTGATGCCGATATCGGCTTGCCCTGAGCGGAGAAATGCTTCTCATCCAGATGCCATCCCCGTGGCCGCACGAAGAGCACCGCCCTCTTCTCATTCAGTTCATACCTCTTACCTTTACCTTCGGGACTCTCATACGTGATTGTGCCACGTACGGCATCAGATAAATTGAGTTGCCCTTCAATGCAGTTCTGCCAGGTGGGCGAGTTCGAGTCCTCAAAGTCGGCCATGAACACGCTTGCCCCGGAGTTCAGCGCGTTGATGATCATCTTGCGGTCCACCGGACCGGTGATCTCCACTCGTCGATCCGTCAAGTCCTTCGGGATAGGCGCCACCTTCCACTCACTTGCCCGCACAGTTGCCGTCTCGGGCAAGAAATCCGGCATCTGCCCGCGGTCGAGTTCCTGCTGGCGCACTTGGCGCTTCGCCAGCAACTCTTGTCGGCGGTGCTCAAATTGGAATGCAAGCTTCCGAAGAAAAGCTGTAGCTTCTGGCGTAAGGATTGCGGTCTCGGCTGGCGATTCGGTGAGTGCTAGGATGCTCATGACGAGATGTTAGAAGCAGATCGCTTGATTGTGGAATTGCCACTGGTCCGATTCGGACCATTAGTCATCCCGGACGGGGCCACGTTGTCACCATTCGCAGATCCACACTCTAATGTCCGTGGCGGTGACAACTGCAGATAGGGAAAGAAAAAGATGACTACGAAACAGAACGGATGGCAAGCAACAAGCCAGGAAAAGTGGAAAACCAATCCGCGGTGGCAAGGGATTACTCGTCCCTACACTCAAGCTGATCTTGATCGGTTGCGCGGCACTATTCGTATCGAATACACGTTGGCCACTCATGGCGCGGAACGCCTCTGGGAACTGTTGCACACGAAGTCGTATACACCTGCTCTGGGCGCTATGACTGGCAATCAGGCCGTACAGCAAGTAAAGGCAGGGTTACAAGCTATCTATGTCAGTGGATGGCAGGTCGCTGCCGATGCCAATGATGCTGGCCAGATGTATCCGGACCAGTCGCTCTATCCGGCGAACAGCGTTCCTACTTTGGTGCGCCGCATAAACCATGCCCTCATGCGCGCTGACCAGATTCACCATGCCGAAGGGAAGAACGGCATCTACTGGTTTGCGCCGCTCATTGCCGATGCTGAAGCTGGATTTGGCGGCAACCTGAATGCCTTCGAACTGATGAAGGCGATGATCGAAGCTGGTGCAGCTTGCGTTCACTTTGAAGATCAGCTTTCGTCCGCGAAGAAATGCGGACACCTGGGCGGAAAGGTTCTTGTCCCCACCTGCGAGGCGATCCAGAAACTTGTCGCCGCTCGCCTCGCGGCTGATGTGATGGGCGTGCCTACGCTGATCATGGCGAGAACCGACGCCGACAGCGCCCAGCTTCTAACCAGCGACATCGATCCCCATGATCACGAGTTCCTCGCCGGCGAACGCACCGCCGAAGGATTCTTCCGCATTCGCGGCGGACTTCCGTCAGCGATTGCGCGAGCGGTATCGTACGCGCCATACGCCGATCTGCTCTGGTGCGAGACTTCGAAGCCTGACCTCAAGGAAGCGAAGGAATTCGCCGAAGGTGTGCACAGGCACTATCCGGGAAAGATGCTGGCATACAACTGTTCTCCGTCGTTCAACTGGCGCAAGAACCTCGATGACGCGACCATCGCAAAGTTCCAGCGCGAGCTCGCAGCCATGGGCTATCGCTTCCAGTTCATTACGCTTGCCGGGTTCCACGCGCTCAATCTGGCGATGTTCGAACTTGCCCGCGGTTACAAGCAGACCGGAATGACGGCTTACTCTCGTTTGCAGGACAAGGAGTTAGCCCGCGAAAGCGAGTATGGCTACGAAGGAGTCAAGCACCAGCGTTTCGTCGGTACCGGATACTTCGATGCTGTTCAGCAGGTGATCACCGGCGGTGTCGCGTCCACACTGGCACTGGAGCATTCAACCGAGGCTGCGCAATTCCACGACGTTGTTCTCCCAGTACACACCGGACACGGCCCCGACGCGGCATGCCAGCCAATTTTGGGTCACTGTCCGAATGTCTCACCGGCCACCGACACATTCGAAGAACTTCTTCCTTCCGGTGACTGAAAACTGCGCGTCATTTACAGGCGGGCGCTTATCCCATGCGCTCGCCTTTCTTCTTTCTTCCATGATGGGGAATGTAGTGCCTGCAACTTGTTGGAAACGGTACCGGATATTTCTAGGTTCCTTATTATCAATTGCGCGTTTGTAAGTCGTTGATTCAATGGAATGGTGGGGGATTTTTCTTGATCCTATAACCGGTTATCTTGCCGTCGCTGAACTCTGAATTCGCGACAATATGTCGGTCACAATCTCTTCCGGCGTGCGGTTCGCATCGATGGTGATAGCGTCGGTGGGCTCTTCCAACGCCTCAAACTGCGACTTCAGCAGATCTTCTTTCGCAAAATGTCCCTGCCGGTGCTCGATGTGTTCGCGAATCGCCTCGGGCGAGCCTTTCAGGTAAATCCAGGTAACGTCCAGATCCTTCCCAAGCAGGTCCCGATAGCTCTGCTTCAATGCCGAACACGCCAGCACAATACTTGTACCCACTGCGTTACGTTCTTCGAGCATCCGGTGCATCGATTGCAGCCACGGAATGCGATCCGCGTCTGTCAGCGGAATCCCATGCGACATCTTCTCAATATTCGCCGCCGAGTGATACGCGTCGGCATCTTCAAAAGCGTATCCCAGGCGCTTCGCCACTTCCGACCCGATCGTCGTCTTGCCTACGCCGGTCACGCCAAGTACGACGATGATCATGCGCGTGTGCGGACGGACATTCCAGCCCGACCGCTCCTCCCCAGTACGTACCGCTCCATCGCCTTCGCAAACCCCTCTTCCTCGTTTGATTCTGTCACGTACGCCGCATGCGCCTGCACGTCCGGCGTCGCATTTCCCATGGCAATACTGATCCCACTTTGCTCGAACATGGATACATCGTTCTGCATATCACCGATGGTGACAATCCGGCTGATGGGAATATTGAGCAGCTCCGAAAGCATCAGAATTCCTTCTCCCTTATTCGCCGTCGGATGAGTAATGTCGAGGTAATACTTCTGGGACCGTGTCGCCGATACCGCTCCACGGAACGTCTGCTGAATGCTTTTCTCAGCCGCTGCGACAGCATCGAAGTTCTCGCTGACACCCACGATCTTGGCGACTCGGTCGAGCGTGACCTCGTGGAAATCCTTGACCACCACAGGCTCGAACTTGACAGCCGAAACCTCATGCTGAACATAAGGTCCGTTGAGGTTGCGCACATACCATTCTTTGTCTGTGTAAACCCAGATGTCGAGGTCTGCTGCCGAAAGCGCCTCAATCAGGCGCTCAACTAAGATTTGTTCCAGCAGCTTCTCACGAAGCACCGTCTTTAGATCCGGACCAACAATCAATCCGCCATTGAATGCCGGAATGGGCTCCGTAATCTCCAACGGATCCGCTACAACCTTCAGCCCTTGCGGCGGCCGGCTGCTGATAATCGTGAATCGGATACCCGCTTCGCGAATGCGGCGCACGGCGTCCATCGCCGCTGGTGTCAGCCGCTTATCATGCGTGACCAGCGTCCCGTCCACATCCGAAACTATTAGCCGAATACCAGTTCCTATGTTGTCGCTCAATCCTTTCCCCACCCTGCTTAACTTTTCGTTCTTGCTGTCATTGCTCTTCATAATTCCACAACAGCCCGCCATCCACAAAAAATGTCGTGCCCGTTACGTAATTCGCATCTGATGACGCCAGGAACGCCGCCAATCCCGCAACATCTTCCGGCTTTCCCAACCGCCGCAAAGGAATGTTCGATAGCACATCTTCCAACTTCTTCGGATCATTCAGCAGCGCTTTGTTAATTGGCGTTTCAATCGCTCCGGGAGCGATATTGTTGATCGTGATGCCTAGCGGCGCCAGTTCAATCGCCAAATTTCTTGTCAGCATCTTCAGGCCGCCTTTGCTCGCGCAATAAGATGCGAAGTGCGGGAACGGAAGCTCCTCATGCACCGAGCTGATGTTCACGATCTTGCCTCCGCGCTTCGCTTCGCGCAGGTAGCGAACGAATGTCTGGGTGATGAAGAACACGCCCTTGAGATTAACGTTCATCACGAGGTCGAAGTCCTGCTCCGTGACGTCCCAGAAATCGGCGCGCCGTTCCAGACCAGCATTATTAATGAGGATATCGATTTTGCCCAACTGCGCCACCGTCTGCGTCACCAGGCTCTGGCCATCTGCGACCTTGCTGACGTCACCCTGAATTGCGATCGCCTTCACGCCTTCCGACTGAATTGCTGTGACGGTCTCATCGGCACCCTTCTTGTTCGAACGAAAGCCGATCGCAACATCCGCGCCTTCCTGCGCCAGCCGTAAAGCGATGCCGTGTCCGATGCCCTGGTCACCGCCGGTCACAAGGGCTGTTTTGCCTGCTAGTTTCTTAGCCAAGCCATCCTCCCGTTTGCACTTCGTTCTAAGACTCTTTGCCCGAGCAAAAGATTCAGCTTCATCAGCAGAATCAGTAAGTATTTGATCTGATGTTCGCGCGTTTGAGTGCCGAGTTTCGTAAAATCCGAATAGGATGTTTACTATGAACAGATGTGGGGAGCTGCCGCTATGGCTTCAAAAGCGGAGATGTGGCTGCTGGCTCTGATCACACAAGGAGACTTCGCAGATGAAACCGAAAAACACGATCTGCCTCTGGTTCGACAAGGACGCACTTGAAGCTGCGCGCTTCTACGCCGCCACCTTTCCCAACAGTGAGGTGACTGCCGTCCACAAAGCGCCTTCCGATTATCCAAGCGGCAAGGCGGGCGATGTCCTGACGGTGGAGTTCACCGTTCTCGGCATTCCGTGCCTCGGTCTCAACGGCGGCCCGGCGTTCAAGCACAGCGAGGCGTTCTCCTTTCAGGTCGCAACGGACGACCAGGCAGAGACGGACCGCTACTGGAATTCGATCGTCGGCAATGGTGGCCAGGAAAGCGCGTGCGGTTGGTGCAAGGACCGCTGGGGTCTCTCCTGGCAGATCACTCCACGCACGCTGATGGAAGCACTTGCAGCTGGGGGAGCTGAAGCAAAGCGCGCCTTTGAAGCGATGATGCCAATGAAGAAGATCGACGTCGCAACGATCGACACTGCGCGACGCGGCTGACGACGGAGGAGTGGATGCGACGGTTGTTCGCCTGCCGATGCGTGTGCTTGTGTCGAGCGCATTGCAGCATCGATAGGCTCGGATTCAGTACCGACCAACAACAATAATAATAATCATCCTGGCTGCTGACTACTTACTCAACCGTTACCGATTTTGCCAGGTTTCTTGGCTGATCCACATCGCATCCGCGTCGCACGGCAATGTGGTAGGCCAGTAACTGCAATGGGACAATTTCAAGAATGGGCGAAAGCACTTCGGGAGCCGCCGGAACATAAATCACGTGATCGGCGGATTCTTTAATCTCTTCGTCACCTTCGGTCGCGATCGCGATCACCACGCCGGAGCGCGCTTTCACTTCCTTCAGATTCGATAAGGTCTTGTCGTATCGAAGCACGGATTCTTTATCCGCATCATCCTTGGTTGCGATGATTACCACTGGCAGGTCTTCATCAATCAGCGCATTCGGGCCGTGCTTCATCTCGCCGGCCGGATAGCCTTCCGCGTGAATGTAGGAAATTTCTTTTAGTTTGAGCGCGCCCTCGAGAGCGATGGGGTAGTGGATGCCTCGTCCGAGGAATAGGAAATCGGTGACGCGGTGATATTCCTTTGCCAGATCTTCCGTCTCCTCTTCGCGCGAGAGTAACGCCTCCAGCTTGCCCGGCATCCTTTGTAGTTCAGCGATAAGCTTCTTCGATTGTTCCGGCGAAAGCTCGCCGCGAATCTCGGCAAGATACAGCGCAAACAGAAACGCTGCCGTTAACTGCGCCGTGAACGCCTTGGTCGATGCCACGCCAATCTCAGGACCGGCATGAGTGTAGATGGTGCCATTCGCTTCGCGCGTGACCATCGATCCAACCACATTACAGATGCCGATCGTCTTCGATCCCTTGGCACGAGCTTCGCGCAGGGCAGCAATGGTGTCAGCAGTTTCACCCGACTGGGTGATCAGCATCGTGATATCACCCTGCCCGACGATCGGATCGCGATAGCGCCATTCACTGGCGTAATCGACTTCGACCGGTACGCGTGCGAGGCGTTCGATCATGAATTTTCCGGCGAGTCCGGCGTGCCAACTGGTGCCGCATGCAGCGATGTTCACCTTCTTAGCTGCCTTGAATTCGGCTTCGCTGATCTCCATCTCGTCGAGGAAGACCTTGCCCGAATCGAGCGAGACGCAGCCGAGCGTGGTGTCGCGGACGGCGCGGGGCTGCTCAAAGATTTCCTTGAGCATGAAGTGCTTAAAGCCGCCCTTTTCCGCCATGATCGGATCCCAGGTCACGTGCTGCACTTGGCGCTCGATGGGGTTACCGTCGAAATCCGTTAGCTTCACGCCCTGCGGAGTAATGACCGCGAGGTCGCCGTCGGCGAGGAAGAAAAGATCACGCGTGTGGTACAGGATTGCCGGCACATCGGATGCAACGAAGTACTCGTCTTTTCCCAATCCGATGACTGCCGGCGGGCCATTTCGAGCCGACACGATCTTGTTGGGTTCGTCAGAAGAGATAACGGAAATCGCGAATACACCAGTCATCAGCTTCGCCGAACAGCGGACCGCCTCTTCAAGCGACATGCCCTGCTTCATGTACTTCTCAATCAGGTGCGCGATGATCTCGGTGTCCGTTTCGGTCTGAAACTTGTGGCCTTCTTCCTTCAACTGTTTTTTGAGCTGAAGATAGTTCTCAATGATCCCGTTGTGGACCACGACGATTTTGCCTGTGCAGTCACGGTGCGGATGTGCATTCTCTTCGGTCGGGCGTCCGTGGGTAGCCCAGCGAGTGTGGCCGATCCCGTACGTACCATCGAGCGGCTTCAATCGGATTGCTTCTTCCAAGTTGCGCAGCTTTCCTTCGGCGCGCCGGACTTGTAGTCCATCGCCGTTGCCGGCTACTGCAATGCCTGCGGAATCATACCCTCGATACTCAAGCCGGCGGAGTCCGTCGATAATGACCGGGACCACACGCTTTGAACCCACATATCCAACAATGCCGCACATATCTAACCCATCCCCTGCTGCCCTTGCGGACAGCGATCGTTCCACCCATTAGATTCAGTTCAGCTGGATTCCCGCTCCAAATCCTTACCTTAACCCTCGATCGAGTAGTGAAACTCTTCGATGACCGGATTCGTCAGGACTTCACGGGCGATCTTTTCCACTTGCGCTTGCGCCTGCGGTTTATCGAGTCCGCTGTTTAGCTCAAGTTCGAAATATTTTCCCTGGCGAACATCGGAAACCGAACCGTATCCCAGCTTCTTGAGGGCCCCCTGGATCGTTTTTCCCTGGGGATCCAATACGCTTTTTTTTAACGTCACGTACACGAATGCCTTCATGTCGTTGCGCGATTTTACCTTTCTAAGTTATTGATGGCCCTCAGAATAAAAGCCTGGAGCCTTACTTCCGTACCTGTTACAGCCGGAATAGTTCACGCAGCCGCTTGGTCTGTGCTCGGCTGACAGGAATTTCTGTTTGCTTCTTGTCGTCCATGCGAAGCATGTACGAACTCTTGAACCACGGCACAACTTCCCGAATCCGATTGATATTTACGAGGTAAGAGCGATGTGCCCGCCAGAACAGGTTCGGATCCAAGGAGTCGAGAAGTTCTTCCAGTGTGCGGCAGTTTGACTGGCCTTCAACCGCCGTAGTGACCACACTGATGATTCCGTCTTCGATCGAGCTGTAACAGATATCCTTTTGATCGACGAGAAACAGGCGGCCCGCTGCCTTGATCAGCACTTTCTGCGGTGCGGATTTCTGATTTTCCTTCTCCTCCAGCATCCGTACCAAGGCATCGATTTTGTCGGTCGAGGACGCAGGCGAGCTGGAATCGACCTTCTTACGTGCGCGATTCAGGGCTTCCGAAACACGCTTCTTGTCGAAGGGCTTCAAGAGGTAATCGACGGCATTGACCTCGAATGCCTTCACCGCATATTGGTCAAAGGCCGTAGCAAAAACGACTTGTGGCAACCGGATTTTCTTGTCCAGCAGCTTCTTGATGACTCCAAATCCGTCGAGGCCCGGCATCTGGACATCGAGAAAAACAATGTCCGGACTGTGTTCCTTGATGAGATTCACCGCTTCCAGGCCATTGTGGCCCTGGGCAACGACATCGACGTCACCGGCGGATTTCAAAAGAAATGCCAGTTCGTCGCGGGCTAACTGCTCGTCATCCACGATTACTGCCGAAAGAGACATCCCCGCTCCAATTCGCAAGTCACTACTGAAAAAGTATATCGGCGCGCAAGGAGGGGTACAAGGAGGGGGAGGTGGCTAGCTGCGAATGGAGTGCAGCTAGCCAGAAGTTCAAAATGAGGCTACTTGCCTTCCGCCGTCTTCTTTTCCATCCAGGTCCAGACGGGTTCACCGTTTTTGTCTCTCAAAACCAGCGTGTTCTGACCCTTGGTGACTTCGCGGGCGAGGATGATCGTTTTGCCCTCGGACTCGCTTACCTTCGATCCAAGGATTTCGACCTCATCCCCCTTCGCAAAGGCGGTATCCATCGTGTCCAGGAAGGCTTTGGGGCAGAGGCAGACTTCCAGTGTCTGTTCGCCATCTTTCACAATCAGCCGGAACCGCTCTTGTCCGGTGGCAAGAGTCACTTCCTTGGTATCCAGCACAATTGCTTTTGCGATGTGTACCTCGGTTTTGGGGTCGTACTTAGGAAGCACCGGTTTCTGTGCGAAACTGACGGTACTAAGGGCCACAATCACGCTTACCACCAGCAAAACCACTGCCAAGCTGCGGAGATGATTGATCATGGCAATCTCCTTCGGGGCGAACGCTTTTCGCACCCTGCTACAACTTCACCCTACGCCGGTCAATCTCCTTTTTAAGTGAAAGTTGTCACAACAGGGTGTGAGCATTTACCAAAACTGCAACACGCTGGTAACCAAGTCTTTAGTCGCCGGCGATCACAGTGAGCCTCGGCTGCTTGGGCTTTGGTGTTGCCGGCTGCTTGGGTTGATATACGCAGCATGGTTCTTCGGCAAAGGCGTTGCCCGTGAGTGCGTATGCACGAGCTCGCGATCCGCCACAGATTTCGCGGAACTCACAGCGTCCGCACTTTCCTTCCAGGAGCGATTCATCCCGCAATTCCCGGAACAGCGGCGAATTCCGATAGATGTCTCCCAAAGATTGCGTACGGATGTTCCCGCCAGAAATCGGCAGAAACCCACTGGGATAGACCTCTCCGCGATGCGAGATGAACACGAATCCTTTGCCATCGTTGATGCCTTTTGGCGCTCGTCCAATCCCGTCGGCGCTGGTCAAACCGAGGAAGGGAAGCAGTTTGCGTCCCGATCCGGGCTTCCGGTCCTCAATGCGCTTCTGCAACAGGAAGCGGCGGTAGTGCTGTGCTTCGGTGCTTTTGATATCGAAGGAAACGCGTTGCGCCGTTTGATAGAGCTTCTCGAATACTTGTTCGAACTCTTCCGCCGAGATCAGATCGACGCTTGACCCTCTCCCGGTAGGCACAAGAAAGAACACGCTCCACAGCACGATGTCGAGCCGCTCCATGAGTGCGATCAGATTGTCGAGATCATTCAGGTTGTGTCTCGTGATTGTCGTATTGATCTGGACGCCGAGTCCAAGTTCGCGGGCCCAGCGGACTGCGTCCATAGTGCACTGATAGGATCCAGCGACCTTGCGGAAGTTGTCATGGAGTTCGGGAGTAGAGCCATCCAGGGAGATCGCCAACCGTGCCAGGCCATTGTCTTTTAGCTTGCGAATCGCGTCTTTCGTGAGCAGCGGAGTCGCACTCGGCGTCAGCGACACTCGAACTCCGCTGTCATGGCAGTAACGCACGAGTTCATAGATGTCCGGACGCTTCAGCGGATCGCCGCCCGTCATTACGAACACCGGAGCCCGCAGTTCCGCGATATCGTCGATCAGCTTTTTTGCCTCAAATGTCGAGAGTTCCAGTTTGTCGCGCAGCGGCTGTGCGCACGCGCGGCAGTGAACGCACGCAAGATCGCACGCCTGCGTTGTTTCCCAGATCACGATGAAGGGCTGTTCGTCGAAGTTCATGACGGGCGGCTTGCCGGATGTCTGCATGGTTTCACCTGACTGTTTTGATCGAGGACCCACAACTTGAAACTGTCCCAATGATGGCCGCTGCCGACTTAGTTCGGCTGCGACTTAAGTCACGATTACCGAACTAACCTCACTTTCCCTTGTGACTCGAATCACAGCTCCTATGTACATGTTCGCCGAGAATGCGAACAGGAAGAAGTGGAGGTACATTCCATGGAAAAGCGGGAGATTCTGGAGAAACTGAAAGCCGAATTGGGAGCGCTGGAGTATGGGCGCGTACGCCGTTCAGTGCACATGCCATGGGAGGAGATCTCATTCTTTCAGGACTCGGCTACCTGTTTGAACCACGGATTGGAAGGCCGTCCCCATCCCTGTGGCGCCTGCATGTTGATGGCATTTGTGCCGGAGAATTCCCAAAACGAAAGCATCCCCTGTCATCACATCCCTCTCGACCGCAAGGGAAACACCATCGACAGCCTTGATCGGGGATACAATCGAAACAGCGTGGAAGAAGCCGTAATTGGCTGGTTGAAGGGCAAAATTGCCGATTTGGAACGGGAATTGAACGGGATAGAGGTCCCCGCGAAACGCTAAGTTCTTTGTTTCCGCTTATGTAGCCCTAAATTATTGATTCTATTCGTAGGCGTGCGGAAATTTTTCAAGCGGACGTGAGAATCAGTCGTCTACCCAGGTTGTTATGTTGTCCGGGTGCGCAAATCCCGAATGTGGCGCGCCTTTTCGCTATCTCCACGAAGGCACGGTTTTCATTGCCGAGTGGGCTAATGGCGGCCATGCTCATGAACCGACCAATCCCGCCGGTCCAGAAAGCAAAACTCGGCGTAAGCGCGAGATGTTTTGGCTGTGCGCTACTTGCACCAGGAAAATGCAGTTGATTGCCCGAGGCAATGAGGTAAAGGCAATATCGCGAGGGCAACCGCTTGGCAAGGATGAGCGGTTGCTACGACGAATGCGGACATCAGGTTATCCACGGCTTTAGGGGGCTCCAATTTCGAAACTCAGGCTCGATTCGTTTTACGACATGAAACGGGAATTTTCATCGCTGACAGCGCAGGAAGCTTTGCATGTCGCGATCTTCATTGAAGAGCGCAACGCGGAGATCTATACGCAGTTCGCCGAGCTCTTTGCCGAATTCCGCGATGCCGAGTCGCTGCAGATTGCCCAAGTCTTCTGGGACATGGCCGAGGAGGAGCGCCACCACGGAACCATACTCCAGGAGCGCTACTTCGAGCGCTACGGGACACAGCATTGCATCGTTACCGAAGAGGATATCCGCGACCTGATCGAAGTGCCAAAACTGGAAGGCGGGGAGTTGTTTGCGATCATCCGTTCCAAGACGGCTCATTCTCCCCGGTATAAGGCGCTGGAGATCGCTCTTGCAGCCGAGGAAGCGGCGCAAAAATTCTACGCGCAAATGATGCCGCGAACCGATGACGAAGCCCTGCGCCATGCCTATCGGGAACTGGCGGATTTCGAAGACAACCACTCCCGGTTCCTTAGGGGCAAGATCGAAATAGCCCGCAGATCGTCGAATCCGGAAGAGGCCTGACCCGTCCGGTCGGGGTGCGCAAAACCCTGCACTTATTGCCCCAAAATGCACCCACTTGCTCCAACAGGGTACCGGGTCCTTTTCCACTTTGGTAACTTTGCATTCCCGGCGATTCACCGTACCCTATTCTCCTCGTGCTAGATAACGGAAACATAACGGAAATGCGGAGTGCCGTGAGGTTCCCGGTGCGGCTGCCAATGTCCATTCGCGACGCGGGTGGCGAGCACCAGGCGGAAACCAACGACATGTCCGCTGGTGGCGTCCTGTTCAACATCGATACCGACATGATGGTGGGGTCCAACATCGAATTCACCATTTCGATTCCGGCGGGCGTGATTGGCGCTCCGGCGGACGTGATGGTAAGCGGTGAGGGGCGAGTCGTCCGTTGCGCGCCGCAGGATGGGCGTAAGCAGGTGGCGGCTGTCATCGACGAGTATCGATTTGAGCGCGCTTAGGGAAAGGGTTTATGTCACCCAGGGAGCCGGTAAACGGCAACGGAGCCGTGTCTGCCGCGGAGGACCAGGTATCCATCCGCTTGATTGTCGCCGACACGCAGGCCATATTTCGGGTCGGTGTACGCAAAGTTCTGGCGCTGGAAGATGACGTTCGCGTCGTCGGCCAAGCCGAAAACCTCGGACAAACGTTGGCGGCAGTGACGAAGTTCCCCGCCGATGTTCTGCTGTTCGAATCGCGGATCACCCCCAATCCCGCGGAAGCAGTTTCCGAGATCATCAAGAAAGCGCCAAACATCAAGATCATTGTTGTCACCGGCGACGTGGACGAACCCACGACCGTTGATTACTTCCGACGCGGTGTGCGGGGCATCATCAACCGCGCGATCGCTCCTGACCTGCTCGTGCGCTGTATCCGGAAGGTCCAGGGCGGCGAAATGTGGCTCGACAACCAGGGCGTCAGTTGGGTCATCGAGGCCTATCGTTCGCAGGCCTCGGCGCTGACCAGCCCGCGTCCGAAGAATCGCCTGACCGACAAGGAGATGCTGATCGTCTCCTGCGTCGCGCAGGGCATGAAGAACAAAGATATTGCCCATGAAATAGGCACGACCGAGCAGGTGGTGAAGAACTATCTGCGCCGCGTGTACGACAAACTCGGTGTTTCTGACCGCCTCGAACTGGCCCTCTACTGTGTGCATCACCGGCTGCTGGAAAACGCACCGTCGCTGCAGAAGAGCGAGGCACAACAACAGGACGTGGCTACGGCCACTCCAGTCAATCAACTTCCAAACTGAACTCTCCTCAAATGAAAAAGCAAAAGCACGGCTTCGGCCGTGCTTTTTATTTACGCGAAGGACCAGTTCTTAGAACTTTGTCACTTCCGTGAAGTTGAAGTCCTTCACCTTCATCGCCGGTACTACCATGTCGAACGACTCTTCGCCACTCGCGCGTACCGGAGGGCTCATCGCCTCTACGTTGCTCAGCAGGTGGATCAGGCTTTCGTTGAAGCGGAAGTTGCGTAGACCGTGATGCACGCGGCCATTTTCTATGTAGAAGGTGCCGTCGCGGGTCATGCCGGTGCAGATCTTCTCGTAAGGCTCTACTTCACGGATGTACCAGAGCCGCGTCACCAGGATCCCGCGCTCGGTCGAGGCGATCATCTCATCTAACGTTGACGTTACGCCGGAGCTGGAGAGTACGATGTTGAGCGGAATCTCACCCATTTCATTGGGAAGCGGCAGCCCATGTCCGGTGGCCGACACGGGTCCGACTTTTTGCGCATATTCCGATTTCTTGATCTTCTCGGCTGTGCCGCGGGCGAATACCAACCGCTTGACCACGCCCTCTTCCACCAGGGGCACGCGTTCGCGCCGTACGCCTTCGCCGTCAAATGGCGATCCGCTTTGGAGCGGATGATAGACATCGTCCGTGATATTGATGTTCTCGCCGAAGAGCCGCTTCCCGATGCGGTTGTTCAGGAATGAACGCTCATCGAGCACCGCCTGGCCGCCCCAATCCCAGAACATGAATCCCACGATGTCGAGCACCGCGGCAGGCTCGAGAATCACCGTGTATTTGCCCGGAGGCAGTTCCTGCGGATGCGCCGAATCGATCGCCTTTTTCGCTGCAATCTCGGCCAGTTCCGCGGGCTTCAAGTTCCGGGCGTCAGGATAGTTGGCCTTTTGCCATCCCGAGGAATCCGCTGCCAGCATGGTGACAGAGACATCCGCGGAGGTCTGCGAGTGATACGCGACCAGCCCCTTCGAGTTCAGGACAGCCTCGACCGATTCGGAAGTGGCGTAAATTCCTGCCGAAGTCAGCTTGTATTTCTGTGCAACATCGACCATTTCGCCGACTGCCTGTGCGCGCTCCTTCGGCCCAATGGACGCTGTCTCGAAGTAGGATCGCGCGACCGCCGGCCCATCGGCGTCAAAGGCGGAAGCGTCAGGCAAGGGAAGCAGATCGGAATCGCGTTCCTGCACTTTCGCCAATTGCGTGGCGGACTGCGCCAGCCGCTTCAGACTGTCGTCATCGAACTTATTTGTCGTTGCTCGTGCCGTTCGGCCATCGAGATTCACGCGCAACGACAGCACGTAGTTCTCTTCACTGACGTTTTGTGTGATCGTGTTATTTGCGAAGCGCGTCAGTGCCGATTTCCCACCGGATACCAGCAACTCCGTTTCATCAGCAGGCGAAAACTTCCGGACGCGCTCGAAGATATCGACAGCTTTCTGATGCGTCAGCATTATTCCGCCCCCTTGAACGCCGTGCCAACCTGCACGTTCTTAAATCGTGCCGGCGCCGCTCCGTGTCCTGTTCCCATCACCTGTTGTGGCTGGCCTTTTCCGCAATTGGGAGTGCCCCAAAGCGTCCATTGGTCGCGCGAGCAGATCGCGTCCATCGAATTCCAGAAGTCGGTTGTTATTCCCGAGTACGACGGATTCTTCAACATCCTCGTAAGCTTTCCGCCTTTGATTTCCCAGCCTATCTCGGTGCCGAATTGGAAGTTGTAGCGCTTGTCGTCGATCGACCAGGAGCGGTTGGTCTGCATGTAGATGCCGCGATCGGTGGAAGCAATCAGTTGATCGAGAGTAAAAGGGTTTTCGCTGGGAAGAATGCTGATGTTGGTCATGCGGATGATCGGCGTGCGGTTCCAGCCTTCGGCGCGCATGCAGCCGTTCGAGCGGTTCTCGTCAATCGTGTGCGCCGTCTCGCGTGAGCTGAGGTATCCCGTGAATTGGCCGTTGGTGATAATCGGCGTACACTGCGCGGGAACGCCTTCATCGTCGTACTTAAAGGTTCCCAATCCCGGACCATGTTTTTCGGTCGCATCGGCGACGACGTTGACGATATCGCTGCCGTACTTCAGTGTGCGGAGCTTGTCCAGGGTCAGGAATGACATGCCGGCGAAATTGGCTTCCATACCCAGCACGCGGTCAAGTTCGATCGGATGTCCCACGGATTCGTGGATCTGCAGCCCTAACTGCGAGGAGTCGAGAATAATGTCGTACCGCCCCTGCGGGCATTGCTCGGCCTTATGCAAGGCGACGGCTTCTTCGCCGATGCGCTTCGCGTTTTCCAGCAACTTGAGTTCATGGATCAGTTCATAACCGCGATCCTGCCATTGTCCGCCGAACGAGTTTGGATACGAGCGCTTCTGGATCTCCGTGCCGTGGAACGAAAACGCCGCATAGCCGGCGCCAGTTGTGTGTTTTAGCTGGTGGATATCGGAGCCCTCGCTGTTGTAGAACCACTGTTCGTAGCGGCGGAAATTCACATTCGTTTCCGCCAAAGTCACACCCTGAACGCTACGCAACTCGGCATCGATCTTCATTAGCAGATCGAGATTCTCCTCAATAGAAATCGAGAATGGATCGATCTCGCACGGACTTGCCCAGTCGTCCTTGTATGCCTTTTCCGGCGCGAGGATCACATCTTTTTGCTTTACCTGCGCCGATGCACGTGCGATCTCGAGTGCCTGCGCTGCGGCGGTTTCAACGCCAGCTTGTGTCAGGTCTTCTGTCGCAGCAAATCCCCAGGCTCCGTCCGCCAGCACACGAACGCCAAGCCCGAGCGACTCGGAGTCCGAGGCTGTTCCAATCTTCCCATTTTTGGTCGCCAGCGCCCGCTGGCGCTCGTCGACGATGCGGGCTTCCGCGTACTGCACGCCGCGGGAGTTGCACAAATTGAGTACCCAGTTACCAATATCCTTCATGGTCGTCTCGGATGATCATGATAAACGGTGGACAGTGAAACGGTGGGACGGTGCACAGAAAATTAACCAAGCCGCTGATGAAAATTGTGAACCTGAAAGAGGGAATGCCGCTCGTTCACCAGGCGATGTCGCACATGCAGCGAGAACTACGCCGCGCAGAAATCGATGGCGTTAAGGTCATCAAGTTCGTACACGGATACGGGTCTACAGGTGTCGGAGGAGAAATCCGTATCGCTGTTCAGAACGGCCTGTTACGCCGAAAATCGCAAGGCGAGTTGACGACCGTGATCTTCGGCGAAGACTGGCGCATTTCAAACGAGACCACCTGGGAGCTGCTGAAGCAAATGCCAGATCTGAAGTACGATTCCGACCTGGGACGCGCTAACCGCGGCATCACGATCGTCGTGCTGTAAAGCTATCCCGCTTGAATGCCTTCCTTTCAATCAGCCGCTGCCGCCGTACTTTGGACCGCAGGCCCGGTTCTCTTGGATCGCGTAAATAACAGCGTCAGTACTGCGGCGTAAGCGAATGAGTCCGCCGTAATCTCAGCACTGTGCGCGACACGCAACACCGGCGGCATAAAGGATGCTTGTGCCAGTTGGAAAATTCCTATCGCCATCGCATGAGCCAACCCGAGCGCCAGAAAGAGTTTTACGCGTGATTTGGTCCACAACAGCACGGCTGGGAGAGATGCGGCCAGGAAGAAGGCGCTGCGTAGCAGTTGGGTGCGGATCATCACGGAGAAGGCCGGTATCTGCAGGCCCAGAGCGTCGTGTGCGGTGTTGTAGTAGGGGACCACAATGGGCGCCACACACATTCCGAACAGGAAGTAGATGACCGGGAACGCAAGCCACGCAACGAATACACGCCAGCCGAGTAAAAGCGAGGCGGAACTTTCAGCGACGGGGTTTTGCTTTTCTTCCCCGAAGCGGTAGGTCAGGACAGCGGCCGTCAACGCCGAAGGCAACAGCCACTGCGCGGATGCGAGGAATGGACTGCCTTCCAGAATGGTGCTGAATATCTTCGCTTCAATCAGAGTGTTTAACCCGAGTGTGACATAGAGCAGAGCTCCGATCGCGAGCAATCGCTGCGACCACATGCCCTTCAGGCCAGAAGCCAACGGCAGTAGGCCGACGATGAGCAGTGGAGAACATACCACCAACATCACGAAGTACTGTTGCGGCGTGGCTCCGGGGAGAGCCTTCAATGCCGGCAGATGCAGTGCAGGCGCCAGCATGCCCATTACAACCGTTCCGGTGATATAGGCGATTGATGCGACGACAATTCTGGCTACTATCTTGGCTGCTTTCATTTTTCTTTCTCCATAATTTTGCGGGCTCGCTTTGTCCATCGCAGGGTTGCTTCATAGCCTTCCACACCGCTCGCGAATGCAAGCGCGCCCGTGGAAGAGTTCCTCGCCAGCCCGGATTGCCTGGCATACTCACGCAACTCACGTACGTAGGCAGTGAGTTCCGTCTCAAGCTGTTGCAGAAACCGTACCGTCACCTGTTGGGGAACATTGCCTTCCTGAAAGGCAAAACGCATTATGGCCTCGGCCATGCTCCAGATGACGTCCTCGCGTGTGACGGGTTGCTGCAACCATGCGACGAGAGCGCGATTGCCGGCCTGGGTGACGCGGAATAAGCGGCGGTTTCTTCCACTTTTATCCGCGGTGGAATCCAGCCACCTGCGCGCTTGCAGTCGTCGCAGCGCGGGATAGATGGAACCCGGGCTGTCGCTGAAATGGCGCATGGGAGTGGTTGCGAAGGCTTTGCGGAGGTCGTAGCCGGACTGTGGCTGTTGCTTGAGGAGTCCGATTAATGCGTATTCGAGTGGCGAAGCGTGAACCATAGTACGAAGCGTACTGTAGTACGCCACATACTATGAGTCAGTGATAACGAATAAAAAGATTAAGGGCTGTTCCGAAATGGGACTGCGCTACGTTGCCTGCCGGTGACTCAGAACCTATGTGCTGTCAGGAAGAGAACTCGAGGTGTTCGCACCGATCTTGAGCACGTGAACTACGACAGAGGAGAGCCGATGTGGCGATGCGGGAGCTCCTGGACAGTCGCGATGAAAGTGATAGGCCACCTCCACCACACGGAAACGATGCGGCTTGCCATAGTAGTCGTCCAGCACCACGAACTCGCCTTCACGCGGAATTTTTCCCAGAGCATCGAGTCCAATAATTCCAACGCGCTCTCCGGAATTTGCTTCAATGAACGCGACACATCCCGTCGGTTGCTGCCAACTCGTACTTTGAAATTGTCCAGCCGGAGCCGCCGCGGTTTCAGCAGCGATCATTAACTCGCGTGCTTTCCCCAGCTCTGCTCCGTATTTGCTGCAGATCTTGCCGGCCGCAGTATCGGGTTCACGCAGGAGTCCGAGGAAAAGATGTTCGGTCCCGACGTTCTGGTGACCGAGCGATTCGGACTCCTCTGCCGCATAAGTTAGCGTCCGTTTTGCGGCCAGCGACAGTGGAATGTCCGGTGAAGGGTTTGTTTCGCGGGATGTGCAAACCGCGAGCACGTCATTGCGCAAGATCTCGATATTGTCGAGGAGAGGGAAGTACCGCAGCAGGTGATGACTCTCGCGGATCAATCCGAGGAGCAGATGTGGAGTGTCGATCTCAGTCGCACCGAGTTGCGCGGCTTCATACCGTGCCACGAAAATGGTTCGACGCGCTCGTGTTGTATAACGCTCAAACATGTGGGTTCGGCCGCACCAACTACGCGGCACAAATGAATGATGATAAATGGAAATCTCAGATTAAGGGCGGAACTTCGACCAAAAGAGTAGGGCCGGCACGAATCCGCAGCCGGCCCTGTTTTCGCAACAGAGATTATGTACCTTCCGACCAGCCCGCCAGGTACTCTTCCTGCTCGGGCGTGAGGCGATCGATCTTGATTCCCATCGATTCGAGCTTCAGCTTTGCCACGCGCTTGTCGAGTTCGTCGGGAACCTTGAAGACCTTCTTATCGAGGCTCTTGTGATTCTTGACGAGGTAATCGACCGAGAGCGCCTGGTCGGCGAAGCTCATGTCCATTACGGACGGCGGATGGCCTTCGGCAGAAGAGAGATTGATCAGGCGGCCTTCGCCAAGCAGGTTGATCTTGCGGCCGTCCTTCAATGAGTACTCTTCGACGAAATTGCGCGTGGTGCGCTTGGAAGACGACAGCTTTTCCAGCGCCGGGATGTCGATTTCGACGTTGAAGTGTCCGGAGTTCGAGATGATCGCTCCATCCTTCATCAGTTCGAAGTGATCTTTTGCCAGCACATTTTTGTTGCCTGTGACGGTGCAGAAGACGTCGCCAAGCTTGGCGGCTTCGTGCATCGACATCACGCGATAGCCATCCATGACGGCTTCAAGCGCCTTCGTCGGATCGACTTCCGTAACGATCACCTCGGCGCCGAGTCCGCGAGCGCGGGAAGCAAGGCCGCGTCCGCACCACCCGTAGCCGGCGACGACGAATTTCGATCCTGCGAGCAGGAAGTTGGTCGCACGGACGATACCGTCAATCGTCGATTGGCCGGTTCCGTAGCGATTGTCGAACATGTGCTTGGTGTCAGCATCGTTAACGGCGATGATCGGGTACTTCAGCACGCCTTCCTTCGCCATCGCGCGCAGACGGATGACGCCGGTCGTCGTTTCTTCCGTGCCGGCGATGATGCTGTCCACCACATCGGTGCGCTTGGTCAGAGCAATCGAGACAAGGTCGGCGCCGTCGTCCATGGTGATGTGCGGCTTGTGATCCAGCGCCGACATAATGTGCTGATAGTAGGTGTCGTTGTCCTCGCCCTTGATGGCGAAGACCGGGATGCTGTAGTCGCGCACGAGGCAAGCCGCGACATCATCCTGCGTTGAAAGCGGGTTCGATGCGCACAGTGCCACATCCGCGCCGCCATCGCGAAGGGTGATCATGAGGTTCGCGGTTTCGGCGGTCACATGCAGGCAGGCGGAAATGCGAACGCCCTTCAACGGTTGATTTTTAATGAATTCTTTGCGGATGATCTGCAGGACTTTCATCGACTGGTTGGCCCAATCGATGCGCTTCTTGCCAAGATCAGCAAGCTGAAAATCTTTCACGTCACAGGGGACGGTAGGTGCGGTAGTAGCCATATTCTCCCGTTCAGTCGGCTTGGTAGCCATGGATTCCGAGGCTTCGGGCCCGGTGCCCGAGGGGAAAGTTTGTGGGCCAGAACCTAGAGTTCCGGCCCGGATGCATTTCTACTTCTTGGCAGCGTGAGCTTCCAGACCAGCAGCCGCACGAAGTTCGCCGGCCTTGTCGGTCGTTTCCCAGGTGAAGTCCTTGTCGTTCCGGCCGAAGTGACCATAAGCGGCCGTCTTGCGGTAAATCGGACGACGGAGCTTCAGAGTTTCCATGATGCCCTTGGGGGTCATCTGGAAGTTCTTGAAGACCAGTTCGGCGATCTTTTCGTCAGCGATCTTGCCAGTACCGAACGTGTCAACGAGCACGCTGACAGGATCGGCGACGCCGATAGCGTAGGCGAGTTGCACTTCGCAACGGTCGGCCAGTCCGGCGGCTACCACGTTCTTCGCGATATAGCGCGCCATATAAGCCGCAGAGCGGTCCACCTTGGTCGGATCCTTGCCCGAGAACGCGCCACCACCGTGACGGCCCATGCCACCGTAGGTGTCGACGATGATCTTGCGACCGGTTAGTCCGGTGTCACCCATCGGACCACCGATGACAAACCGTCCCGTCGGATTGATGTGATATTTCGTGTCAGCATCCAGCAATTCCGCCGGAATCGTCGCCTGAATCACGTGCTTCAGGATATCGGCCCGCAGGTCTTCATTGCTGACTGTCTCTGCATGCTGTGTCGAGATCACCACGGCGTCCACGCGCTTCGGCTTGTGGTTCTCGTCGTATTCAACTGTGACTTGGGATTTTCCGTCGGGACGCAGGTAGGGAAGTGCACCGTTCTTGCGGACTTCGCTTAGACGCTGGGTGAGTTTGTGCGCCAATGAGATTGGCGTGGGCATCAGCTCAGGCGTTTCGTTCGTCGCGTAGCCGAACATCATTCCCTGGTCGCCGGCGCCGCCGGTATCGACACCCATGGCGATGTCGCCCGACTGCTTGTTGATGGTCGAAATCACCGCACAGGTGTTCGAATCGAAGCCGTATAGAGCATTGTCGTAGCCAATGGCGGCGATGACGCCACGTACCAGCGTCTGGAAATCCACGTAAGCTTTGGTCGTGATTTCACCCGCGATCACCACCAGGCCGGTTGCGGTCAAAGTTTCACAAGCAACACGGCTGTAGGGGTCCTGCTCCAGGCAGGCGTCGAGGATGGCATCGGAGATTTGGTCGGCAATTTTGTCAGGATGACCCTCCGTCACCGACTCGGAGGTAAACAGGAAACGCTTCTTGGATGGCACTGCAACTTCCTCCTGAAACTTTGGACGCTACCGAGAAAGAAGGGATTTATGCGTAGGAGCCAAAGGTCAATTAGTCTTTAACAAAGTACCAGAATTAGCTGGTTTAGGACAGTGTTTTCCGTAGTTTACGCGTTTTTTGGAGCTGTCGAGAACTGGTCCGTGTTGCAGTAAATGGTGGCTGCTTGGGGCTGTAATGCGCGTGCGGCTTGGCGAACGGCTATTCGTAACCCGAGGGCGTGAAGGTCAGTTTTTTCACTTCCTGCCCCTTGCCCAGGTTCTCCAAGGTCTTGCCGTTGTATGAAACCTCAACACCACCGGCATTTCCTAAAACGACAACCACTTGCTCTTTGGCCCGAACTGCCCGCTCAGACGAGGCCGCGAGCGTTCCCTTCATGACGGTTTTACCGTCCGCGGTAATGGAGACCCAAGAATCCTGGTAGGCATGGATTTTTACGTCAATCGGTCCACTGCTAGACGATTGTGTTTCGGACACCTTTGTCGTAGTAGCAGCCTGGGGGGCGCCAGTCGAGGTTTCGATTCCAGATTTTTGGCTCGCTGGCTTTGATGGTTCTGCCGTGCTTGTGTTTTGCAGTTGCGTAGAATTCGTTGTGGTCGAGGCGGCAACATTGCCAGTCGGTTGGAGCGTCTGAGAAGGTTGACCCGAAGCGGCAGGATCAGGTGATGAAAGTGAAGTTTGCGTGGCTGGCGTGTTCGTGGGCGCGGGAGGAGGTTGCGTCGTTACGACCGGAGGCGGAGTCTGTGACTGTTGCTGTCGTTCCGCTTTTTTCTTTTGGTAAACCTGCCATCCACCGAAGATGGCTACCGCGAGGAGCACAATGACGGCAATGGTCCCCCACTGGGACTTGGGCTCGAGGGATATTTCCCGCTGTTCTTCGTCCTCTCGCTTGAATTCGACCTTCGATAGATCCAATTTCAGCTTTTGGTCACGCGCTGCTTCCGTGTCCGAAGAAGCCGCTACGTACTCGGCCACGATCTGTTCTTCGTCAATGCCGAGAAACTTGGCGTATGCCCTTACGAATCCCTTATTGAAAATTCCGCCGGGTAACTGGTTGAACTTTTCTTCTTCGAGAGCGCGCAAGTTTCGTGTACTGATCTTGGTTGCGGTGGCAATCTCGTCCAGCGAGATGCCGCGCATTTCGCGCTCTCGACGAAGCCGGTCGCCGAATGAACCCACGGACTACTCCTTAGGCCCGTTATTTTTGCGAAGGAAGCCGGGCTCATCATAGGTTTCCGGTGAAAGTGGTGTCAAACGAAAATAGTGCTAACTACCGTATCAGCAATGATTTGTGGCGCTTGGCGCAAAGTCGCGTCCCTGCCGCTGGGGTTACGAACGTACTTTCCTGATTTATGGCAGGATCTGAAATGGCTGTACGATTGTTCGAGAAAATTACGAGGGCTCCCTGCACCAGATCAAAAGGTCTGTCACCTTGGTTCTCAGGGAGTTATTGCTGAATAAGAAATCCGGAAAATATAATGCGCCAACCGACACCTCGCGTGACGAGGGGAGTTCCATTTTCATGACCCAGGGTACCGGCATCGACAGGGCAAGGCAGCTACACGAGCTGAACATCTTCCACGATGTCGCCAAAGCGCTTACGTCTTCGCTCAACCTTGACTCCATTCTGCAAACCATTATGGAAAAGGTCGCGGAGTACTTTCGCCCGGACAACTGGTCGCTGCTGATGGTCGATGAACCCAAGGACGAACTCTACTTCGCCATCGCTGTTGGTGACGCCGCCGAGGCCCTTAAGACTGTTCGCCTGAAAATGGGTGAAGGAATTGCCGGATGGGTTGCCCGCCACGGCGAACCGCTCATCGTGCCCGACGTCTACAACGATCCGCGTTTTGCCAAGCGCATCGACGAAATGACGAAGTGGAAGACGCGTTCGATCGTCTGCATGCCGCTCAAATCGCGCCAGCGCGTGCTCGGCGTGATTCAGTTGATCAATGTCGGCCTGAGCGAGTTCGACGAGAACGAAATCTTCTTTCTCAATGCACTTTGCGATTACGCCGCGATTGCCATTGAGAACGCCCGATCGGTCGAAAAAATTCAGGAACTGACGATCACTGACGACTGTACCGGTTTGTACAACGCACGGCACTTATATAAGACGCTTGAAGCCGAGGTCTATCGTTCTGCGCGTTTCAACTACGAGTTCACGGTTCTGTTCATCGATCTCGACCGCTTCAAGCAAGTGAACGACACCTACGGCCATCTTGTTGGAAGCAAGTTGCTGGCTGAGATTGGTTACGCCATCAAGGCTCACCTGCGCTTGATCGACTACGCCTTCCGCTACGGCGGGGATGAATTCGTCATTCTACTGCCGCAAACCGGGAAGGAGTCAGCCACAGTTGTGGCAAAGCGCTTGCTTGAATTCTTCCGCACCACCAGCTTCATCAAGGACGAAGGACTGAACCTCAATATTCGTGCAAGCTTTGGCCTTGCTTCCTATCCCGATGACGCCAAGTCCGCGCATGAGATTATTCGCCAGGCCGATGAGATGATGTACGTCGTCAAGAACACCACTCGCGATAACATCGGCATCGCGCAACAAGGGTTGCTGAAGTAACGCGCCGTTCATACTTCATCCAGTAAACTAAGGCACCATTGCAAGGCCTCTCACGATGCCGTATGTTGAGAACCTGCTGCTGGCCCGTTTGCGGCTCCTTCCAATTTTTGTGGGAATCGAATGATGGACAAAAAATACGATCTGATTGTCATCGGCAGTGGTCCTGCCGGACAGAAGGGCGCCATCTGTGCAACCAAGCACGGCAAGTCAGCGGCCGTCATCGACAAAAAACTTACGATTGGCGGCGTTTGCGTTCATACCGGGACCATTCCTTCGAAGACTTTGCGTGAGGCAGTGCTCTATTTCAGCGGCTTGCGCCAGCGCCTGTTCTATGGCCGCAACTACATGTTGAAGGACAACATCACCATGCAGGACCTTCTCTTTCGCGCGCATGCTGTGCGCTCGCGCGAGGTAGAAGTCATCAAGGCGCAACTACGGCGCAATGGAGTGGTCACCTACGACGGCCAAGCTCATTTTATAGACGCAAATACTATTGAGATCGCGGGAGAAAATCCGCAGCAGCTCAGTGCTGACTTCATTCTCATTGCCTGCGGTACTCGCCCAGCGCACGATCCGGCCATTGCCGTCGATGGTGTACATATCTTCGATTCCGATGAGGTGGAGTGCCTACCCGAGATTCCGCGCGAACTTGTCATCGTTGGGGCCGGCGTTGTCGGGATGGAATATGGTGCGATGTTTGCCGCTCTCGGCGCAAAAGTGACGCTGATCGACCAGCGCTCCAGCCTGCTGGAATTTGCCGATCGCGAGATCATCGACAATCTCTGTTTCCAACTTCGCCGGATGGGCGTTGTGTTCCGCCTCGGTGAGCGCGTGGTTGAAGCCGGATACGAAGAAGAACGCAAGCGCGTCTTCATCAAGTTGGAAAGCGGCAAGATCGCTCACGGTCAGGCGCTGCTCTACACCGTGGGCCGCCAGGCGAACAGCGATCAACTCAACATGGAAGCCATCGGCTTGAACTCCGGCGATCGCGGCAAGCTTAGCGTCAACGAGTTTTTTCAGACCTCGATTCCGAATGTGTATGCCGCTGGCGACGTTATCGGTTTCCCTTCGCTGGCCAGCACTTCGATGGAGCAAGGCCGCCTCGCCGCATGCCACATGTTCGGCGTCCCCAGCAAGATGGTCCACAACGTGATTCCCTATGGGATATACACGATTCCTGAAGTGTCGATGGTGGGCCAGAACGAAGAACAGTTAACGAAGTCCAAGATCCCTTACGAAGTCGGAATGGCGCGTTATTCCGAACTCGCGAAAGGGCAGATGCTCGGCGATGAAGACGGTATCCTCAAGTTGCTCTTTCATCCGGATTCCCTTCAGTTGCTGGGCGTCCACGCCGTTGGTGATCAGGCGGCGGAAATCATTCATATCGGACAAACAGTGCTGGCGACCGGAGGAACGATCGAATACTTCCGCGACACAGTTTTCAACTATCCGACCTTGGCGGAAGCGTACAAAGTTGCGGCTCTCGACGGACTGAACAAACTCTAGCCACGCACCCATAGTTGCGAAGTGAGTAGTCCGAGATTGGCGGTGCTTTCTTCGTGCAATCGGAATTCCGCATTCACTAGTGCCGTTTTGTAGTCAGGCAACTGCGCCGCTCGCAAACCAGTCGCTAGCCCAAAACTGGCATACAGAATCCGAAGCCAGGCCTGAGCACGTACGCGTTGCCACCCGTCGTCAGGAATGTGGAATTCTGAAACCACCCAACATGCGCCGTCCGTCACGCAGTTTCGGACGTTTTCGATTAGGCAGTTGATCTCTTCAGGAAGAAGACAATCGAGAAAGAAGTGTGTCACAACAGCGTCATATTCTTTGCCGGGCACGCCATCGCTTGTGATGTCAGATTGGTGGAAATGCACTCGTGCGCAGGAATCCACACGTTGTGCCGCCAGGTCCAACATTCTTGAGCTCTTGTCGACATAATCAACTTCCACACAGCTATTCGTATTGAGTAATTTCTGCAGGAATCGTCCGTCGCCCTCGCCAAGCATCAGCATTCTTCGCGATGCTGTTAATGCCGGCAGGAAATGACAGCGTCGCCGCTGAAGAGCCACGCCGAACGTGCTGTATTCGAACAGCCGATACCACGGCGCAATCGCATTGCAGTTCATTTCATGAGAAACAGCACCGGAGTGCAGAGGGCGAGATCCACGAGGAACCGCCGTGTCTCAGGCTGTAAACGATGTGTGGTTTTTGCGATCAACATCAGGAACGCCAATGTGAGGAAAGCAGCGGCAATTGTCGGGTCGGGTTTTACGAGGAAAAGGAGTGCAGAAATGGCACTCGAACCAGCCGTAAGCACCAGCAGATTCCGCGCGATGAATTGTGTGGTGCGATGTGGATATCGCACCAGTATTCGGTGGCTATCCCATTCCCAATAATCCGCTGCACAGCAATTCAAAACGCATGCACCCGCCAGAAGGACGATAGACGGCAGAGCTCGCAATAGCAGGCGATCATCACTCCACGTCGCGATCGTTGATCCTAACGCGAAGATCACGCCAATCGCGATTTCTTTAGGACACTTTCGTTGAAGTCGTTCAAAACAGTGTACGACTGCCAGATAGAGCATCACGATTATCGAAAGCCCAAGACCGCTCCATATCAGTGTGCTCGGCGCCTCCCACAACGCGATCACCGATCCAGTCATTAGTGTCACCCCAACCGCTCGCAACCACTTTTCGTTGTTTCTAACGATCCGGTGCCTTGCCGAATATACGACTCCGGCGCGCATATCGAGTGCATGGTCGCCTACGTAGATCAGCCACACGCACGCAGCAGTCAGGAAGAGAATCGACCCCCCGCAGGTTGCTCCGAAGCTTTTCGCAAACAGCTTCTGCCACAGAACCGCGATGAGCGGCGCATCGAGGCTCAACACCTGCGGATACAACCACCATGGAATTGTGGAGCCGCTCACCACCCCGGAACCAGCTACATCCGCCGATGACAGCACCGGCCCTATCGTACTTCTCATCACTTCAGCTTAGGTCCTTCTGCCGCTCCTGCGGCATGGATGCGAAAATCGTTCCGGAGTTCCGCCAATATGCAGCACGCCATCATCGAATTCAAAGCCCGTTGTTCCGATCATGACCGTATCCGCGAATTGCTGCGTCAGAAATATGCCCGCTTTGTGGGCACGGACCACCAGATTGACACCTACTTCCGCGTGCCCGAAGGCCGCCTTAAACTGCGCGAAGGCACAATCGAGAATTCCCTGGTCTTCTATTCCCGTCCCAACACAGCCGGACCCAAGCAGTCCGATGTAACTATGTCGTTACTTCCTGCGAATACGGATACTCGTGCGGTTCTGGCTAAAGCCTTAGGTGTTCTGGTTACGGTCGATAAGCAACGTGAAATCTACTTTGTCGATAACGTCAAGATCCATCTCGATCACGTCGCCGGACTCGGCCAGTTCCTTGAAGTCGAAGCGATCGGCTCTCCCGATCAGGCAAACCAGTTGCGCGATCAGTGCAACAGTTTCTTGCGGGAATTTGGAGTTCGTCCTGGCGATTTCATCGCCGTTTCCTACAGCGACCTTCTTCTCGAACAACGAAGCCAAAACTGAATTACTGCGGCGGTCTCTTGTTCAGGGTGGGCGGGGCGTGAGGTTTTTGAGCCTCTTGTGGGGTGTTCTCTTCCGGTTTCCACGCCGTCGGATTATCCGGCGCCGCAGGATTTACCCCGAAGTCCCAGACGTACAGGTTCATTTCCTTCTCGCCGAGCATCTCCACCACGGCATATTCGCCGGGGACGAGGTCCTGTGTTGGCGTGATCTTGATCCAACCTCCACTGATCGTCTCTCCGCTCGACGGGACAAACAGTTGCTCCTGCGACGTCTTACCCGTAATGCTGACCTTCAGATTGCCGAGTACGCGGGTGTCCTTCTTCTCATCCATCTTTACGAAACGGAAGCGGGTGGGTTTCGAAGGCGGAGCAGTTTGTGCATCGTTGCTCTTCTCCGAACCGCCAGTGGTCGCGTTATCCGGAGCATCCTCCACATTCAAATAAATCTCCGGACGTGGCACGTGCACCTGCACCTTCGCATGCGGGCCGGGAACCTCGATCTTCTGCTTCGCGCTGGCCAACGGGTTGATCGTCGCCCGCAGGATGTTACCTTTCTTGTCAGCGTTGATTTCGCTCGTTCCCTGTTGCAGTTCGATCAATTCCGGATTATTGCGGTAGTAATCGACCACGTAAACGCCACCGCCGTCGGGCAGTCGAAGATTCGGCGCAACCTCCGGCGTCCTGGCCTCTTCCTCGCGCTTTTCCTCTTCCACTTCCTTGTCGATCTGCTCGGCGGTATGCGCCACGCCCTTGCTCAGTTCTTCTTCGTACTTTTTGGTTGCCGGCCAATCCACCAGGTCAGCGGGAACGTCTTCCCAACCGAAGCGTTCGGCCGAGTAATAGTGAACGCGGTCGCCCTGGACCTCGTATTTCGTTACCGATTGGTACGAGCCGTCTTTGAGAATCAGGCGCTTCGTCGCGTCCGCAATCACGAACGTCGTTAGGAGCACTAGGAATGCAATCAGAATGATGCGGAGCCGCATAGAATCTATTGTAGCCGCTGCTGAATTGTCGTCAGCATCAACCCGAAATGGAGCAGCAGGTTGCGGGCTAGCGGTTGTTTTTCGGTTTGCTCTTACGCGATGCTTCCTGCGCGCCGGTGTCGATTCCAAAATCCCAGACGTAGGAACTCAGTTGGGTGCCAGGCAGCGTTTTCAGAATCACGTACTCGCCGGGGGATAGGTCCTTTTTGGGTTCAAGCTTGATCCATAAATCGCCGGGCATCAATTGCGCGTAAACGGGTACTTCGGTTTTATCGACCGAGGTTTCTTCTGCGGCGTTAGTCTTAATCGTTGCAACGAGTCTCGACTTATCCTTGCGGTCCGCTTTCAAAATTTCGTACTGGTACGCATCTCCCGATTCCAGTTTGGCTGCCTTCTTCCGCTGGCCCTCCTCATCCTCCAACTCTGGACGGATAAAGAACACAGGACGGGCAGAGTGAATCTGCACGCTGGAACGCGCCTGTGGTAATTCGAGTGTCTCACTGCGGTTCACTAACGGATCGTACTTCTTGAGCAGCTTGAACTTCGTACTGTGTTGCACGTTATCGGTTTTGTGCTCGGCCAGTTCCATTAGCTGCGGCCCAGCCGACTTGGGATCAAGTGCGAATACCCCACTTTTGTCCGGTAACTTCAAGTTCGCAGCCACCTCGGGTGTGCGGGCATCCGTTTCTGTTTCGGCCTGATTCTTGATCTGCGCCTCTTCTTCCGCTTTGCGCTTCGCTTCTTCCTCGGCAGCTTGGTTTGCGAGGCTGTCATTGAACTTCTTCGTGGCGTCCCAATCGATCATGGAATTCGGAATTTCTTCCCACTGGTAACGCTCCGCCGAGTAGTACCGCACACGATCATCTTTGATTTCGTACTTTTGAATTCTTTGATAGGAACCGTCTTTCAAGACGAGCCGCTGAGTCGTATCGGCGAAAGCGAGGGAAGCGATCAACAGAATGGCCGTAATCAAGGAGCCGCGAAGCATGTAGGAATTCTAAGCCAATTCAGGCCAGGAAACGCGTGTGAACGAGCCTCAGGTAGATTGCGGTACTTCCTTGATGAAAGGGCACTACTTACGCGGCGGCAGTTGATCAAATGGTGTGTAGCCTTCCCACTCGATAGGCGTGTAGCCATTCCCCTACAACATAATCTGGCGGCGACGTCCGCTTACCGTCGTGCGGTCCCCAAAGCACACCACTCATCGCGGAATCCGTGAACCGAGCTATAGGAACATCACGTTCCGTGTAAACAACGCCTAGGACTCCGATGGTAGCCAGTAAATCGCCATCGATCCATTTGTGCGCGAGTGGACGCCAAGGGAACTCGGCAACAAGATCGACGCGGGCCAATTGCCCGCTTAGAGGGTAAACGCCTGCTTGCACCTAAAGGGGAATATCGGCGCTGGCGTTCGAGGCGAGTGCTGTTTCTAGTTCTCTCCCAAAGTCGGTTCCTTGGAGAGGATCGTTTGCTGGATGCGGAATGAAGCAGTACTGGTCAGGTGCAATCACCTTCGCCTCGATGTGGTTAGCAATGCACTTAGAAACGAATGTGGCGGATCGATTTTCGATCCGCCACCTGAATGGTGTTACCATACCCTGCAACGGTTCTCCTTTACCATCGGCTGCCCCGCTTTGCATCCGAATGCCTGCTGGAACTCCGGCATGTTTACCATCAGCCCATTGACCCGGTACTTGCCGGGTGAGTGCGGATCGGTGATGGCGTTTGCACGTAGGTCCTCCGGGCGTGTGTTCTCGCAAGCCCACTGCGAATATCCGACGAAGAAGCGCTGTTCGGGAGTGAGTCCATCGCGCGGTTCGAGTTTCTGATCCTTGGTCTGATCCTTCCATGCCATCCAGGCAAGAATCAGCCCGCCGAGGTCGGCGACGTCTTCGCCTTCCGTGAGCTTGCTGTTGATTTTGACGTCGTCGATGACGACGTACTGCGCATACTGGTCAACGATACAGTTTGCGCGATCGGTGAAATTCTTAGCGTCGCCTTCTGTCCACCAGTCCTTCAGATTGCCCTTTGCGTCGAACTGGCGGCCTTCATCGTCGAACCCGTGCGTTAGTTCATGTCCGATGGTTCCACCGGTGTTGCCGTAGTTGGGCGCATCGTCCATCTTCGGATCATAGAGTGGAGGCTGAAGGACACCGGCAGGGAAATTGATGTCGTTCATCTGCGGGTTGTAGTAGGCGTTTACTGTGGGTGGCGTCATATCCCACTCGGCGCGGTCGAGCGGTTTTCCGATCTTGTTCAACTGCCGATGCGACTCGAACACCGTCGAACGTTCAACGTTGCCGACGAAGTCTCCGGACTTGATATCCACCGAACTGTAGTCGCGCCACTTATCCGGATACCCGATCTTGTTCAC
>CAYWSM010000201.1:0-3349 GCA_964460935.1 uncultured Terriglobales bacterium | reverse complement strand
CGCAGAGCTAATCAGCCCAAAGAGACACACAAAGGCAATGACACGGACATAGATTCGCAACCCATCCTCCGGAAACGCCCATTGTAGCTGTTGTGTCTTGCAGACTGCGAGAAATGCCTTAGTTACGCGCTTAACGTCTGGTTATCGGTTTTGGTAGCATTCCTCCGCCATGAAAACCTGCGCAGCCATTCTTATCTGCCTTTGTCTGTCCGCGATGATGCAGTCGCAACAAACACAGCCTCATCCCATTGTGCTTCACGCGTCGCGCATTCTCGACGTCGCGGGCGGCCGCGTTACATCTCCCGGCGAAGTGCTTGTCCAGGGAGAGCGAATTGCCGAGGCGGGCGCGCACGTTGGTCGCCCAGCGAACGCTGAGGTCATCGATCTTGGCGACACCACGCTAATGCCGGGCCTGATTGATGCGCATGTTCATCTGTTCCTGCATCCGGGAGCGGAAGACCTGCAGACCGTCGAAGAGTCGGTCCCCTGGCGCACGATCATCGCGACCCAGGCGGCCAAAGCCGACTTGATGGCCGGTTTCACCGCCGAACGCGATATGGGCACCGAGGGCGCAGGCTCGGCGGATACCGCCGTCCGTAACGCCATCGATACAGGGATGATGCCCGGACCGCGTATGCGCGTGAGCGGAAACGCCATCGACATCCTCGGTGGTCATGAGGACGCCAACCGTTTCAATCCCGAGCAGCATGTGCTTTCGAACGCCACCTACGCAAACTCCGCCGAGCAACTGGTAGAAGCCATACGACAGCAGGTGAAAGAAGGCGCAGATTTCACCAAGATTTACGAAACCGGCAAGGACAAGCTGATTGATGGCAAGTTGCAGACGCCCTATCAGTACACCGAGGCGCAGTTAGCTGCAGCTGTGGCGGAGGCTGCACGTGCAGGGCGCAAAGTTGCAGTGCATGCGACGGGAGAACCGGGGGCTTTATACGCGGTACAGGCGGGTGTCGCATCGGTCGATCATGCTGACTACCTCAGCGATGAGACCATGCGACTCATGAAGGAAAAGGGCATCCCTGCCGTGCCGACGTTTACGATCATCGAATATTTCGCCGATCATGCCTCTACGCCACAAGCGGCCGATTTCGATCGCAGGTTGCAGGCCCTTCACGCGCAGGAATTCAAGAAACAACTGGCGGCGGGAGTACCCATGGCCGTCGGTACCGATGTCGGGCCGTTTCCGCACGGAACACAGGCTCGCGAGTTCGAGTTGATGGTTGAGTATGGAATGAATCCGGTCGCTGTACTGCAAGCAGATCTGATCAATGGAGCAAAACTACTTGGCTGGGAAGGGCAGATTGGGCAACTCAAGCCGGGTTATTTCGCTGACATAATCGCCGTGCCGGGTGATCCGATTAAAGACATCTCCGTTCTCAGGAAAGTCGGCTTCGTGATGAAGGGTGGAACGATTTATCGAAGATAACTCAGACGTTACTCCGTCCGGCAATATCCTCGTCCCAGAGTTCAGGATGTTCCCGGATGAAACGCGACATCAACTCGATACACTCAGGATCATCCAGCAGCACAACCTCGACTCCATGCGAGCGCAGGAAATCAGGATTGCCTGGGAAGTTCCGCGCCTCGCCGACGACCACGCGCTTGATTCCAAACTGAACGATGGTGCCTGCGCACATCATGCACGGGCTTAATGTCGTGTACAACGTGACCGTGTCGTATCGCGAGCGGCGTCCGGCGCGGCGGAAGCAGTCCATCTCGCCGTGCGCGATAGGGTCCTGATCCTGCACGCGGCGATTATGCCCGGCAGCGATGACTGCGCCGTTTTCGGCCATGACAGCACCGATTGGCAGGCCGCCCTCGCGGTACGACTTCAGTGCCTGCTCATAAGCGGCGTGCATCATCTGGCGGTCGAGCGAAGAAGACGTCATGCAGTATCTCCGCGGCAAGTGTAGCAGCGATCTACGCAAGACGCAGGCTAACGATAGTTAGTCATGTTGTAACAGTCACCGGACGCACTAAGAACCACAAGAATAGCTCTCCGAACCAGGCTCACTCTCCATCCGCACTATGCTGATAGCGTTCGAGATTCTGTTGCAGCGTCGCCTGCAACTCTGTATTGCGTGTTTCCGCAGCTAATGCAACCGCTTGCTGCTCCACTTTTACCGCATCGGCAAAACGGCCGAGACGGCTGTAGGCATTGGCCAGCATATCCAGGCAGCGCCAGTCTTTGCCTTGTGTGAGCTCGACCGCCTTCTCCAACGTTTGAGTGGTACTGGCGAAGTCGCCGCGCATCGCCGATACATACGCAAAGTTGACGCGAAATTCCGCCGAATTCGGATCGAGATCGATTGCCCGTTGCAGCTCGACGCTGGCTCCGTCGAGATCTCCTGTTTTCGCCATGATCCAACCCAGGCGGCTATGCGCTTCCCCGAACTTGGGCGCGAGCGTAACCGCTTTCTTCAAGTGTTCGGACGCTTCCTGCGCTTGCCCCAGTTGGAATAACGCCGCGCCAAGATCCGCTTCCGCCCCGGCATTCTTGGAATCCATTTCCAGCGACTTCTTCCAGGTTTGAATCGCTTCCTCCAGCTCGCCGTTCAGCGCAAGCGAAGTAGCGAGGTGAGAAATCCACGCGGCATTCGGATTCAGGGTACAAGCCTTGCGATACTCTCCGGTGGCCTCCCGTTCCTGATTCGTGCCAGTCAACGCCGTTGCCAATGCATAATGCCCAAGCGCATCATCCGGATCACGCAAAACAGCCTGCCGCAGCAACGGAAGCGCTTCAGCCATCTTGTTGCTTTCCATCAGCTCAAACGCCTGGTTGAACAGCCGATAGAACTCAGTCGCCTCCGGATTGATTTTCTCGAGCCCGCCATAGGGAATATTCACGAACTCGGGGATGTTGACCGCACGATTCGCCAGAGTCGTGTTCTCGATCATGATCGCCGGCGTGTCGTTACCGTTGGCGTCAATGTGCGTCAGCATCAATTGCGTGTACGGGGAGCGGCCCTTGGACGAGAAGGCCATCCATCGTCCGTTAGGTGAGAAGGTATGCCAGGAATTCATCAGCCGCGTATTGCAGTTCATCAGCCGAGCTTTGCCGCCTGCGAAGGGGACGATATACAACTTGCTATCCGGACGCGTCAGCAGCCCATTCCGGTTCTGAACGAACACGATCCATTTCCCGTCAGGCGACACCTTTGGGAAGTTGTTGCTGAAACCATTGCGCGAAGCTCCCTCAACGGGCTCGGCTACTCCGCCTCTTCCTTCGTTGAAAGGGATTTTGTAAAGGTCGTACTGGATTTGGGTTTCTCGTGGATCGTTGGCATACTCGGGCCTTGGCCCAGGCGGATAGGGGTCGCGAGCTTCCGCG
>CAYWSM010000200.1:0-1672 GCA_964460935.1 uncultured Terriglobales bacterium | reverse complement strand
GCGCCAGGATTCATCGACATCCACGTTCACGGCGGAGCCGGACATGACATGATGGATTTGAGCCGCGAAGGACTCGCCCGGTTCGAGCGCCATCTCACAAACTACGGCGTTACAAGCTACTGCCCCACGACCGTGACTGCGCCACTTGAGAACACTCTTAAGTCACTGGAGTGGCTCGCCGAAGCCAGGAAATTCCCTCGCGATGCTTCACGGGCGAAGCCTCTTGGACTACATCTCGAAGGTCCGTTCCTCAGTCATGCCAAGCGTGGAGTCCATCCGCCCGAGTTGCTGATGCCGCCCTCTCCGGAGATGTTTGAGAAATTTTGGCAAGCGGCGCAAGGTGACATCGACGTGATGACCATCGCTCCCGAACTGCCTGGAGCGCCGGAGACGATCAAGTTGGCCGCTTCGCGAGAGGTATGCGTCAGTCTTGGTCATTCCAATGCCACGCTGACGGAAACAAAGGTCGGCATCAGTGCCGGCGGCCGCCACGCCACCCACACCTTCAATGCGATGCGCCCACTCGATCATCGCGAACCCGGCATTCTCGGTGAAGTTCTGTATAACGACAACGTTACTGCTGACATCATCGCCGATGGCGTGCATGTTCATCCGGAGATGGTTGCGATGTTCTTGCGTGCGAAGGGCCCAGATCGTGCCGTTCTGATCACCGACGGAATCAGCGCTACCGGAATGGGTGACGGCCACTTCAAGCTTGGCGGATTCGATGTAGAAGTGAAGGGTGATCGCGCCGAGCACAACGGAGTTCTTGCCGGAAGCGTGCTCACACTCGACCGCGCCGTTCGCAATGCCAGAAAGTTCGCGCAATTACCAATGCAGCGCGCGATTCAGCTTGCCACTTTGAATCCAGCCCGTGCCCTCGGTCATCAAGAGATAGGCATCATCGCCCCGGGAGCGAAGGCGGATTTTGTTGTGCTCAACCCCGAGGGCGAAGTCCAACGCACGATCCTCAGCGACTTCATCGAATAACTCTTCCCCTTAGATATAAGCAAGCGTGGATGAGAAAATCACGGAATCAACGTGTCGAACCACCAATCGCGTATTGACCCGTACTGCTATCGCCCATAACATCCTCGAAAGGGGAATTTCGCCGCGTGGTTGGACAAACGATTTCGCACTACCGGGTTATCGGCAAACTGGGCAGTGGCGGCATGGGCGTGGTGTACGAAGCGGAAGACCTTAACCTCGGCCGACACGTTGCCTTGAAGTTCCTGCCCAAGGAAGTCAGCTCGCACCCGCAGGCGCTGGAACGTTTTCGCATGGAGGCACGTTCGGCCTCTTCGCTGAATCACCCGAACATCTGCACCATCTACGAGATCGGCGAGCACGATGGTGAGAGCTTCATCGCCATGGAATTGCTGGAAGGCAAGCCGCTTGACCAGCACCAGAACGGCCGTCCGCTCGACGTACAGGAATTGCTTGATCTGGCCATCCAGATTGCGGATGCTCTCGACGCCGCCCATTCCCGTGGAATCATCCATCGCGACATCAAGCCGGCAAACATTTTCGTTACAAATCGCGGCCAGGCGAAGCTGCTCGATTTCGGATTGGCAAAGCTGGTCGCCGAAAAGAAAGCGATCGCCCAGACCGCAGGCGATGCCAATACCATCGACAGCACGGATTCCCACCTCACCAATCCCGGAACGGCCGT
>CAYWSM010000199.1:0-11073 GCA_964460935.1 uncultured Terriglobales bacterium | reverse complement strand
AGAAGCGCGCGAAGGGGTTCGTCGTCATTACAGGCGACGATCATGCCATAGAAGGGTACGCGGTCCATGAAGTCGACGAAGGTATCTTCAACATCCTTCATGTTGCGGTAGGTGTCCATGTGCTCGCGGTCGATGTTAGTGACGACCGACAAGATCGGCGAGAGCTTGAGGAACGAACGATCGCTCTCGTCGGCTTCGGCGACAAGATATTGCGACTTGCCGAGACGCGCATTGGAACCGAGCGCGTCAACGCGTCCGCCGACGACAACCGTGGGGTCAAGATTTCCTGCGGCGAGGACGGCGGCGACCATGGAAGTAACGGTGGTCTTGCCATGCATTCCGGCGATGGCGATGCCGTACTTCAGTCGCATGAGTTCGGCCAGCATCTCAGCGCGCTGGATGACAGGGATCTTCAGCCGGTGCGCTTCGGCAACCTCGGGATTGCTTTTCGCGATTGCCGAACTGGTGACAACGACTTCGGCGCCTTTTATGTTCTCGGCACGATGCCCCTCAAACGTAATGGCTCCAAAATGGGCAAGCCGCTGCGTAAGTGGAGAGGCTTTGAGGTCTGAGCCGGAGACGCGGTATCCGAGATTGAGCAGCACTTCGGCGATACCACTCATGCCGATGCCGCCGATGCCGACAAAATGAATGCGTTGGATTTTGGCGAACAAGAATCAGTTCCCAGTTTCGAGTTTCCAGTTTCGAGTAAAGCTGGCAGAAACGCAAGGGTGAGCTTGAAGTTTTAAGCCTACAAAGCGTTCGTACAGAGGGGAGCAGGAAACGTGGAGTTATTTCCGGCTTGTGAGGCTGGCAGCGATCTGAGCGATTTGGGCCGCAGCGTCGGCATGTGCGAGTTTCTGTGCGTTGGCGGACATGGTCGTGAGTTGCTGGCGATCTGAGAATAGGCGAACAATTTCACCACCCAATTTCTCTGGCGTCAGTTCCGACTGCGGAAGGAGAACGGCGGCGTTTGCCTGCGCGAGAGCCTGCGCGTTCTTGGTCTGGTGGTCGTCGGCAGCGCGCGGGAATGGGACGAAAATAGCTGGTTTCCCTGCTGCGGTGATTTCGGCGACCGTTGAGGCTCCGCTGCGGCAGACGATGAGATCGGCGCGGGCGAAGGCCGCAGGCATGTCGTCGATGAAGGCGGAGACTTCAGCGGTAACACCGGCTTTTGCGTATCCGGCTTGAACGCCCTCGAGTTCTTTCGGACCAGTCTGATGGATGATCTTCAGCGTGGATAGCTTCTCGCGCAGGATCGGCAATGCGCCGACGACGGCTTCGTTGATGGCGCGGGCGCCCTGCGACCCGCCGAAGATGAGCAGAGTGGGTTGCGCATCTTGCAAGCGTGACGATATTTCGAAGAAGGCGCGTCGAACTGGCACTCCGGTCACATGGCAGTTCCGCACGCCACGGCAAGTCTCCTCGAAGTGAACGCACACGGCCTTGGCGAACTTTGCTCCGATCTTGTTGGCGAACCCGAGAACGTAGTTCGGCTCAAAGATCACGCTGGGGATGCCTTTGAGCGCAGCGGCCAGCACGCCGGGACCCGAGGCGTATCCGCCAACGGAGATCACGACATCGGGGTCGAATTGCCCATAGAACTTGGCGCAATGCAGGATGGCGCGTGGCAGGTCGAACATTGTCTTAATCCGCGTGAGAGCGGAGACATTCTTGAGGGCGCCGACCCGCACGAGTTCGAGTTTGTATCCGGCTTGCGGAACGAGGCGAGTTTCGATTCCGCGGGCGGTTCCGATAAAGACAATCTCCGCCTGGTAGCGGTCGCGCAATTCGTTGGCGATCGCGATCGCGGGAATCACGTGTCCGCCAGTACCTCCGCCTGCGAGGATGACGCGCATACTAGTCCGCCTGCTGGGTAATATTAAGCAGCACGCCCACGCTGGCGAGCATGACGAAAAGAGAAGATCCGCCGTAAGAAATGAATGGCAGCGGGATACCTTTGGTCGGCAACAGGGCGAGCACGACGCTGATATTGAAGAACGCCTGAATACAGATCATACTCACAATGCCGGTGGCCAGATAACGCCCGAAAGTGTCGCGCGTGACGACGGCGGCGCGGACGCCCCGGTAGAGCAGAACCCCAAACAGCGCAACAACGAAGATCGTGCCGAGCAGGCCGAACTCTTCGCCGATCACGGCGAAGATGAAGTCGGTGTGCGGTTCGGGAAGAAAGAACAGCTTCTGCTTCCCTTCCATCAGCCCCATGCCGGTAATACCCCCGGTCGAAACGGCAATCAGCGACTGGATGATGTGAAACCCGCGCCCGAGCGGATCCGAGAATGGGTCCATAAAGGCGAGAATACGCTGGTGGCGCCACGGCACTCGCCAGACGAGAAAGTAAAAGACAACCGGCGCGGCCGCGAGCGGATAGAGGAAGTACTTCATTTCCATTCCCGCGATGAAAAGCACGGTGAGCGTGATCGCAACGATAGCGATTGCCGTGCCCAGATCGGGCTGTGCGGCGATCAGTGCGGCCACTACGAATGACGGCGCAACGGCAGGAAGTAGCGTGTGTTTCCAGTCGGTCATCATCTTGGTTCGCGTTTCGAGGAAATACGCTAGATAAATGATGATGGCTGGCTTGGCCAGCTCGGACGGCTGGAACGAAAGGAAGCTCAACCGGAACCAACGATGCGTGTTATGGGAGCGGTCGAGGAAAAAGACCGAGATCAGCAGCAGCGTGACGATGCCAATGAGAGAAAATACGACACCCGGATGGCGGTAACGTTTGTAGTCCACATTCATCAGGCCGAACATCGCAAGAACGCCGGCAACAGCCCAGGCGAACTGCCGCAGCACGAATTCGTAGGGCGATCCGAAGCGCTCTTTGGCCATCACGGCCGAAGCGCTGAAGACCATGATGAGCCCAACAAACACGAGTAGCAGCGTGACGGTGAAGAGCGTTTTGTCGACGCTTACTCGTTTGGCCATGAGTCAGTCGTTAGTCGGTGGTCGTCGGTGTTTCGCGGGCCGGTGTGTTAGTTACTAACTGCTAACCATTTGAGATTTAGCATCTTAGGCTGCGAAATTGAAGTCCCTGCTCGGGTTCAGCGCCAGAAAGTTGTGGAAGATTGGCGAACTGCGAGCGGCACAAATGATTATGGCACTGAAGGGCAGTACGGCACCGGCTCGCCGTTGATGATGGCGCGGGGATTCAGTGTGACCAGCGCCTCAGCGACTGTTTCTCCGGCGAGAGCGGCAGCGGCTTCGCGGGCCTTCTTCAACGTGGGCTTGCGGCTGGTGACATTGTGGCCGTCGCTGGCAAGAACGTGAACGGCTTTAGCCTCGAACAACCACTGCGCGACGGACTGAGCAGTCTTTCCCCAGCGCCCGGTAAGCGCACTGCCCGTAACCTGGACGAGGCAGCCTCCTCGAACCCACTCAAGCACACGCTCAGGCCGGCGCTGGACCAATGGGTTGCGTTCCGGGTGAGTAATAATCGGCTTTAAACCAAGATTGATCAGTTTGGCTAGATTGTCGTCCACGCTCGGCGGTATTGAGTAATCGCTGAACTCGACCAGCAGATATGGCGTGTTGTCGATGGTGTAGCGCGATGGATTCTCGAGAGCGTCCTGTATGTTTTCAAAGCTGAAGTGGAAGTCGCAGCCGAGAGAGATCTGCAGCGAATTACCGAACCTTTGTGCTAATTCGTCAGCAAGCTTGTGGTGGGCGGGTCGGTCGTAGAAATACACGTCGTTGGCGTGCGGCGTGGCGACGATATGTTCGATGCCGTCCTCTCGCGCCATAGCGCACATGGCGAGCGCCATCTCCCAGGATCGGGCGCCGTCATCGACGGAGGGGAGGATGTGGCAATGAATGTCAATCATCTTTTTGAGTTCATCAGTATGTCAGTTCATCAGCTAGTCAGTAAGTTACAGAATGGCTGCCTGACGAACTGAAAACTGATGAACTGATGAACTTCTACTGGTACTGCTCGTCCATGAAATCCGTGATCGCCTGGTACGCCTTCTTCAGCGTGTCTTCGTCGGGAAGGAAGACGGCGCGGAAGTGTTTGGTGCCAGGTTTCTGGCCGAAGCCGGAGCCATGAACCACGAGGACTGCCTTGTCGCTGAGCAACTTCTTTACGAAGGAAAAATCGTCTTCAGGAATATCGAGCTTGGGAAAGGCGTAGAAGGCACCTTCGGGCGAAACGCAACTGACGCGCGGATCACGATTCACCCATTCCATAGTGATATCGCGGCGGCGACGCAGCTTTTCGCTCACAACCTTGAGGTGGTCCTGTGGACCTTCGAGTGCGGGTTTGATAGCCCACTGCATCGGATGGCTAGCGCAGAGGCGCGAACGCAGCAGCTTGTTGATGCCTTCCACGTATGGCTTCGAGCAGGCGGCGTCGCCGCTGATAATGCCCCATCCCACGCGCCATCCCGGGGCAAGGTAGGACTTTGACAGTCCCCCGAAAGTCACGATTGTGATATCGCTGGCAAGAGAAGCCAGCGGAATGTGTGGCTTGGCGTCGAAGACAAGCTTGTCGTAAATTTCGTCGGCGAAGATCACGAGGTTGTGACGTCGTGCCAGGTCGATGATCTTCAGCAGCGTCTCTTTCGAGTAGAGTGCGCCGGTCGGATTATTGGGATTGATTACGACAATTCCCCGCGTTTTGGGAGTAATCTTCGACTCGATCTGTTCGATATCGGGTGCCCAGCCGTTGCTTTCGTCGAGGTCGTAGGGACACAGGGGAGCTTCGATCTTGCTAAGCACAGCCGAATAGAGAGGATACTCAGGGCTGGGAGTTAGGACCGTTTCTCCTTTGCCGAGCAGCGCGGCAAGGCAAATGTCCACCAGTTCACTCACGCCACTGGTTATGCAGACGTCCTGCACATTGCGAATGCCCTTGCGTTCAGCTTCACCGCGAATGGCCTGGAGAGCGTCGGGTATCCCCGACGAGGCGGAATAGCCGTTCTTGCCATCGCGCATGGCTTTGTATACGGCTTCGATCAAATGTGGAGGTGTGGCGAAGTCGAACTTGAGCGGATCGCCGATGTTGAGCGGCAGGATCTTCTTGCCTGACTTAGCGACTTCATCCGCCAGAACAGCAAGGTCACGGATGGCGTAGCGGACGTTTTCCAGGCGTGGGGCGGCGCAAATCGGGCGCAGGACGGTTTCAGTGGTAGTGGACATAGATGAGTGCCTTCGAACAGTCTAGTCTAATGGGTCAGGTCTGGGGATTGGAACCAGTCACAGCCAAGTGTGACGGAGACCACATTACAGAGTTCACAGGCGTGCAGGCTCCGGCATCTCTAAACGCGCTGGGATAGACTTCCGCTGATGAACCTATTTTCATTTCTCTATCCGCATTCCAAGATTCCGCTCGAGCAGCAACTCGAAAATCTGGCGGAGTGCGGCATTCGCCTGAAGCCGGAGTTCTCCGTGAACACGCTGCTGGAGAGCTACGAACGCGGGAAATACGAAGAACGACCGTATGTAGGCGCTGTGATTCGCATGGGAGGCGAAACGGAACGCGAGCCGTTCCGGCCGCTATCGGATAGCTTGTGGCACCTGAATACTCGGTGTATCGATGGGCCTGGCAGCTATGCATTCGTCGCAATACGTATGCGTGACCTCGCACAAGGCGACCTGCCGATCGAGAACATACGGGATCACGTGGATGCGGAAAACGGAGACGCATGGGTAGCATTCGAGATCGGTGGCGAGACCGTCGAGTGGCATGCTCGCATAAAAGAGGACTGGATTGATCCCGAGATTTTGGCGAATTTTTGTTCACTACTTTCCGCACAAAACACGAGCCGCCGATACACCTACATGGATCTGAAGGGCGACGATTGCATTATCGGCTGCGCCACCGAAGACCAACTTCGGAAATTGCGCAAGATGACAGGGATGAACTTCGGCTGGCTGGCATGAGAAGCTACTCGCCATCTTATTGCCGAAAACTGTGCTGGTGTTTTAGGTCAAGAGATATCCGTCGAAACCATTGTCACCCGTGAGTTACAGTAAGACAATTCCACCGTTCGAGTAATGACGACCGAATCTGCAGTGGCGAACGCACCAGAGCAAGAGACATCTCCGGCAGGGAATCCCACAACTCGCCCCTCCTATGTAAATGAGTTCTGGGGCGGACTAGCCTCCATGCTAGTGGCGCTGCCCTCCGCCATTGCATTCGGTGTCACCATTTATGCCCCGCTGGGCAGCACTTTTGCGGCACAGGGCGCAATTGCGGGAATTCTGGGCACGACTGCTCTAGGCATAGTAGCCGCCAGTTTAGGGGGAACCCGGCGGCTGATTACGGCTCCAAGCGCGCCGGCGGTAGCGATTCTTTCGGCATTCGCGATTGAGATGATCCAGCGGGGAGTTGCCGCTCAGGCGATCGTGCCGATGATGGCGCTGATCGCCGTCGCATGTGGGCTATTACAGATTGCATTCGGACTGATCCGGCTGGGACGTCTGATCAAGTACATGCCATACCCGGTGGTCAGCGGCTATCTCAGCGGCGTCGGGTTAGTGATCATCATTAGCCAGATTCCCAAGTTCCTCGGTACGCCGCGCGGAACCGAATTCTGGCACGCGGTGCTTTCGCCTTCGCTTTGGAGATGGCAGAGCCTGGTTATTGGCGGTGTAACCATCGCGGTAATGCTCATCGCGCCCAAGGTGACGAAGATTGTTCCGGCGGCGATCCTGAGCCTATTGAGTGGAATGCTCGCGTATTTCGCGATGGCCTTTCGAGATCAGTCTCTTCGCGTGCTGGTGGACAACAGGCTCGTCATCGGCCCTCTGGCGAGTTCGAATGTCGGATTTCTTGAAGCCACGTTATCCCGCTGGCACGCAATACGCGTTTCCGATATTAGCCAACTGAATCTGCTGATTTATCCAGCGCTGACGCTCGCTGTACTGCTCTCGATCGACACCCTGAAAACTTGCGTCGTACTCGATACGCTTACTCGATCGCGCCACGATTCCGATCGTGAATTGATCGGCCAGGGTTTGGGTAACCTGGCTTCAGCAGCGGTCGGCGGAGTTCCTGGCTCGGGGCAGATGGGCGCTACGCTGGTGAATGTCTCCAGTGGTGGAGAGACCCGCGCTTCGGGAATCATCGAAGGAGCGCTCGCCCTGGTGGCATTCATTGCTCTCGGATGGGCAATCGCCTGGGTGCCGGTTGCTGCGCTTGCCGGAATCCTGATTGTCGTCGGCGTGCGAATGTTTGACCGGCACAGTCTTGTGTTGCTGCGGTCTGAATCGACAATCCTGGATTTCGCTGTCATTGTGGCGGTCGTCATCGTGGCAGAAACTGTTAGCTTGATCGCTGCTTCGGGCGTGGGTGTGGCGCTAGCGATCGTGCTCTTTCTACGCGAGCAGAGCGCTGGAAAAGTAGTGCGGCGAAAGTCATACGGTAGCCAACGATTATCGAAGCAGATGCGAACGCCGGCGGAAATGGAAATCCTGCGGCGAGAAGGCGCGCATACGGCCATTTTCGAGTTGCAGGGCAGCCTGTTTTTCGGCACCACCGACCAACTGTATACCGAACTGGAACCGGACCTCAGGAAATGCAGGTACCTGATACTCGATATGCGCCGCATACAACAAGTCGATTTCACCGCTGCCCATATGCTCGAGATGATTGAGGACATTATGGCAGAACATAACGGCATCGTTATCTTCAGCCATATGCCTTCGCATGCGCCAAGCGGCCAGGACATGGTGGGTTACTTCAAGCAGGTCGGACTGACACGCAAGGAACACCATTCGCGCCTCTTCCCCCATCTCGATGCGGCTCTTGAATGGGTGGAAGACCGGATTCTGAAGGCTGCTCATGTGGAGCATGAACCAGAAAGACCGTGGGAGATCCGCGACCTCGACGTGATCCGGCAACGCAAGCAGGAAACGATTGCTGCGCTGGAGGCCAGCGTTCGGATTCGTTCGTTCCGTGCCGGCGACAAGATATTCTCGACCGGAGAACCCGGAGATGAGCTGTACTTCATTCGACGGGGATCTGTGCGGATTTTGATGCCGCTGGCGGGAAGATCGGCTCATCACCTCGCAACCTATGGACGCGGAGCTTTCTTCGGCGAACTTGCTTTTGTGGACAGAACACGACGATCAGCGGATGCAGCCGCCTATACCGATGTAGAGCTTTACGTACTTACCCGCGAGCGCTTCGACGCCCTGACGACAGAACATCACAAGCTGGCACTGAACCTGATGGAGTGGATTGCAACTGTAATTGCCGCCCGACTGCGCGAGACGGATGCGGAGTTGCAGTTTTTGAAGGAATCGTAATCCTGAACAGCTTACGTGTTCGTCCTCATGGGTTATCTTGCACTTGCGCGGGTGCGAATTCAGAGGGACGGCTGTTAACCAACTGAAGCAGGTCCTCTCCTAACCTGATTGTGTTATGGCCCTTTACGAACAATGCATCAACGCCTGCTTGCCGCCATTCCGAGGATGGCACCGGAAATGCAGTAACCAGGGCGATTGTCGGACGCGGACTGATATTGCACGCGGCTCTGACTACCTGATATCCAGCAAGCGGACTTTCCATCCGCAGGTCGGTTGCTACAGCATCGAAAACCTCGTCCTGAAGGATGGTTAGAGCTTCGGAAGCCGACTTCGCCGTGTGTACCTCGAACGAAGACAATTCCAGAACTTCTTTGAACACTTCCAGAATTGCAGGCTCGTCGTCAACGAGCAGAAGCTTCAGCATGCAGAATTACCCCTGTGAACCATTCGGACCCGCGCCTCGATAATCGATACGTCCGGAGATCGCATCGGCACTGGCATCCTTTAATGCGATATTGATGCGGTCCACGGCATCATTGGAGGTCTTGATGGCATCTTCATTTCCAGACTTTTGTACGGCCAGGCATAGTGGAAAGACGGCATTGCGGATATGGTGGTTCAATTCGGCAATAATGGCAGCACGTTCCATCGCCGTCCGGTAATGCACTTCCTCCTGCCGCAACTGGATGGCGAGACAAACAATAATGGTCGCCAGTCCGGCCATGAGATCGCCGATGATGATGTATCGAAAATCAATGTCGCGCGGCAATGTAGCGAAATGAACACCGGCTGCGAGCAGGGTCACGCCGAGACCACAAAGTACCGCGAGCGAGATTTTCGGACCTTTTGCAGCTATAGCCATGCACCATCCGAACTAAGAACAAAGATTGCGAATACTGGAAATCCTCCTTGGATGGAGCCCTGAAATTCTGCAAAATTGCTTGAGTGGTGACGCAAAAATTGTGTTGTGATTCAGCAGCGGCCCTCGCCGCCCGGTGGCCCTGAAAGGTTTGATGCCAAAAATCGGTCCAACGGCCAATTACGCATGAACAAGTTCTGGCACTTCTGCTTGCCGATGCTCCGCCTTACGTTCTGGAGTTCTGTGTGATTTCTCTGCCGTGCCGATATGGCGGCGCGGATTGCGTAACAAGATCACCAGTGGCGTAACCACCCAGAAAATTACGGCCATGATCCAGAATGCCTCGACAAATGACATCATCGAAGCATGTCGCTGGACCATTCCATACATGGCGCCGAGGGCCTGGCGTGAGGCGGTAAAGGCATCAGCCCCCCGCGACATGAACCATGCTTTCATTTGCTCAAGCATCAGCATCGAGTGGAAGTCATCTGTACTGATGTTCTCAACCAACCGTGTCTGGTGGAACTGCGTACGCCGTGCGACGAAGGTCGTCATCAGGGCGACGCCAAAACTACCGCCGATATTGCGCATGAGGTTGAATATGGCGGTAGCGTTGCTCATCTTCGGTTTGGGAATGAGTGACATGCTGGCCGTTGCGAGGGGAATGAAGGTGCAACTGAGTCCGACACCCTGCAGCACCTGCGGCCAGAAGATGTCCCAGTAACCAGCGTTCAGATTAAGACGCGACAACTCCCACATGGTGAATCCGCCGATTGCGAGACCGAAGGCCAGAATCTTCCTCGGATCGCGCTTGCTGGTAAGAATGCCAACGATGGGAGTACAGATGAGAGCGCCAATTCCGCGAGGAGAAAGCGCCAGTCCCGACTGCAGAGCGGGATAGTTCAATAGCGTTTGGAGATAGATAGGAAGGAGCAACAAGCTGCCGTAAAGGACAAAGCCGATCACGGTCATCAGAAACACGCCGGCAGCGAAAGTCTGGTTCTTCAACGCTCGCAGATCGACGATGGGATGGTCCGCCGTCAGTTCTCGAATCACCATGCCCACCAATCCAATCACGCAGAGAGTCGCATATACGCGAATGGAGGTAGCGCCAAACCAGTCGTTCTTCTGGCCTGTATCGAGGACAATCTGCAGACAGCCAAAGCCGAGAGCCAGTAGAAACATGCCGGGATAGTCGATTGTTCCCTTCGGACGCTTCAGATAAGGCGGATCCCACACAAAAGCTCCCATCATGATTACCGACAGAATACCGACGGGAACGTTGATGAAGAAGATCCAGCGCCAGGTGTAAGAATCCGTGATCCAGCCGCCGAGTGTAGGGCCGACAATTGGCGCCAAAAGAATTCCGATGGAGTACGCCGCCATCGCCTGACCATGCTTTTCGGGCGGGAAGCTTTCCAGCATGACGGACTGCGCCAGGGGCACCATGCCTCCGCCGGTAACACCTTGCAGGATACGGAAAAAGATCAATCCCTCAAGGCTGGTGGCAAGTCCACATAAGAGCGAAGTCAACGAGAAGCCCGCAACGCACACTATCAGGACACGGCGGCGTCCGAAGTAGCTGGCTAGCCATCCGGACATCGGCAGAACAATCGCATTCGAGACGAGGTAAGACGTAACGACCCATGTCCCTTCATCGACGGTTGCTGAGAGATTCCCCGAGATATGTGGGATGGAAACGTTGACCACCGTGGTATCGAGAACCTCCATGAAGGTCGCCAGCATCACGGAGACGGTGACGATCCATGGATTGATGTGGCGCTCGACCGGAGTGGCCATAACAGCAGAACTTAGCTCTGCTGGCGAGGTTGCGCTGTGACGCATAGGCGGCGAGGGCGTGATGTAAGCAAATCCGTATTCTTGGCACAAAACACCAGGGATCGTTGTCGATAGCGGAAGGTAGCATTCAGGTGTAAATT
>CAYWSM010000198.1:0-13950 GCA_964460935.1 uncultured Terriglobales bacterium | reverse complement strand
TTGAGGTTTTCGATCTGCGTGCTCTTGCCGGCGCCATCCATGCCGGAGAAAGAAATAAGTATCGGAGTCTTTAGGCCCATGATTGCTGTCGTGTTAAAAGCTGGTCGTTCGATGTGATGCAGTTGAGACGAGCAAGAATGCCCGCCCGCAGTTCGTCAGTGAACGCCGGGAGGAACACTGGAAGAACCACGCGAGAGTGCATAGATGGTTCCAAGCGCAGCGGCTCCGGCTGCTATCGCGCTGATTTTGATCAGCAGTGAACGTGCCTGGTGTTGCTTAGCGGGAGCGATAGCAGTGCCTGCTGGGCGTGATGCTGCGCCGCCGGCAGTCTTGACGCCTTGTGCGGCGGCGCCTCCGGCGGGAGCCTGCGCAGGCTGCTGCGGTGACTGCTGTGCCGGCTGTGACGAACTCGGCGCATTCGGCAAGGTATTCGTCTCTGCCGGTTGCAGCGGACCTTTGCTTGGATCAGGTGTGGCGTTCTGCTGAGTTGTCCCGACATTCTGGTCTTGCTGCACGGGCGGTTGCGAACTTTGGTCTGTGGCAGGCGAAGTCACCGGAGTATCGTCCTGGTCCTGCTGCGTCGCAGGAGGTTGAGTGGGCTGTTGCGCCTGCAGCAGTTCTGGTCCGCCGCATAGGACGAACGCGACAACGGCGATCATAAATCGAGACAACCAGCGTGAGCTGTCCATATTGCACTCCAAACGTTTCATTTCGATTCGCGCATGACCTTGCCCACTGCCTTAACGTAGCTTGGCGCAGCGGACACTGTGGCCGCCGGTGTGATCGTGGCCAGACGGCTGAGGTCTGTGTCATCGTCGCGCCATAGATGCCGCAGACGGTTCTTGATGTAGCGCGCCAAAGTCTTAACATTTCCGTTATGCCAGCAGACCTGGTCCATGTGCGGAGACACTCCGAGAAAAACGCGGAAGTGGCTGCCGATGATCTCTGGCGCGCCGAGCATGGCGGCGGTCAAGCGATGATTTCCTTCAATGATGGTGATCGAGGAATTCTCGTCTTCGCCGATAAGAATCACCGAAGTGCGATCACGCCATGTCCGCATTTGATAGCTCAGGGAATGAATTTTGGAAATGAAGTCAGCAACCTTGCCAAAGAATTCGCGGCTGCGGATGCGTTCGACGATATCTGCAAGGCCGAAGCTGCCGTCGGCGATCTTGCGCCAGTGAGCGCGCGGGAAGACGCGCAGCTTGTCCAGATCTTCCGGTTCCAACTGCATCTCCCACCACTGCGTGTCGGCAGGGAGTTCGCGCCACATGTGGCCACGCCGGCGATACAAGAGGGCGCGGCGCAGCATGTTCTCGTCTTCGCAGGTCAGATCGGCATCAAGCACGAGATGTTCGAACTGGCGACGGTCACGATGGAATTCTTCCTGGTAGAACTCGTTCTTGAGGAACTCGGCGATGACTTCGGCTTCCGTAACCCGGCGCAGTCGTTTCATGCTGCCTCCTGGAAAGCAACGGAACTCCGATGAGTGCGGAAAAAGGGAAGTGACACGATCACGAGAAGCACAACCATAAGCACAAGTTGCACAACCACAACCTCGCGGAGGTCATGATGAAAGAGAGTGATACCGCCGAAGATGGCGCCGCTGACGGCAAGCTGTAACCAGCCCGTATTGGCGATTTTTCGCGACATCTCGTAGGTCATGAGCACCACCGCCAGCGAGTATGTTCCGGTTGCAGCGGCATACAGGCTCATGAGCGAGTTCATCTTCAGGCCGATGTGGAAGCCCGATCCGAAAATGGTTCTCAATACTGTCTCGGGAAACATCCCGAGACCCACAATGAACAACAGCGAAATGCACAGCACGATGATCAGCGGCACCACCAGCACGGACGCATTCTCAACCTTCGGCTTGGCCCCGGCGGAAATCGGGAACATGGCGCTCACCACGGACCACGAAGCAAAATAGATGACACGCCCGACCAGCGCGATGGCTGCGTATAGGCCGGCTTGATCGCTGGAAAAAAAATGTTTGACGAGCAGGATATCGACGTTGTTGATCACCACCTGCCCGACGAAAAAAACGATGGCCTGCATACCTTCATGAAATGACGCAGGCAGTCCGATCGCCGGGTGTACCTTCAACTCGGGCGGGATGGCTGGGACACAGAATGCCAGCACGACTGAAAGCGATATCGCTGCGACAGCTCCATATACGCCATATCCAAGGTGAATCAGAACGACTGCGCCGACAAATTTCGTAAAGGCTTCGAGCAGAAAGTTCCAGCTCAACCGGGCGAACGAGCAGGTGCCCTGAAGCCCACCGCGTTTTACCCCCAGCGGGATGTAGAACGCGATGCCGAGCGCCAGAAGCATGACAACCCATCGGGACGGCAGATTCAGATAACTTGCGACATAGCCGCTTGCGAGTAGAAGCGAGACGCCCAGGAGAGCTCCCACAAGCAAGGCCCGGTGCATAAGAGCGGAATAGACCTGAGCCTTGCCTGCGGCAGCTTCATTGCGCGCGACGAACTTCGCGCAGACCAGTTGAAATGACAGAGTGATCGCAGAAACCAACATCAGCAAAGTCACCGCCGCCGCGGCATGGCCGAACGCCGATGGGCCGAGCATGCGGGCGACTGCGATGTTGTATCCAAAGTTGACGACGCTCACGAGACTGGAGCCCACGAGCATGATGAGGCTGCCGCCCAGGACACGAGCGTGTGTGGATTCGGCGCGCAGCGTGGCGACCGCATCCCGCCAGCCGAGGCGCGGAGGGGTGGTCGCAACTGTGATAGCAGGCTTCATGATCAAATCAGTTCAATTTCAAGCAGCCGCCGATGCGTTGTCGGTGGCCGCGGACTTCGCTTCAGCGGCAAGTGGTACCGGTATCTTGGACACCAGTACGGGTTGGTTCTTCATCGCGTTGGGCAAGAAGCGGTAGAAGCTTCTGACCGCATCGCCGGACGTCTCGAATACCTCAAACAACCTGTCAGTTCTGGTCAGCTCAAGAACCACCGAGGCCTGTGGCGAGACGGCGGCCAATTTCAGTTCGCCATCACGCTTCATGATCTCGGCCATGCAATGCAACAGCATGTCCACGCCGGCGGCGTCCATCTGTCGGATCAACGAACAATCAAAGACGAGTTGGGGCCGATCGGTGTTGAGGAGGGGCTGTATTTCGCGAAGAAATGTCCGCGCCTGTTTCTGGTTCAAGCGCTCGGGCATGCGCTTCACAACTACGGGCCTACTCGTTTCCATATCTCCTCGCAACAGCTAATTGGGAGGGGAACTCTCCGGCGTCCACTGCGGGGGCAGTGTTCGCCTGAATGGGCGCCGGGTTGTCGAGTGCCGCCGCGGGAACCGCGATCGCTTCCGGCAAAGACGCGGGAATCTCGCGATGGGACGGCGCGAAAATCCCACGCAAAAAATGAGCGGGGAAGAAGCTGGCCAGCGACACCAGGCTACTAAGAGCACGTAGGGACGCGTGCGATGATGCCTCGCCGATCAGCCGTGGATCATTGAACTCTACTTCGGTGCCGCGCTTCAGGTTGAATATCCTGTTCTGCCCGACTACCGAGTGCGTTACGTCGAGCCCCGCGCCCAGGTACGTGTACGGCAATGTGGTGACGTTCTCGACAACTGTGCCGCAGTCAACCACCGAATGATGTTCCAGTGCCGTACAGCGGGTTACGACAGCAGCCGCGCGAACACGAGAACCGACGCCAATGAATGCCGGACTCAGCACCCGTGCACGCTTGTGAATTTGCGCACCGCGCCCAACCCACACACCTGGCTTGACTTGCCAACCTTCGGGAGCGAGCTGAATACGTTGCATTAGCCCTTCGATTGCGAGTTGCCGAAGATGGTTGGGTGAACTAAGGCGATTTACATACCCCGAAAAGCGAAAAACTTCTGGTTGGGTACGAAACTCTCGAAAGGCATGGCGAAACAAATAGCCGGCATCATCACTTTGAGCAGCGCCGACGACGTAAAGGTCCAGGCCGAAACCATCCGCGTCTACAGCCGACGTGACGTTCGCGTGACGGTCACGGTGAAACTGAAGCAGGTCGTTGTAATCGATTTCGACATAGGCGCCGAGGCGAATGACGATAATTGAATCGGCGCCATCCTGAATCCCATCGGCAAAGATCTGCTCGGCAGCATTCCAGATCTGATCGGAAGACGTCGGCACCCAACGGCCGTTTGCGGCTGTGCCACTCGGCCAAAGACTGGCATTGGCATCCGTAATTACCGTGATACTCCGGATGTCGTGTTGCTTCAGACGATCGATAACGCGAAAGACAATTGGCCTGCCCAAGACATCGCCAAACGCATAGGGGACACCGTTAACCTGCTCGGAGAATGAGGTCGACTCGCCAGCGCCCCGAATCACAACCATCGCTCTTACATCCACGGCGACCACCTCGGCGCAGCGGCGCGGAAAATTGTCGATCGTGAGGGTATCCACGCGGGTAGCCGGCGGAAGCGTGAGATGGGAGCCAGAGCCTTCGCTCTCTGATGGGCATCAAACGAGCGCAGGTAACGGCGCATGATCTGCGGCATGGTCATTCGTAGTCCCGCTGAGAAGTTGGCTTCAGCCATCTCCTTCTGACGCTCGGGAGAATCTACGAGGTCAATGATCTTCTCAGCCAAACTGTCGGGGTTGCCAGTGTTGTAAAAGTCGATGGCCAGTCCTTCATCGAGCGCCATATCGCGGAAGTCCTCAATATCTGCTGAGATGATTGGGACCCCATATCCGGCAGCCAAGTGAGCCACTCCACTACTTCCAGTGGCGGAAGAATACGGGAGCACGAGAACCGTAGCGCTTCGGAACAGCGGAGCGATTTCTTCTTCCGGAACGTACCCCGTGAATTCAATGTTCTTGATGTTGGCTACACTGGCGGCGACCGACTCCACGTACCCTGGCGTTTGCGGGTGGTTCGCGCCGGCGATAATGAGCTTCATATCGTTCCGCTTGCGCGAAATGCGGAGGAATGCCTCGATGAGCAGCTCTAGACTTTTGTAGGTTCCCCATTTCCCGAACGCCAGGATTCTGTGCGGCTTTCCGCGGAGCGAGAAATCGGGATACTCAGGCCGGGCGGACAGAATTCCGTGCGAGCGGAAGTGAATGTTTCCTCCGCCGTATCGTTCGATGAGAGTGCGGCGGTACGCTGGAAGCAGCACACTCACGGAGTTCGCGGTCAGGAGCATGCGGGTGGCAATCTTTCCCGCCACTCGGTAAAGCCGAGGCGACCTGACACCCGCATCCTTGAGGTCGATGTTGTCCATCAGGTGGTGCAGCGTCACGTGCGTGTAAACTCCGGAGAGGCGCGTGAGCGCTGGCGCGGTCAGCCCACAGAAGGCGGCGACGGGATGATTCCCGAACGTCGAAAACAGCAGGTTGTACCAGACTACGTCAGGCTTGATATCGCGAACGGCTTTGAGAATGCGCAGCGCGTTGGTGTTGTAATTAAAATCCCAGACGCGGCGCACGTCGAAATCGTGCAGTTCCTCGGTAGCAATGCCTTCCGTCTCGTCGCCGAGCACAGTGACGCTGAGAAGCGGATCCGCCTGTAACTCGCGCGCGATGTGATATCCGTATTCGTTAAGTCCTCGCCGGCTGGGCGGGAACGCGGTAACCAAGCAAATCTTCATGGGCCCCTAAACCTGGCCTAAAAAAGTGACAAACGAAAAACTGGTCGGAATATCATTTGTCCGCGGCCAGAGAAATTCATGAAATCGTCTTGCTGAAATCCAATGGAGAACCGGAGCGGAAAGTCCACCGGAACCTCGCCCGCACCGTCGTTCCACATTCTGCGCAGCGGCTTTGTATAAGAGATGAGAATTCCGCTCTGCACGTTGTCATACGCGCTGATTCCCATTCCACGGCCGTATGCCCCATTTGCGTTAATCGCCCAGTTTTTGGTCGGCCGATATTCAAATTCCGCTGCGGGACGCGCGGCCTGTCCGAGAACGAAGATCTGATCCTGCACGCGCCAGGAGCGCAGATATTCGCCCAGCACGGTAAGCTTTGCTTTTTCGCCGAATCGGCGCGATATTCCGGCATACGTGGATGTGGTAAAAAACTCGCGAATCAGCGGGTTAAACTGCAAGTCGCGCACAGACCATCCCGTCACCATCGCTGTTTTGCCCCATGGACGGCCGACCGTGAATTCGAGATGCGCGCCCAGATCGCGTGAGTGCAGGTCCTGATCGGTAAAGGGTCCCGTTTCGTGATAAACGCTGCCGTTAACGGCAATCCAGTTGAAAAATGAACTCGTCGACATGTAGGCAAACTGGCGGAACAAGTTCTGGTTCAACTGCAGCGGCGACTCCTTGTCGCGGCGAAGCGTGTACTGAATCCCCGTATTGAAAACGAGGGAGCTGCGGCCAAGATGCAACACCGGGTTAATGGCGCCGTTGAAGGTGGTGTCCCACGTATCGATGTCGAGAATGAGCGCCTGATTAGGAATTGACTCCTGCCCGCGCGCATTGCGGAGCTGGAAGAATCCGGTGATCAACGGCAGGTTTCCCTGATGCAGCCGGAACGAATTGGTCCAACGCGATTCCAGCATCGCGCGTGGAGGCGGTAGCACTCCGTTGGCAGTACCAAATAGCCGCGCATCGAGTGCGTAGATGGTTGGATCGTCGAAGATCGGCGCCATCGTGAAGTCGGTGGCAAAACCGAGCTTCTGCGTCACGGGTATGCCCTGCTCGCCGGCGACCTGGAGCATGGCACGAGAGGCAATATCGTCGTCCTGGCCGGCGAGGTTGTTAGCCTGCGCGAAAGCGGTCAGCGCATGAACGTCGTCGTGGCGCTGACGATACACATTCGCCAAAGCCAGTTTGTAGTCGTAGCTATCGTCATAGTCGGCAGGATTGCCCAGCGCCGCCAGCGCTGCCTGTGCATCGACATTGTTGCCTTGTGCGATGTAGGTATTCGCCAGTCCGATCGAGACCACTTCGTCCGCTGCACCAGCGGTCTTGGCGCGTTCAAACATCTTCTGCGCCAGATCGAACTTGTGCATTCCCAGCATGATGTTGCCGGCTTCGACATAGTTATCGGCCGACACCGGGCTGGATTCGCCAATGCGTGATTCGGCAAATGCGAGACTGACCTGTTGGGTCGCATCGTCCCAATTGCCATTTCTGGCCATGAGCCTGGCAATTGCGAGGCGGGCATCCACTCGATTCGCATCCGGAGCCTGCAAAGCTGCGAGGAAACGCTGCTGGGCTGCTTGCCGGTCGCCAAGCGTGAGCAATGCATCGCCAGTGGCCAACAGCACGCCTGACTGATCTCCGCCTTCCTTCTCGGCGGCTTGCACATATTTCATCGTCTCGTCGGCACGGTGGAGTTGCGCGTACGCATGCGCCAGCTCCGCGTAGATAAGCGGATCGCCCGGAGAAAGCTGCAGCGCGTCAGTCAGAGTGTTGGCGGCATCGTTGTAACGGCGCTGATAATAAAGCGTATCCGCCAGCGCCATGTGCAGCTTGAGATCCTCAGGAGAATACTTCAGGGCCGCACGGTACTCCTTCTCCGCCTTCGTCAGAAGGCGCTCTTGTCGATACGCCGTCGCACGGACCAGGTGAGTCGCTCCGGACTCGCCCAGCAGCTTCTCGGCGGTATCTACGTGATTGAGTGCATCCTTCGCGTGGCGAAGTTGAAGATCAGAGAACGCCATACCCAAGTGGGCCACACCGTCCTTGGGGTTCAGCTTGAGCGCCGTCTGGAAATCATGGATGGCAGCGTTCGCATTCTGAAGGTCATTCAGCACGTACCCGCGGTTGACATACGCATTTGAGGTCGAGGGATCTTTGTCGATCGTGCGCGAGTAATCGTCAGCCGCCTCGTTCAGGAGTTGCGATTGCTTGTGTACGTGTCCAGCGAGAAGCGGGAAGTTCGGCTCTTTCGGCAGCACTTTCTCGTACTTGCTGACCAGTTCGAGAGTTTCATCGTATCGCCCGAGATTGTAGAGGTCGTATCCCAGATACACCGACGCGTTGCGATCCGTGGGCAGCTTTTGCAGCACCTTGTACCCGAGATTCGCCGACTCAACGTACTTGCCGACGTGGAACAGGTAACGCTCACGTTCGCGCATCACGCGCGGATCGTCATTCATGGCGCCGACCGCACGAGTGATCCAGTGACCGGCCAGTGGCACCTGATGTGCTTCCAGAGCGGCATTGGTGGCGTTGGCGACAACGGAAGAATTCTGCGGCGCGATCTTGTATGCCTTTTCGTAACTCTGATCCGCTTCTTGGTATTGATGAGCGCTGGCATACAGATCGCCCATCGCGAGATACGGCACATAATCGTCCGGATAGGCGCGAGCGTACCGCGTAAAGTATTCGGCTGCGGTCTTTACGTCTCCTTCTTCGCGATAGAGATATCCCAGGCCTTCGAGGGCAAAACGATTCTTGGGGTCCTTCTTCAGCACGTTCGCGTAGATATCGCGTGCTTCATCTCTCTTCTTCAGCTTCCACAGCAAATTGGAATACTGAAGCGAGATGTTGGTGTTCTCGGGATCGAGTTGTAGAGCTTGCTTCAGGTCGGCTTCCGCTCCCGCCAGATCGTCACCGGCGGTCTTGATGGCTGCCCGCACGCGGAAGAACTCCGCTTTGGCTGGCCCCTCAACCTGGATCTTCGACATTTCCGCTTCGGCGAGTTGCATCTGCTCGTGCGCGCCGGCGGTGTTGTTGGTGTCGCGATAGAGCAGAGCCAGGTTCAGGCGCAGCTCAATCGGAAAAAGAGTGCCTTCAGGAACACCATCCTTCGGAATTGCTGCGATCGCCAGCTTGTATTCGTTGATGGCGTCGTCGTTACGGTTTTCGGTCTTGGCAAGCGCCGCCTTGATGGCGTGCAGCCGGTAATGATTGGGATCGATACCTTCGGCGCGCGAGATGTACTGCTTCGACTTGCCCAGATCTCCGGCGCGCATTTCGGAGTTCGCGGCGCTTAGCTGATAGTTGAGCTGCTGCGGCTGGCTATCGGCGGCCCTGGAGTAGTACGCAGCGGCATTCTTGTTATCGCCATTGAGTTCGTAGCTATAGGCGAGATCGGACAAGACTTCCGGCGTCATCCTGGGCGCCTGGCGAAGCGTTGCAATCGCATTCGGGTAATCGCGGACCTCGCGATAGTAGTTCGCCACGGCACGGAAGATATCGACATTGTTAGGCGAATGCCGCTTGGCACGATCTAGCATTTGCTTGGCCTGATCCGGCTGCTTCAGCTTCATGTAGCCGGTTGCCATCAGCAGCTCCGCGTGCGGCGAAGGATGCATGCTCTCCGCACGCTGCAACAGCTCGATGCCTCTTTGCGGATCTCCCGTCTGCATGAAAAGCTCGCCCGCGACCAACAGATCGTTTTCGCGCTTAGGATTGGCGGCGATCACCTGCAGAAGAAGTCGTTTGGCATCATCGATCCTGCCCATCCGGGCATACGTCTGCGCCATGCCGGACAGGCCTTCTACAGCTCCGGGCTGCAGATTGAGTCCATGCTGAAATGCCTGTAGAGACTGATCGTAACGGCCTGCGAGACGGGCGGTATATCCGAGCAGGTACCAGAGCTTCGCGTCCTGCGGAGCCGCCTGCACCGCCCGCTCGGCATAATTCGTGGCGCCGCCGTAGTCGCCCTTTCCCAAAGCCATTTGGGCGGCGCGGGCGAAACGTCCCACTTCGATACTGCTTCCCCATCCGAGTCCACCGGAAGAAGCTGGCTGCGCGGAACGCGAGCCGTTCTTCGACGGTTGCGGTTGGGCAGAATCCTGTTGCTGGCCGTTGACTTCAAAAGTCTGTGCGCGCAACACCGGTAAGAAAATCAATAGCGCGGAACAGACTGTAACGTACCTGAGAAAACTTTTCACGAGACCACCAGGGGCGCGGAAATGGTGCAGCTCACTCATCGCAAGCGGAATTCCAAGTGAGCTCAATGTTGATCGCATATGAAAACTGCCCGTCCAAAAGTTCTTGGGACTGCGTACTCGCGGCAAGTGGCGAATTGATATACCCAGTTTGAGCAACGACGTACTCACTTTTTCTGCGCTGCGTCATGAGGTGCCACAGGGCGAGGACAGAGCACTTGCGTACTCTGATGAGTGATTTGTGGACAATTCAGCGCTGTTGGTTGCAAGCCGCGGTTTGGATAAGTTTCATTTCTTCCCAAGTCAACCCGAGCAGCTCGTCCTGAATCCAAACGCTCCGGAAAGAAAGCACCGGAGGAATTCAGTGATATCGGCATCATCCACGAGCAGCCGCCCGCGCGCTGTATCCGTCACCACCATTCTTTTGCTTGCGCTGGCCGTGCATGGGCCGCTGCTGTTGTTTCAACTGCCGACGATGTCATACGACGCGAATACACACATGTTCTTCGCGTCGCACTATGCTTCGCATTGGTTCAATCCCTGGAACGAAAAATGGTTCGCAGGTTTTTCGCAGACGACCTATCCGCCCCTGGCTCACCAGTTAATCGCGCTCTTCTCTTACGCCTTCGGCCTGACGATGTCGTACATGTTCGTGCAACTGGTCGGCATCCTGTTGATTGCCGTTGGCGTGCTGCGGTATGCGCGATTGTGGGTGGATGAGCAGTCGGCCAGTTATGCCGCCATCGGCTCCGTATTTCTGGGATCGTTGGCGATGCTCGCGTATCAGTCAGGACAGATCAACACAATCCTCGGTGCGGCGGTAACGCTGAACGCGATTCCGTATTTCTACCGCTGGCTGCGCGATGCAAGCTTCGGCAACTTGATCAAGGCGACGTTGCTGACCGTATGTGCAGCCGCCATTCACCACCTCACGCTGTTCACGATCGTTCTCTTCGCCTGGCCGATCGTCTGGCTGGCGATTGTCGATCGCGACCGCGAAGGTGCGGATGCATCGTCAGCCGGAATCATCTCGCGGGCAGCAGTATTCGGGGCACTGATCGCCATAGGTGTCGCAATCGTGTTGTTGCCGTTCTGGATCTCGTACTTCAAGAATCCGGTCACGCAACTTCCGATTCCTCACCCGAGCCGCGACAACTATCTATTGAACCTGCGCACCGGCGTGAACTTCTGGCTCATTCCCTACGGTTTCCTGGCACTGGTCGTGCCATTCATGTTTATCCGCGGCCTTAAGAATCGCCGTTGGATGCCGCTCTTCTTCGGCTGGTGGGTCACTGCCATGATCGGCCTTGGCGGGACAACTCCATTTGCCAAGATCCTGTTCGGAAGACTGTTCTACATTTTGACCTTCGAGCGCTTCACCTTCTTGTCCACGCTGATGGCGCTTCCTATCGGCGGATTGTTGGCAGCCGAGTTGATCAACCGCTACGGGCGAAAGGCCCTGGTTCCGATCTTCACTGCGGCTGTGCTAACGGGAGCGTTTGGCGTGGCTTGGGTGAAGTTCAACCCAATTTCCGATACGCCATTCAAAACCGATCCGATCGTGCAATTCCTGAATCGCGACGATCACAGCAAGTTCCGCTATCTAACGCTGGGTTTCGGTTCGTTGTTCTCGAGGGTGTCGATCGATACCAACGCCACCTCGGTTGACGGCGATTACAACTCGGCTCGCTTGCTGCCTGAGATGACCGCATACGGCGCAGGCAAATTGGACAATGCCAAGTACTTCGGGCTGGCCGGCATGGAATCGTTGCGCGCCATGCTGAAGCACGCGAACCAGTATGGGCTGAAGTACATCTTCGTCCGCGACCGGTATTACGAACCGTTGCTGGCATTCGCGGGATGGCGACAAACGGAAACCTACGACAACGGCGCTGTGTCGTTGTGGGTGAAGGACGACGTGCCTCCGGCGCAGAAGATGGATTTCGGTGCGCCGCCCCCGCCGTGGCAGGGCCTGATGTGGGGCCTGCTGCCTATGGCGGTAGCAATCTTGTCGGTATTGAGCGTGATCATGCTGGGTGAACGACGCGCGGTTGTGGAGACAATCGAATTCCCGGCGCCAAGCGAAGCTCCGGCTCTGCGGGAGGCGAAATAAATGTATCGCATCCTGGTAATTGTGATGATAGTTGTAACGGTGCTGCTGATCGCCGCCGGCACACTGAACGCAAACAAGACCTCATTTGACTTGAGCACGCCTGACGGAGCCGTGCGTGCGATGTACGACCAGGTCCAGGCAAGGAACTGGAAAGGCGCATACGCACTGGTCGCCAACAAGAACTCCGTCGATCTCCAGAGCTTCACCCGCGATGTCGGCGGATCGAATGGCGATCTGCGTACTTTCTCCACCTTGTCGAAGGTGACGCCCAAGATCCTGCGCGAATCCGATACCGAGGCCCAGGTGCGAACCGATCTCCAATGGTCCACAGCCGTAGGTGCGGTCTATGGCACACGCGACCTGAAAGTCGTGAAGAACGGTAAGGACTGGAACGTGCAGTGGCCGTCGGAGAAGGAGGCGAAAGTTCCTCCGCAGGTGATCCCGGTGAACTTCCTGCGTTGGGACATCGTTACCCGCGGCACCGATGACGACTGGGGCGCTCAGAACGTGGAAGCTCCCCGGGTGCGCATCGTTTCGATGAACGCCGTCAACTTCGAAGGTGGCACCACGATCCTCGGCGAAGTAGTAAATGAAGACACCGTCCCGGGCTTTGTCTCCGTAAATACAACGTTAGTGGGAAATAACGGCAAAGACCTCGGCGAGGAGAGCAGCTTCGACAAGATTTCGCACGTGTTGCTTCCGAAGGAAGTGTCGCCGTTCCGCATCGACTTCCCCAAGGTAAAGCTGAGCGCTGTAAAGAACGTGCGCATCCAGCCGAACTCATTGCTGGTTCCCGCATCGGCGGACCCGACCATTGGCGTTCTCAACCAGCGTCTCGATATGGATCAGAACGGACGCAAAGTTCTGCGCGGCGAGTTGATAAACGAGAGCGGCCAGACGGTAAACATCCCGCACGTGCTGGCTACGTTCTACGACAACACCGGCAAGGTGATCTGGGTGTCCGACGGTTACGTGGATCATGCTCTCCTGCCACAAACGCCGCAGACCTTCACGGTCGGCCTGCGCCCTGACCTCGTCGACAAGGTGCAGACGTACCGCGTAACCGTGAACAGCTATAGCATCAATCGGCAACAAGGCTCATAACGATGCGTACGATCTTTACTTACATAGTGGTATTGGTGGGTTGCTGGTTCCTCGCCGACTTGGCACACGCGGCTGACATCAGCGCGCCGGCACACGCTGTGGCCGGAAACAAAGTCAGCCTCCCCACCACAGGCAGCGGAAACGCAACGCTGTATGTATTCGGCCCGGGAACAGCCACCAAGAAGGACGTTCAGCTCGGAAATAGCGTCGATCTGACGTTGAACCGCGCAGGACGGTACACCGCGATCGTGAATGGCGAGGCGGTGACGTTCGACGTGGCGCCCGGCGCTCCCAGTGATGTCGCGTTCCTCGCGCGTCCCTCGCGTGTGCCGGTGGACAGACGAGAAGTAATAGCAGGAACTGTCTTTATCTTCGACAGTAAACACAACTTGGTAACCCAACCGACCCCGGTGAAGTTCGACCTGACAGTTGCCGGCGGAAGTCCGCAGTCGCGCAATGTCGCGTCGAAGAACGGCATTGCGTACATCAAACTTGATTCCGGCCGCAAAGCCGGACCAGCACAATTCATCGCCAGTGTCGGGCAGACATCGGTGCGCCGTGTGGTGACCGAAACCGCATCCGATCCCTGCAACCTGCGCATTCACGCCAAGCCCGGAAAGAACGGACTGCTGGTCGAAACAGATCCTGTGAAAGATTGCGCCGGAAATCCGGTCCCGGACGGAACAATCGTGACCATCATGGCTACCAGTCCGAAGGGCCGTAGCACCGTCGATGCGCGAGTGAAGAAAGGCATTGCGACAGCTCAACTGCCTCCCATGCAGAACGCCACGCTCAGCGTAGCGGCGGGCGTAGTAGTGGGAAATGAAATCCACGTGGGAGGTGGAATGTGAAACGCTGGGCCCCTTATGCGCTGGTCGCTTTCGTAATCATCGCGTGCTCGTGCTGGAT
>CAYWSM010000197.1:0-1526 GCA_964460935.1 uncultured Terriglobales bacterium | reverse complement strand
GGATCGTCCTGTGGGAGGGGTTCGTACTTGATCCGGCTGCTGGAACCGGTGATCTCCAGTACCTTCTTTGCACATTCCAGAATGGTGAACTCCGACGGGTTCCCGATATTCACTGGTAAATGCTCATCGGACTTGGACAAGAGCAGAATGCCCTCAATCTCATCGCTGACATAGCAGAAGCTGCGCGTTTGATCGCCTTGCCCATAGACCGTCAGTTCTTCGCCGGTCAGAGCCTGGCGCATGAAGTTCGGGATCACGCGACCGTCGTTGATCTGCATTCTCGGGCCATAGGTGTTGAAGATGCGGACGATGCGGGTGTCGAGCTTGTAATAGCGGTGAAACGCCATCGTTAGCGCCTCCGAGAAGCGCTTAGCCTCGTCATAAACAGAACGCGGACCAATCGGATTCACGTGCCCCCAATATGTTTCCGGCTGTGGATGAACATCCGGATCGCCGTAGCACTCCGAGGTCGAGGCCATCAGGAATTTCGCACCGTAGCGCCGCGCGTATTCCAGGCAGTTGTTGGTGCCGAACGAGCCTACCTGTAACGTGGAAATACCATGATCGAGATAATCAATTGGGCTCGCGGGCTAAGCGAAATTGAAAACGTACTCGACGGGACCGAAGTCAAACGGCTCGGAGACATTCCGCCGCTGGAATTCGAAGCGTGGTTCGTGCGAGAGATGCGCAAGGTTGGCTTCGCGTCCAGTGATCAGGTTATCGACACAAAGGACGGAGTGCCCTTCGGCCAGCAACGCATCGCATAAATGTGAACCAAGAAAACCGGCTCCGCCGGTGATAAGAACTCGCATTAGTTGGTTTTCCCTGGCGACGCAGTGGCGGTCTTTTCCGACTTGCCATTCGGACGCACGACAGGCGTCTGAACATCGGAGCGGCCAACGCTGGAGTAGATAAAGCCTGCGGCTGCCATCACGTGCGGCGAGTAGAGATTGCGTCCGTCTATCACAATCGGATACGTCATCACGCTCTTCAGTCGCGGCAAATCGAGCTGCGCAAACTCCGGCCAGTCGGTCAGTATGAGCAGGGCGTCGGCTTGGCGGGCGGCATCGTAAGCCGAGGTATGATAGCTGATACCGTCATCGAGCAACACCTCACGAGTTCTTTCGCTCGCTGCGGGATCGAATGCGCGTATCTCGCAACCTTCCTTTCGCAAGCTTTTGATGATCTCGATGGCCGGCGATTCGCGAATGTCGTCGGTGCCGCCTTTGAACGCCAGTCCCAGCACGGCGAGTTTCTTACCCTTCAGCGTCCATAGAGCGCTGCGTACTTTGCGCAGGAAGCGCGCTCTCTGCTCAGCATTGATGTTCATCACTTCCTGCAGCAGACGGAAGTCGTATCCCGTTTCTCGCGCGACGGAAGAGAATGCTTTCAGATCTTTGGGGAAACACGATCCGCCATACCCGATTCCAGGATTCAGGAATCGGCGTCCAATACGCGAATCGCTGCCAATGCCGTCGCAGACCTCTTTAATGTCCGCGCCTACCGCTTCGCAAATATTTGCGACA
>CAYWSM010000196.1:0-2562 GCA_964460935.1 uncultured Terriglobales bacterium | reverse complement strand
TTCGTTATAATGCGCGTTTGGCCGGGTCGCTGTAAACCCAGTGTCATCCAGCGAGATTGTTATGAGTGAAACCACCACAGTTGCGACGGAATCCGCGGCGCCTGCAACGCTCGATATCAACCAGATCATGGCGATCCTGCCGCACCGGTACCCGTTCCTGCTGATCGACCGCGTCGTCGAAATCGAGCGCAGGCGCCGTATTGTGGCGTTGAAGAATGTCACCATTAACGAACCATTCTTCCAGGGACATTTCCCAAATTTCCCGATCATGCCTGGCGTGCTGATGGTCGAAGCGATGGCGCAGGCAGGTGGCGCACTGCTGCTGACCGAAATCCCGGATCGCGACAACAAGCTGATGGTGTTCACCGGTATCGAGCGCGCACGCTTTCGCCGTCCGGTGACGCCGGGCGATCAGTTGCGGCTGGTGGTCGAGGTGCTCGCGTGGCGTTCCACGGCGGTGCGCATGGAAGGCAAAGCCTATGTCGGAGAAAAGGTCGCGGCCGAAGCCATCATCACCTGCCGCCTGGTCCCGCGCAGCGCATCGGGGAACGACGGGAGCACTGAAGGCTGATCGATGCCCATTCATCCGACTGCGATTGTCGATCCTTCTGCTCGCGTTCCCGCCTCATGTTCCATCGGACCGTACTGCGTCATCGGCGCGAATGTCGAGTTGGGTGAGAACTGCGAACTGATGTCGCATGTGGTGATTTACGGCCCCACCAGGATCGGAAACAACAACCGTCTGTTCCCGTTCGCCGCTCTTGGCATCGAACCGCAGGACATCACGTACAAAGGCGAACCCACACGTCTTCAGATCGGGGACGACAACGTCATCCGCGAATACGTCACCATCAACCGTGGTACGACCAAGGGCGGTGGGATCACGCGTATCGGCAGCCATATTCTGATCATGGCCTACACGCATATCGGACATGATTGTCAGGTCGGCGATCACGCCATGCTGGTGAATGCCGCCACGCTCGCCGGGCACGTGACGGTGGAAGAGTGGGCGGTAGTCGGGGCTATGTGTCCCGTCCACCAGTTCGTGCGTATTGGAGCCCACGCATACATCGGTGGAGGAACGACGATCACACAGGACGTGCTGCCGTTCTCAATGACCAGCGCCGCGCGTGACGTGCACGCCTATGGGTTAAACAAGGTGGGACTACAGCGTCGCGGATTCAGCGAAGATCGAATCAAGAACCTGCATCGTGCGTATCGCTATCTGCTCGCGGCAAAGATGAATACATCGCAAGCGTTAGAGAAGCTGAAGTCCGAGGACGCAAGCGAAGACGTGCAGTACCTGATCGACTTCATCGAGAAGAGCGAGCGCGGAATTCTGAAGTAAGTTTTTGAAGGCGCGGACACTTCTGCCCGCGCGGTTCTAAGCGGTCTTTCCGCGCTTCATTTCATCGGCCAGCAAAATCGCCTCGCTGATTTCCTTCATCGGCTTCCGGCGCTGGCGAGCCTGCTTCTGAATCACCGAATAAGCTTCTTCTTCCGTCATTTTCAGCTCACGCTGAATCACGCCTTTGGCGCGCTCAATTACCTTGCGCGCAGCCAGCTTATCCGACAACTGCGTGACTTCATTTTCCAAACGCGCCATTTCGATCGCGGCGCCCACCAGGTGACCTAGCGTGGAGATGATTCGGATCTCGCGTTCAGTGAACTTGTACGCTTCCCGGTGTTGTACGTTGACGACACCGACCAGTTGTCCGCGTGAACTCACGGGGATCGAAAGAAATGCTTCGTAAGAATCTTCCGGCAGCTCGGCAAATTTCGAAAAACGAATGTCCTGCCAAGCGCGCTCGGTCAGCACGACTGGCTCGCCCTTCTCTGCCACCCAACCCGTAATGCCCTGCCCGAGCCGCACTTTCAGGCGATCGAGTTCTTCCGGATGCGAATTCTTGGAGGCTCGCAGTACCAGCTCATTCTGCTCTTTCACGTAGATGAAGCAGGAATCGCAGCTCACGAGCTCCGAAACGAATTCCACGATTTCGTTCAGGACTTCATGCAGGGGATCAGCCGCCGCGATCCGGGTACTTACGTCGTGCAGGAAGTTAAGTGTCGCCGTCGGTTGCGTCAGGTCCAGATTCATAGCTCTATCTTAGATTGCAGATGTTAAGCAGCGATGATCGAATGTTCTTATCTGTGTAATCGAATTTACCTATAGAGACAAAAATAGCGCGAGGAGAACGCATGAAGAGGGGCTAAAATGCGTCTCCCCGCGCGGTTACACGGTTACTGAGCGCCTGCCAACGCCGCAGTCTCCGGGACTCGTAGTGCAACTTCAGATTTCTTCTTGTTTGTCATCGGGAAATACAGGGCCATTTCCTCGCTCGCCAGGCATACGGAGCTCAGTTCCAACTGGCTGGCGTTTTGCGTAAACCGGAGCGAGGTCTCGCTGCAGTTGCGATCTGAGGCGTAAGAAACCGGCACCGCGATTACCGAGCGGCCATCCCGGCCTTCCGGCGAAATGATGGCCAGCATGTGGCTTGTGGTGTACATCGCCATGCGGTAATGGCCAGCCGGCAAGCTTTCCGATCCCACTTTGACCTCCCG
>CAYWSM010000195.1:0-2891 GCA_964460935.1 uncultured Terriglobales bacterium | reverse complement strand
GCCAACGTCGGATGTATGCTGCAACTTCGCGCCGGAGTCGAGCAGCGCGGCCTCAATCGCCGCGTTGTGCATGTCGTCGAACTCCTGAACGAAGCCTACGAATAGTTTCTTCCCCAGAGAAAAAGCCCACCGGTACTGGTGGGCTTTAGGGAGAACCAAACTACTTGTTTAACCTTGCAGGTGCGCTTCCAGGAACCAAAGGTCCTTGTCGGTCTGGCGTGAAATCTCCGTGAAGATATCGGCCGTGTCTTTGTCTCCAAAATCATCCGATTTATCGATCGCTTCGCGGACCAGCGTCGCGAACTTCGCGATGTTCTTCACCAGCGCTTTTACATGTTCGGTTCCGTTAACAGCTCCCAGGTCGTACTCAGGAATGCTCGATCCGCCCGCCGCTTCACGCAGAGTGCCGTTAGCGACTCCGCCAAGCTGGACCGCGCGCTCCGCAATCAAATCGGAGTAGTCATCAAAATGAGGCGCAATCTGATCGAACAGTTCGTGCAATTGACTGAAATTGGGACCCTTCACATTCCAGTGAGCGTGTTTGGTTTGGGTCTTAAGGTCTGTGCTATCGGCGAGTCGGGCATTCAGGAGCTCAATCAGCTCCGCACGATGCTTTTCGGGAATGGCAATGCTGGTATGAAAGGTGCGCTCGGCGTGGGTTGCAGTAGGCATTTCGTTCTCCTTCTAGATTCGATGAAACTCCAATTATTGCGTTGCAGAAATCCTACGTCAGTCGCGCAAATTCGTACAACCAGTCCCATTTTGGAACGGTTGTGAAGTCAACGGGATAGCGTCTCGTGCAGTAACTTCGCCAGTCCGTCCGGATCGGAGATTGGCGGCAAACACGTAAAGTTTGAGCAGACTACCGCCACCGGCTTGCCTTCTTTCACTCCGGGTAATGCAGAAACCGTCTCCACTAACGCGGGCGGCAACTCTCCAATGGCTCGCAACCGAACCACCGACTTGTTCAGAGCAAATGGTGCAATCGCGGCGGCATATAGCTCGTCAGCAGTTCTGTCGTTTCCGACAACCACGACCTGAGTATGTGGACGGAACAGATGCACAGCAGCAATCCCATATGTTCCAGCGAAGATCCCGACCTGCTCTGCTAGGCCGGCAAACACCTGCAGTGTCTTGTCTGCCTTTTGTCGGTACGAATCCTCGTTTGTATATGAATGCATGCGCAATAGCAGAATCGCCGATGCGCTATTGCCCGAGGGAGTTGGCGAATCCTGGAACGGCTTTCTCGGGGCTGTGAGCGCACCCAAAGCGCCATCCGTCATAGCCGACCGTGGTGCGTCAAAGAAGCCGCCGTTCACCTCGTCGTAGAAGTGCCCGATCAAATAATCGGTGATCTGGCGAGCAGCGTTGAAATAGAGAATTTCACCTGTGACTTCGAAGGCATCCAGGCACGCGATCCCCACGAATGCATAATCATCGACGAACCCATGCGTGTCGCGGTGTTCTGCATTCGGATCGGAATAGGCGATCACGTGCTTGAGTCCGCGCTGTTCGTCCCACGCTTCGTTCAGAATACGATTCAGCGACTTGAGCGCGAACTCGCGTGCGTTATCAAGGCCCAGCACGCTCGCAGCCTGCAGGTACGCCGAAATGCACAGCCCGTTCCAGTTCACATAAACCGTTTTATCGACGTAGGGCGTCGGACGCTTCAGGCGTTCCGCGTACATCTTCTGCTTCGCCGAATCCAGCAACGCCGAAACGCGATCCTGCTGCATACCGGTGCGGACGGCAATCTCTTCCAGGCTGGATTTCACATACAGAACGTTCTTGGCGTGGTTGTGGTGCATCTCGCCGGTTTCACCGATGTCGTAATACGCCGCGGCAACCTGCAGCTCTTCGGGTGTGAGCACTGCGCGTGCCTCGCCGAGCGTCCAGGTGAAGTAATCGCCGTCGTCATCCATCGAGTAGTCAGCGTCCTGCGAGCCATAGAAACCGCCGCGCTCGCGGTCACTCAGCCATTCATCCATCCAGCGGATGATGTCTTTCGCCACGGCCGCAAAGAACGGAACGCCTGTCGCCTGATACGCGTGCACATAGTTCTTCAGCAGCTCCGTGTTGTCGTACGACATCTTCTCGAAGTGCGGCACGATCCATTGCTCGTCAACAGAATAGCGATGAAATCCACCGGCGAGCTGGTCGTAGATGCCGCCTCGTGCCATCTTCTCCATCGTTTGGACAACAATGCTGCCAACATCGGGATCGCCGGTTCGAGCATAGCGATGCAACAGCAGATCGACGGACGATGAGTGCGGAAACTTTGGCGCCGATCCAAAACCGCCGTTGCGTGCGTCGAACATCGCCTGCGCCGAACCGACGATGTGATCGACAATCTGCGGAGAGACCGCCTCGCGTTCCTTGCCGGCGTACGTCTCCGACCGGCCGATCATGCTCATCACTGTCTCGGCCTGCTCGGCGACGTCGGCGTGCTTTTCCTTGAAGGCCTCGGCCAGCGTCAGCAGCACGCGTTTGAAGCTTGGGCGTCCGTAGCTCTCGAGCGGCGGAAAATACGTTCCGCCGAAGAACGGCTTGCCATCCGGCGTGAGAAAAGCCGTCAGCGGCCAGCCGCCTTGTCCGGTCATCGCCGAAATTGCCAACTGGTAACGGCTATCGATGTCCGGGCGCTCGTCGCGATCAACCTTGATCGGGATATAAAACTCGTTGACGATCTTCGCGACCTCGGGATCGTCATACGACTCGCGATCCATCACGTGGCACCAGTGACACCACACCGCGCCAATATCGAGCAGGATCGGTTTGTTCTCGCGCTTGGCAGTTTCAAAAGCATCAGCGCCCCACTCAAACCAGCGAATCGGCTGGTGCATGGCAGAACGCAAATAAGAAGATGCAGCGCTCGCAAGCGCGTTGGTCGC
>CAYWSM010000194.1:0-2912 GCA_964460935.1 uncultured Terriglobales bacterium | reverse complement strand
ACAGCATGGAAAAATGATGCCAACTCCTTGTCCGCCAACTTCATCAACTCGGTGCAGTCAGGGTCAACATGCTCTGGCGGTCTATCGATTGCGAATTGATTCATGCTCCAGACCTCCTGGAATAGAAAAAGAACAAAAGAGAAAGAAACCGGCAGCTTCTTGACAGGCTGCCCTGTTCCGAATAAAACGGAGGATGTCTCCGAATTACAAACATAGGATAAACGGAGACTGTCTCCGGTTGCAAAGTTTTTTTTGATGGTCACAAAGCCGCCACAACCTGCCCTCCGAAAGCCGCGCACGGATGCCCAGCGGAACCGCGAACGCATTCTGGAAGTCGCCAAGGAGACGTTTACCCACGCTGGCGCCAACGCCAGTCTGGATGACATCGCCAAAGAGGCCGGCGTGGGACCGGGAACTCTGTATCGTCACTTTCCGACGCGTGACGCTCTGATTGAGGCGGTTTACCGGAGCGAGGTAGCGAAGCTGGCGGCAGCCGAAAAGAAGTTTGCCGAGACAATGCCGCCGCTCCAGGCTTTGCGTGCCTGGATGCTGTTATTCGTGGACTACATCGCGGCCAAGCAGATTATCGCGCCGGCACTGAACTCCCTTTGCGGCGGCCCCTCGAAACTGTTCGAAGGTACCCGCAGTCAGATCCAGGGAGCCATCGATGCGCTCGTGATGCGCGCCATTAAGTCCGGCGACATCCGCAAGGATCTGGAACCCTTCGATCTGCTTCGCGCTCTGATTGGGGTTGCCCACGTGGCGTCGAGCCCTGACTGGCCGCAAAGCGCGAAACGACTGGTGGATATCCTCATCACGGGTTCGAGACCGACCAAGTAGATCCCAAAGTTGCACATAGATACTTGGTCTTCGTTATCGACAATGGAGTTTTGTCACGATTCGGCGTAAATTGCCTTCGTTCGAGCAGTCCCAAAACAAAGATGAACTTGTGGTCTTTAGTTCTTTGGCTGGCTTGGCTGTCGCCCGTTGTTCCAATCATTTGGGCGTTGCTGAAAGTATGTCGAAGGCGCTGTTCACAAATACAGCGACCTGCCTCGCTGGTACCGCTGGCTTTACTAGTCGTAACGTGGGTGTTCGCCTCAGGAAGCTTGCTATATCTTCGCTTCAGATCCTATAGACAAGAACCGTTTCCCGGACCGGAATACGCGGTGTATGGATGGGTGCTGTTGTCATCTCTGGCTTCAATCATCGCCGCCGGCGTTTCATGGCGATCATCCCCACAATGGCTCAGCCGTCTTGTCGTAATTGTTTCTGCTTGGCTCGGTCTGTTGTCCTTTCTTGGAGCTTCGACGATCTAACAATTAGTGTTGGGAACTGAAGCGGGCGAACGCTGGCATTCCGCAGCTAGAAATTCGTTTGCGTTTGGGCCAATTGGGACAAACTTCGTTTCAGGAAGGCTTGTAAGTTCTTGATTTTGGTGGACGTGACTGGGATCGAACCAGCGACCTCATCGTTGCGAACGATGCGCTCTCCCAACTGAGCTACACGCCCACTCGTCGGTAGAATTTGATTTTAACATCTGCTTTGGTGCCTGAGAAGTGCTGCGCCTCACGTGCGATCGGCGCACCTGCCGCTTATAATCGAGATGTGACTCCGTCGAAAGTTGTGAAGAAAGTCGCTGAGGCCGATTTCCCTACACGTTGGGGAAACTTCCGCATCTTCGGCTTTGAAGGACATTTTGAATCGAGCGGCGAGCGCCGCAAAGAGACCGCGGTCGCCCTCGTCATGGGCGACATCCATTCGGCCCCACCGCTTGTGCGCGTTCACTCGCAGTGCCTCACCGGAGACGTATTCGGTTCGCTGCGCTGCGATTGCCGCGCCCAACTCGAGATGGCGCTTTCGCTGATCGCGCAAGCTGGCGCCGGCATCCTGGTATACGAACAGCAGGAAGGCCGCGGCATTGGGCTGATGGCGAAACTGCAGGCCTACGAACTGCAGGACCAGGGGCTCGACACAATCGAAGCCAACGAACGGCTTGGGTTCAAATCCGATCTCCGCGAGTACACCTTGCCCGGAGAAGTGCTGAAGGCGCTCGATGTCACGCAGGTGCGTCTGCTTTCCAATAATCCTGACAAGGTCGCTGCCCTGGAGAACGCGGGGATCAAAGTCGTCGAACGCGTTCCCTGCGAACCCAAGGTCACCGAGCACTCCGAGTTCTACCTGAAGACGAAAAAAGAGAAGATGGGGCATCTCTTCTCCAGATAAACCGACGGGAACCCGAAATATCTGAATATCTGATTAGCTGGATATCTGGTTATCTAGCCTGGAGGTTCTCGTTTGACGTAATCAATCTGGGCAAACTGCATATCCAGATATTCAGATAATCAGATAACTAGATTCAACCTACGATTTTCTTCATCGCATCAGCATCTTTTGACGGCAGCTCTTCGATAGCGACTTTTGCCAGCGCCCGGTAGATCTCCTGCGCGCCACGCACACGCTTCAACGCCGCCAAGTTCTTGCGAACTGTTTCGGCATCGCCGCGAACGATGGGTCCGCTGAAAGCTGCGGCCGGGCCATGCTCGATGTAGTTGCGAATCGTCTGCTGAAGAATCGGCGCAATCACTTTGCGGGTATTTTCTGGTTTCAGTCCCAACTCGCGCCCGATCCGCTCCGCTGCGCCCATCTGCGCGATGATCAGCGGAGAAACAAAAGCTCCCAATGCATGGTACAGAGGCTTGTCTTTCTTACTCAGGACGAACGCATACCCATCGAGCGCCTTCACTAGTTTTCGTGCAATCGAGATCGCCGCTCGATCGCCTTCCAGGGCGAAAGCTACATTCTTCATCGACGGAGCCGAGCTTCTCACGAATGTCATCATCGGATGCACCGACGCGACCTTCGCCCCTTTCCGCCGAAGAGGACTGAGTTCATCCGCCGAAAGCGCTCCG
>CAYWSM010000193.1:0-1519 GCA_964460935.1 uncultured Terriglobales bacterium | reverse complement strand
ATGGCGGATAAATCCAACGTTATGAGCTATGCGGGAAATCTGTGGCAGCGCGTGTTCAAACTCGTAGCGCAGGAATACCCAGACATTCAGACGCAACACATGTACGTTGACGCACTCTGTTTGCAGATGGTGCGCGAACCCAAGTCGCTCGACGTGATTGTTACCAACAACATGTTCGGTGACATCATCACTGACTTAGCCGCTGCCCTTCAGGGTGGACTTGGCATGGCGGCCAGCGGCAACATTCACCCCGGACGCACTTCTATGTTTGAGCCTGTTCACGGATCCGCGCCGCCGATCGCAGGAAAGGATATTGCGAATCCCATGGGTTCCATTCTCACGGCCGCGATGATGCTCTCGCATCTGGGTATGAAGTCGGAAGCAGCGAGCATCGATGCTGCCGTACTCGACGCGGTCAAGCAGAACAAAACGACCATCGACGTGGGAGGAAGTTTGGGAACAAAGGAATGTGCTGCATGGGTCGCGGAACGGGTGAGCCACGGTTAACGATGCTGTGAAGTCTCTGCTGCTTGTTTCTGTTCCGCCGGCTTTTCTTCCGGTTTCTCCACACTGAACCGTACCGCGAAGTGGGCGGTGATAATGGCTAGTTTCGGCAGGCTCCCGTCTTTGTGACGGAACTTCTCAAGACCATCCAGGCTCGAAATCTTCGACATCGTCTTCAAGAATCCCGCCGACGGGATTTGATCGAAGGTGAAATCTTCTGACGGAGTAAATCGCTGTTGCGCCGCCACCAGCAATTGACGCTCACTCGTAAAGTCTTCCTGTAACGACGGGTCGAGCACGACCGCGAAGTAAACGTCGAAGTCTTTCGGCTCATCCGGCGCCAGGCTCAAGACCTCGTTGTGGCCGTACTCCGGATGCCCTTCAACCTGGTGCTGCGTACCTGGAGCGACGAAATACAGATTCGGTCGCTTGTCATCGGGTTTGGATGAAACCTTGGGACCCAAATTCCACGGTCCCACTACCAGCACACGTTCACCCTTCTCCACCGCGGGCGAATGCAGTGTGACCAGCTCGCCATTGAAATAAGCTTCGTCCAAATGAAGCTTGGGCAAATGCCTTGGCGCAGGCTTCGGATTGGAGGCTGCCATCGCCGAGACAGACATCGCCACCGACACGCACAACGCAGCGCAAGCTAACTGTCGATTGGATTTAATCGAACGCAGTTTTCCACCTCCACGCGCTGCAATGCCGAGTGAGTTCAAGCAGGCTGATTATAGCTTCGCCCACATTTCCAACCAGACACCAACGGGACAGCACCTTTCGTACGGGTCGGGTTGTAGCTAGATCCGTAAATCCTTGCTCATCACGGACTTCGCTTCATGCTTCAACAACGTTAAAGATCGGTTGTCCTTGTTTAAGATTCTCGATTTGGGACACGGGTTGGTGAGCCTTCTGGTTGCTCTACTCGCGCTGGCAGGCAAGTACAATCCTGGCGCTCACGATTCGTCATGGAACGGTCCGCTATCACTGATGCATAGCTCTGTCGGCCATCGTT
>CAYWSM010000192.1:0-33356 GCA_964460935.1 uncultured Terriglobales bacterium | reverse complement strand
AGCGCCGATTCTTTTGGGATGATCCGCGGCGGACATGTCGATCTGACGGTGCTTGGAGCCATGGAAGTGGATGAAGAAGGCAGCTTGGCGAACTGGATGATCCCGGGCAAGATGGTCAAAGGTATGGGCGGCGCGATGGACTTAGTTGCAGGTGCCAAGCGGGTGATCGTCGCCATGGAGCACACGACCAAGAATGGCGAGCCCAAGATCCTGAAGAAATGCACACTACCGCTGACCGGAGTACATGTGGTGGACACGATCGTGACTGAGATGGCGTACATCAAGGTGACAAAAGACGGCCTGGTGCTGGAAGAAGTGGCGCCGGGATTGATGGCGGAGGATGTGCAGAAGGCGACCGGGGCGAGGCTGGCGATAAGCCCGAAGCTGAGAACAATGGGGGATAGGGGATAGCGGTTAGGGGATAGGAATTCCACCTGCCACTCGTATTTTCCCTATCCACTATCCCCTATCTGCTATTCCCTTTTGAAGTTTGTGCGCTTGCTCAAACTCTTCTTCTAACTCTCGCGTTCGCAAGTTTTCACGGATGTGCGCAAGTTTCTGTTCCAACTTCAATAATGCAGCCTGAATATTCTTCGTGTTGGTGAGGGCGATGTCGCGCCACATGGAATAAGGGCTGCGCGCGATGCGAGTCATTTCGCGGAGGGCGCGGCCGCCGATGGCGTTGGCTTGCGGATCGTCTCCGAGTTCTTCCACCAAGGTTGAGGCGAAGGCCGTGGAGATCATTTGCGGCAGGTGGCTGACCAGGGCGCAGATGCGGTCGTGCTCGTGCGGGTCAAACCGTAGAACGCGAGCGCCGATCTTATTCAGCAGTTCGATAAAGGCAGCGATGTTTGGCTGTTCGAGGTCTTGTCCGAGATAAGGCGTGAGCAGCCAGACAGCATCGCGGAAGAGATCGGCATCGGCGTATTCGATACCGCTGTTTTCCTTGCCGGCCATGGGGTGCCCGGGGAGAAATCGCTTGGCAACATTGCTGCCAAATACGTCGCGGGCACGCGCCATGATTTCGAGCTTAGTGCTACCGACGTCGCTGATGAGGGCGTCGGGAGACACCAGCGGACCGATGCGTTCAAGCAGATCGATGATACTGCCGACCGGCGTAGCGAGGATGATCAGGTCGCTTCCCTTCACCGCTTCTTCTGGGCTAGTGATGGCCTGGTCGATGGCACCGACATTGCGAGCATTGGCCAATATGGGCTCGCGATCGCATCCAACGATGTGGCCGGTGAATCCGGCACGACGTGCGGCGAGGGCAAAGGAACCGCCGATGAGTCCGGTGCCGATGATGGTGATTTGGGTGATGGGCATCTTGTCCTGACAGCGATGCTACGCATCGCCTGAACGGGCGAGGGCGCCCGTTCCCACTTCTCGTAATACTCCTGTTACTCGACCGAGTCGTCTTCGGCGATGATTTCAACTTTCTGGATGTTACGCATGATCTCGATGATGCGCTCGAAGATCAGGTGCAGATCGGTGTCGGCGAGCGGGCCGCGGTTGGAGCGCGAGATATTGCGCAACACCTGGCGTTCTCGGTCAACCTCGCGTATCGGCATGTCGAGATTGCGCTTGATGCGTCCGATTTCGCGGGCGGCCGTCGCGCGCTGGTTCAGCAGCTCCACGAGCTTGGGGTCGATTTCGTCGATTTGTTTACGCCAGTCAGAAATTTCCATGGTCGTCGGTTTTCGGTAATCGGTTTTCGGTTTATGTGGCGCTGCTTTGAACGGATCGCTGAGTCCCAGAGAGCAAACCGGTGATGAAATCGTACACGGCTTGGGGCGCATTGCGTCCCGATTTTTCGATCACCTGCACGATACCGCTGCCGACGACCGCTGCGTCAGCGAATGAAATCACCTCCGCGAACTGCTGCGGGTTTGAGATGCCGAAGCCGACAGCAACCGGAAGCTTGGTGCATTGCTTGATGCGGCGGACGAGTGAACTGGCATCAGACGCGAGTTCCTGGCGCGTGCCGGTAACGCCGGTGCGAGAGACGGCGTAGACGAATCCGCGCGACATGTCACAGATCATCTTCAGACGCTCGTCGGGACTGGTGGGTGCGGCGAGGAAGACGGTATCGAGATCCGCGGCACGCATGACCGGCAGATACTCGGAGGCTTCTTCCACCGGGAGATCAGTGGCGAGAACGCCATCAATTCCAGCGTCCTTGGCGGTTTTTGCGAACTTCTCCAGTCCCATGCGGACGAGCGGGTTCAGATACGAGAAGATGAGCAGCCCGGCTTTGGTCTCTTGCTTACGGACTTGGCGGGCGAGTTCGAGAACCTGTGCGAGCGAAGTTCCGTGCGTGAGAGCGCGTTCGCTGGCGCGCTGAATGATGGGACCGTCGGCAACAGGATCGCTGAATGGAACGCCGAGTTCAATGGTGTCGGCGCCCGCGCGAATGGCTGCGAGAACGATCTCGCGCGAAGTGTCGAGGTCGGGATCGCCACAGGTGACATAGGCGACGAGGGCGGGACGATGATGGAAAGTGAGAGACATTTGTTCTTTGTAGATTCCCCAAAAGCATAGATCCTTCGTCGGACTCGTCCTCCTCAGGATGACCTGCTTTGACCCATTATCCTGCGATGTCCTTTAAATTCTCCCTCAGGATGCCGATGTCCTTGTCGCCACGGCCGGAGACGTTGACGATGACGATGTCTTCTTTCTTCATCTTTGGCGCGCGCTTGATGCATTCGGCGACAGCATGCGACGACTCGAGCGCGGGGATGATTCCTTCGAGTCGAGCCAGAGTTTTGCAGGCCTCGAGCGCTTCGGCGTCGGTAGCCGAGACGTACTCGGCACGGCCCTGATCTTTTAACCAGCCATGCTCGGGACCGATGGCGGGATAGTCGAGTCCGGCGGATACCGAATGCGTTAAGGCGATCTGGCCGGCGTCATCCTGCAAGACGTAGGAATAAGTTCCCTGCAGGACGCCCGGCGATCCACCTTCGAAACGCGCTGCATGCTCGCCGAGAGTTTTGCCGCGGCCTCCTGCTTCGACACCGATTAGCTGGACATTCTTATCGTTGATGAACTCGAAAAAAGCGCCGATAGCGTTGGAGCCGCCACCCACACAGGCGATGACAGAACTCGGGAGACGGCCGGCTTGCTTCAGAATTTGTTCGCGGGCCTCGCGCGAAATGCAGCGGTGGAAGTCGCGAACCATTGTCGGATATGGGTGCGCACCGAGCACGCTGCCGAGCATGTAGTGAGTGGTGCGCACGTTGGTGACCCAGTCGCGCATAGCTTCGTTAATCGCGTCTTTCAGAGTGCGAGAGCCGGAATTGACACCGCGAACCTCGGCTCCGAGCAGGCGCATGCGGAAGACGTTCAGCTCCTGCCGGTGCATGTCCTCAGTGCCCATGTAAACAACGCACTCCATGCCGAAGAGGGCGCAAACAGTGGCGGTGGCGACGCCGTGCTGACCGGCGCCGGTCTCGGCGATAATGCGGCGTTTTCCCATGCGCCGGGCGAGAAGAGCTTGGCCAAGCGCGTTGTTGATCTTGTGCGCGCCGGTGTGGAGCAGGTCTTCGCGCTTGAGGTAGATCTGCGCGCCGCCGAGGTTTTCGGTCAGCCGATTTGCCTTGAATAAAGGTGTCGGGCGGCCAGCAAACTGGTGGAGAAGGTCGTCGAGTTCACGCTGGAAAGACGCGTCTTTCTGGGCCTTCGCGTATTCGCGCTCGAGTTCCTGGAGCGCAGCCATGAGCGTTTCGGGGACATAGCGTCCGCCGTAGGGGCCAAAGCGTCCGGCGGGATTGGTGGCGATGATCGTGGTTGACATGTTGGTCACCGGTGATTCAGAAGCAAAAGCAGATCCCTCGGCGCTTCGCGCCTCGTGATGACAATCAAAATATGTTCTCGTCGGCACGACTAAAGTCGTGCCCTGATACAGATTCAGCGTGCCGTCAGCACAACTGACATCGTGCTCTGAAACAAATCTCAATTCCTGGCTTCGCGGGCGGCGGCGACGAACGCTCTAACCTTCTCCAGATCTTTCTTGCGCGGCTCGCTTTCTACACCGGAGCAGACATCGACTCCCCACGGTTGCAAAGTGCGAACGGCCTCGGCAACGTTATCAGGCGAAAGTCCGCCGGCAACGATGACGCGTGTTTCCCGCTGGACGCCCGGGAGAAACTCGTTGGCGCGGGACCAATCGAAGACCTGGCCGGTTCCGCCGCGCTCGACTTCGCCGGTCGTTGGATTGTGCACCACGGAATCCAACAGAAAGCCATCAATGCACTTCTCGGCGAGGAACTCGTGCGCGATCCGTTCGATCCCGTTCGTCACGTGCAGCGTTTTGAAGACACGCATCTGCGCGCGGCTGCGCTGTCCGCCGTGGCGAAACAGGGTACGAGCAAATTCGGGCGACTCATCCCCGTGCAACTGCACCGCAGTAAGCCCCACCTCGGCGGCAATATCCTCGATCTGCTGCGCCGATTCGTTGGCAAACACGCCTACTTTTTCCAGCGTCTTCGGCAATTGTCGAACGATCTCTTTCGCGATCTCCGGCGTGACCTGTCGTTTGCTGGGGGAGAAGATCAGTCCGATGGCGTCAGCGCCGGCATTGGCGGCAGCGAGGGCGTCATCAACATTGGTCATGCCGCAGATCTTCACCCAGAGCATGGCCTATTGCACCGCCGCTCTCTGCGCCTTCTCGGCCGCGGAGATCAGTTTGCGCAAGGCATCACCGGGACGGTCAACTTTCATCAGCGATTCGCCGATCAGGAATGCGTCATAGCCGGCGACTCGCAGACGAGCGATGTTATCGCCTGAAACAATGCCGCTCTCAGCGACGCGCAGCACGTTCGCGGGGATTTTTGCGCCCAGTTGGATCGCTGTATTCAGATCGACGTGGAAGGTACGGAGATCACGGCTATTCACGCCGATAATTTCGAATCCGGCATGCAAGGCGCACGACAGCTCTGCTTGGTCGTGAACTTCGCATAGGACATCGAGCCCGAACTCTTTCGCCTTGGCATACAGCGAAGTCAGCTCGGCGTCGGTCAGGGCGGCAACGATCAGCAGAATGGCGTCCGCACAATTTGCGCGGGCTTCGACGATCTGAAATTCGTCGACGATGAAATCCTTGCGCAGCAGCGGAATCTTCACGGCAGTAGAGGCTTCCGCCAGGTAATCGAGTGAGCCCTGGAAAAACTCTTCGTCGGTCAGAACCGAGAGCACGGTAGCACCGGCGCTTTCGAGTTCACGGGCCAGTGCTGCGGGATGAAAGCTGGCGCGGATGAGACCGCGAGAAGGCGAGGCTTTCTTCAGTTCGGCAATAATGCCGAAGCCCTGCTGCGCGGCTTGGTGCAATGCACGCTGGAAGCCGCGGGGCTGATGCCGTTCGGCGTGGCGCGTGAGCGCGCGCAGATCGGTGGACGCCTTGGTTTTCGCGACACGACGGCGAGTGGCGGCAACGATCTGGTCCAGAGTAACGGGCATGACAGTACTTCGATTATAAGCAGGGATGGGCGCCTTTCGCGGAGGATTTGCTGGGAAGGCGCATTTATCGCATGCCAGGCGGCACCGATCACAATCTATCCGCAATCATTGGGACTATGATATTTCGCGCCGAGGAGATCCCATGCTCGAGTTCGAAGCGGTAGCGCTAGCCATTCCGGAAGAAGCGAACATTATTGTTGGGCAGACGCACTTCATTAAGTCGGTCGAGGACATCTACGAGGCGGTGGTGAATACCGTCCCTCAGGCGAAGTTCGGCGTGGCGTTCAACGAGGCTTCAGGTCCCTGCCTGATACGCGCCGAGGGTAATGATGACGAACTGAAGGCGGTGGCCATCCAAAACGCACAGGCGGTCGGAGCCGGACATCTATTTGTACTGTTGATTCGTAACGCCTATCCGGTCAATCTGCTCAACACACTGCAAAACGTGCCAGAGGTTTGCTCGATCTACTGCGCCACCGCGAATCCGGTACAGGTCGTAATCGCGAAATCAGAGCAGGGTCGTGGCGTCATGGGCGTGATCGATGGCGTTCCGCCGAAAGGGGTCGAGGGGGCGCAGGATGTGCAGACGCGAAAGGACTTCCTGCGAAAGATCGGCTACAAGCGATAGTAATCTGGCGCGGACGGAAACGCGCACTTCCGTGTGACACAAGTCAGTTGCTTTCTATCGGGCAAGCCGCCACAATCGAAGGGTGGCCATTCCCACTCAATCTGTTTCGTTTGCGCGGGGCGCTCTGGTCCTGATCACCCTCAACTCGCCGCGCGAAAAGTTCTGGGGCGCCGTGCTGGAGGTCAACCCGGCGGGCGTGAGCGTGTGCGGCATCGACCTGAATTCCTTTGAGGAAGTGGCGGGAATGGTACGCGCCGAAGAGCACGCGATGCCTTCCACCGTATTCTTTCCGCTGAACCGCGTGGAACGGATGGAACTGGACGTGAACAACGGTCCGATTCCTTCGCTCGCGGAGAGGTTCCAGGTGCGATCGGGATGCTCAGCAGCGCGGTTCCTCGGCGTTGAATCGGAGGAACATATTTAATGTCGCAGCTCTGGACGGTGGCCAACCAGCTTACACTGCTGCGGCTCATCTTTATTCCTTTCATCATCATCAATGTCGTCGACGGAAATCACGGTTGGGCGATGCTTCTGTTCGTCGCCGCCGGATTGAGCGACGGGCTGGACGGGCTGCTAGCGCGGGCGCTCAAGCAGCAGACCCTGCTGGGACAATATCTCGATCCGATCGCGGATAAGCTGCTGCTCAGCAGCCTCTTCCTGGTGTTGTCGTTCATGCACGATATACCGTGGAGATTCACGATCGTTGTGTTCACGCGCGACGTGTGCATCCTGCTGATCTCGGCGGTGCTGTACATTGGCGTGGGGCTGCGAGATTTCCGCCCGAGCGTCTTCGGCAAGCTGAACACGCTTGCGCAGGTAGTGGCGGTATTCCTTACGTTATTGTTCGAGGTGAAGCCGGAGACCGGGATCTGGATCGCCAAGCGCGGCTTCCTGTGGGCGACGTTCACTCTGACGTGTGTATCCGCTGTGCACTACATCGTGCTGGTGGGGTACCGGCTGAAGGCGCAGAGCGAAGCACGGTCGGCAATGGCGAAGTAGCCCGAGCGGTCTTGTTACAATCGAAAGTTCTGTAGTCCCGACAGACTGAATAATGGCGCCGCACTTTTTCAATACTCTCTCCGGACGCATCGAAGAGTTCCAACCGCTACACGATCAGGAAGTCCGCATGTACGCCTGCGGGCCGACCGTCTATGACTACGGACATATCGGCAACTTCCGGACGTTCGTCTTCGTCGATCTGCTGCGGCGCTATCTGAAACAGCATTACGAGCTGCTCCACGTCATGAACATCACTGATGTGGACGACAAGATCATCCGCAATTCGGCGAAGGCCGGCGTCTCAATCAACGAGTACACAAAGAAGTACACGCAGGCGTTCCTGGAAGATTCCGAAGCGCTGAATATTGAAAAGCCCGATATTGTTCGAGCCACCGAACACATCGAGGACATGGCGAAGTTCATCCAAGAACTGGTGGACAAAGGCTTTGCTTACCGTGCCGAGGACGGCTCGTACTACTTCCGGATCGCAAAGTTTCCTGAGTACGGCAAGCTTTCGAAGAAAGATTTCGCTGGAATGGAAGATGGCGCACGCGTGGATGTCGACGAATACGAAAAGGACAATGCGCGCGATTTTGCGCTCTGGAAGGCTCCGAAACCAGGCGAGCACTTCTGGGAAACGTCGATTGGGCCGGGACGTCCAGGGTGGCACATCGAGTGCTCGGTGATGTCGATGCAGGCGCTGGGCGAGACGCTTGACATACACACCGGCGGCGAGGACCTCGTCTTTCCCCATCACGAAAATGAAATTGCTCAGTCGGAGGCGATGACCGGAAAACCGTTCGTGCGCTTCTGGATTCACGCACGTTTCCTACTCGTCGAAGGCGAGAAGATGTCGAAGTCGCTCGGCAACTTCTATACACTTCGCGACTTGGTACTGATGGGGCATAAACCTTCGTCGATTCGGTATCTGCTGTCGTCGGTCCCGTATCGGAAACAGTTGAACTTTACCTTCGATGGACTGACGCAGGCGGCGAATGCGGTCGAACGCTTGCGAAATTTCAAGCGCCGGTTAGAACTTGAGCAGCGCGATGACGGCTCTAATCCAGAAATGCACACGCTCGCGCAGGAAACGATCGCGAAGATGGACGCGGCGCTTGCCGACGATATGAACACGGCACAGGCTCTGGCAGCAGTGTTCGATATGGTGCGGGATGCGAACAACGCGGCGGATCGCGGTGAACTGAAGAAGGGAGATCTCGAACCACTACTAAAAGCGCTTGTGGCATTCGATGCCATCTTCGCCGTCATGAATGACGACGACGCGCCAAAGGTGAAGAAGATCGTGGAGTGGGCTGAAGCCGAGGGCAAGGGAGACAAGGTCAGCGCGCAAGCCCGCGAGATCGCAGCCGCGGCATCCACCAGCGATGCGCAGATCGATGCCCTCATCCAGGAAATACAGGACGCACGCAAGGCCAAGAACTTTGGGCGCAGCGATCAGATCCGAAACCAGCTCAACGACATGGGCATTATTGTCGAAATCACGAAGGACGGAGTGCGGTGGAGAAGGAAATAAGGCAATTACACGCCTTTGCTTTCCAGGAATCGCAATACCTTCGTAATGATGTAAGTTCGGGTCGGGATTGACGCTCCAGGTCGATCAAAGTACAGTCGCCGAAGCTTATTAATTCGCAAATCAGGGTTGCCGCCGGCGATATGTCGTTTACCACTAGCCTTCATGCAGTTGCCGAGCGCACAAATCAGCAATTTGAGAAACGCTCACTTTCGATTGCAGCCTGCTATTCCGCGCTCTTCTTTGCCGTCGCAGGTTGTTTTGCAACGATCAAGTTGCTTTGGTTTGACGAGTTCATCACTCTTTATGTCGTTCGATTTCAATCTCTTTCGGGACTCTGGAACGTACTAAAGAGCGGCGTCGAACTCAATCCACCGTTATTCCACCTGCTAACACGATTAAGCTCCGTAGTCTTCGGTGAGACGCCCCTGGGATTACGGCTTCCCGCAATGATTGGGTTCTGGTTGGCAGGCATTTGTATATTTCTCTTCGTGCGGAGGCGCACGACGCCGTTGTTCGCGGCGCTCGCTGTATTGTTCACGTTCTGCACAGCATCATTCGGCTACGCCTATGAGGCCCGCCCTTATGGAGTCGTTTTGGGTTGTTGTGGCCTATCTCTTCTGGCGTGGCAATCTTTGACGGACAGCCGCCATCGCCGATTGGCTCTTATTGGGTTGGGGGCCAGTCTAGGAGCAGCTGTTTCCTGCCACTACTACGCGATCCTGTTATTGGCACCGATCGCCGCCGGAGAACTGGTGAAAACAGTCCAACTCCGAAAAATGGACTATCCCGCCTGGGTTTTCATGCTGGCTGGAATTTCACCGCTCCTTCTATACATACCTCTGATACGTTCGGCGCTGGGAGTACATCAAAGCGAACACGTCTGGAACCGGCCCCAGATTCCATTCTTGTGGGAAAGTTATCAGTCTCTACTGGGCAATGCCTGGATTCCTCTCGCAATCATTTTTATCTGGGCTGCCTTTCACAAATTCCACGACCGTCCGGAACGTCCACGAGATCCTCTTCCCTACCATGAAGTCGTTGCCGTCAGCGTGCTTGTATTTCTGCCGATTATCGGTTTCGCGGTAGCATCTGACGTTACGAACATGATCTCGGAACGATATGTTCTCTCTAGTATTGCCGGTTGTGGTATTGCCTTTGCGTTCGCGTGTTGGAAGGTCGGAAACCGCCGTTCTGTTTTCGCTCTTGTTTGCGCTTGTATGCTTCTGATCTGGTTCTGCGCGCTCCAGATTTCCCACATGCGTGATGTGGTGGCCGCTCGCTCTACTTGGTCCAATCCTGAACTGAATGCAATCCTACGTTCGCGGAATATTCCGATTCTGGTGAAGCCGTATGTGTCATTGGAATTTGAGCACTATGGTGCACCAGAGTTTCGGTCGAGAATAGTTTGTGTCATTGATTCCAAGAGGAAGCACCTGTATTCAGATGACGACACACCTGAGCGACTAATGACTGCAGGGCGAAGCATATTCCCGATCAAATATGAAGAATTTGAGACGTTCCGGCAGCAAACAGACTCATTCTTTATATTTGGCGGTCCCGTGGGGTCAGTCGAAGATTCTGTCATTTCCGGCGGCGGCTCCGTAACAATTGCCTATTGGAAAGCGAAGTATCAAAGCCCTCTTATGCTCGCCACTAGCACCAAAGACCGCTCAAGCAGCTCCTCGATGATTCCGTAATACTTCTCAAATTCTCCAGGGGGAACGAGGTTTGGAGAACAAAAGCAACCTCGATGCTCCAAACTTATCAACTCATCATTTCTGGTTATCCACAACACTCTTCCACTCTGCTTGGGTAGTATTACGTTGGGGATCATTGGATAATGCGGACAACGGCTACCATTTTACTTTTTGCTCTCTTTCTCTCTGTCTGTGCGACTGCTTCCGATATGGTTTATCTCAAGAATGGGGATCGCATCACCGGCGCAGTGGAGAAGCTCAGCGACTCCAAACTGGTGGTCAAATCGTCTGTATTAGGTGAGGTAAACATCGACACGGCTCAGGTGGATCACGTCAGTTCGGACAATGGCATCACGGTGGCCGTCGCCGACAAGCAGTACAAGGCGAAGGAGATGACCTTTGTCGATGAAAATGCCAATCTCTCGGTGAGCAACACACAGGCGGTGTCGTTGCCGAAGAAATCCGTCAGCAACGTGTATTCGGCCGAGTACGAACCGAAGGAAGAGGAACCGTCGATCTGGCAGGGCTGGTACAGTTCAGCCGATGCCGGGATGAGCGCCGCACGAGGAAATACCGAAACCACAAACCTCAACCTTGGGTTCCACGCCTCACGCACGACTCTCGATGATCAACTTTCTTTCGGCATGACTTCCCTGTTTTCCCAGAGCATGAATACGGGAGAAACGATCACCGGCGCCAACTCCATTCACGGCGGCGCCCGTTACGACCGAAATGTCAGCAATAACGCTTTCACGTTTGCGTTGACCAACTTCGATTCCGACCAGCTACAGGATCTCGACTTACGTGCCGTAGTCGGTGGTGGACTTGGGCTTCGACTGGCCCAGAGCGAAAGCACGTCATTCAACATTTTCACCGGTGCTTCCTTGAATGACGAGTCGTACTCCACACAGCCTGAGCGCCGTTCGGGCGAACTGCTGACGGGACAGGAGTTCAACGTCAGGTTGTCGCAGCGTGCCGGACTTTCGCAGCATCTCATGTTCTTCCCCAATCTCACCGATCGCGGCGAGTACCGCATCGCATTCGACTCTTCGGCCACGCTAAAGTTCAACAAGTGGCTGGGATGGCAATCAACGCTGACCAACATGTACGTGAGCAATCCTGCATTCGGTGCGCGCAGTAACGATCTGCTTCTCACGACGGGAATCCGCGTAATGCTAGGCGCCGAAGGCAAATTCAAGCCGCGGCTGCAGGTGCCCGCCACCTTTACGGAGTAATACCCGTTATTGATGTGGCCATGGGATAAATACACGTGTGCTGCGTGCAGCACGCAAATTACGTGCTATACTCTCAAGTAATGGCATCCAAGAAACAGAATGTAACCGTAAGCCTCTCAGAAGAGACTTTGCGAAAGGCAAGAATACTGGCCGCGAAACGCTCCACTTCAATCAGTGGATTACTGGCAGAGCAGATCGAAACACTCGTGGGCGAGGACGAGGCGTATGAACGAGCGAAGAGGCAGGCTCTTGCGTTGCTGGATGCACCTCTAAAGATGGGCGGCAAAATCACGGCTACTCGGGACGCTCTCCATGAGCGCTAAAGTATTCGTGGACAGCAATGTTCTGATCTACGCCTACGACTCCGAAGCAGGGACCAAGCACCGCATTGCCAACAATATTCTTCGAGAACTATGGGAACAGCAGATGGGAGTTCTGAGCGTGCAGGTCCTGCAGGAATTTTATGTGAACGTAACGAGAAAGATCGCGAAGCCGATTCCAAAAGACAAGGCGCGGTTATTCGTAGAGAGCTACATGACCTGGTGCTCGGATACAACGAATGCGGAAGTCTCGACCGCTTTCCGCATCGAAGATGAGGCTCGTATAGGCTTTTGGAATGCGCTCATAGTGGCGTCGGCAATTAAGCGGGGGGCAAGCAGAATACTGTCGGAAGACTTGAATGCCGGACAACGAATTGCCGGAATTATGATCGAAAATCCATTCGTGCTTCAGTAGAATCTGCGCAGTAGCCCCACTTCTCCTTCTCAACCTGATCACCACATCGCCAGACCACCAGATCGTCATTTATACTCACCTGTTTTGTCGAATGTGCCATCCATGTCGATGGCGTCCGAGGTGTTCTTTTGAAGATCCTGGTTTGCATGAAGCAGGTGCCGCAGAAAGACGCGCCCCTCAAAGTCAATGAGAGCGGCAAGTGGATTCGCGAGGATGTCAGCTATGAAGTGAATGAGCCGGATGCGTACGCGCTCGAAGAAGCCCTTCGCCAGAAGGAAAAACACGGTGGAGAAGTTGTGGTCATCACCGCCGGGCCGGCGCGCGCGTCGCAGGTGCTTCGTGAAGCTCTGGCCAAGGGAGCAGACCGCGCAATCCATCTGGAAGATGAGAAGTTTGTCGGCCTGGATGCACTGAACACCGCAAAGGCATTTGCCGCCGTCATCAAGGATGAGCAGTTCGACATGATCTTTACCGGACTACAGTCTGACGATTACGGTTACGCGCAAACGGGTGTGGTAATTTCCGAGCTGATGGGTTGGCCGCACGCAACGATCATCATGCAGATCGAGAAAAAGGACGGCGGCATCCGGGTAAAACGCGAACTCGAGTCGGGATTTTTTCAGTTTGTCGAGATGCCGCTTCCAGCGGTGCTGACGATTCAGTCCGGAATCAACAAACTACGGTATGCCACGCTCATCGGCATTAAGCAGGCGAAGAACAAGCCGTTACGAAAAGTTACATGGGGCGAGATAGAAACATCGTTGTCACAAAACCTCCAGCAGATTGAGCGCCTCTATATCCCTGAGAAGACAAAAAAGACCGAGATGCTGGAGGGGCCACCGGCGGAGATAGCCAAGAAGCTGGTGGAAAAACTGCGCAACGACGCTCGTGTGTTGTAGCGGTGGCGGCACCCGGTCTGGAGGATCAGATGGCGGACTGGGTTGAAGAAATCGCTGGAGAACGGTTGGATAAATACAATCGCGCGGCGGTGGTGCTTCGAACGATTGGTTGGATCTCGATCTGCTGGGCGGCATTCGTATCCATTTGGATTTGGATGGGCTCCAAGGCAGGTTCGAACTTGTGGCTTTGGTGGACGCTTGGTTGCTTTGTTGCTGGGCTTGTTTGTCTTGGCATTGGCGGACGGCTACGGCAGGAGGCAGCAACATTGCCGGAAGATTCGGAAGTGACGAGCAGGCGTGAAGACCGCTTCTGGGCAGCATGAACGAGTCCGATGCGCGGCTTCATAGGCAGCACAGGAAGACTTGGTGGATTATCCGGGGCAGTTCCCGGAAGGGAGCAATACGAATGACAACTCCTTTCTCCCAAGGCGCGGATTTAGAAGAGCGGCGCGAAAATGGCCTGGGCCTGATCATGATCGGGTTCATGCTGTGGTTCTTCGACGCGCTGATCTTGTTTTTTATGCCGGCTGGCATTCGTCTTGGCCACCGGCTTCCGTTTGAGTTCTTGATTGGCTCGGCTTTTGTCGGAGGCGCGGCCCTGATCGCGGTCGGGATGCACTTGCGCAAGCAGTAGGGCTTTGGTTTCAGATTTCAAATTACCTGATTGGATTTCCTATGATTCTCGTCATCATTGAGCAACGCGAAGGCAAGCTGAACCGTGTATCGCTGGAAACCATCACAGCAGCACAGACGATTGGCGCGGAGATGAACTGGCCCGTGGAAGCGGCTGTCCTGGGAAATGGTGTAGCAAGCGTTGCTTCGGAAATAGCCGCCAAGAAGCTTAACAAAGTCTACGATGTAGAGAGCGATAAGCTCGAGCCTTACACGCCTGACGGTTTCGTCGCCGGATTGAAGCAGGTGATTGCCCAGAAGCAGCCGAAGTTGGTGCTGATGCCGCACACATACCAGGTCCGTGATTTCGCTCCGCAGTTGGCGACTGCTCTGGGAAGAACGCTCATCCCCGATTGCGTCGGGTACCGGAAAGATGGCGAGAAACTGGTTTTCACGCGCCAGATGTTCCAGGGAAAATTCGCTGCTGACGTCGCGTTCACCTGCGAAGCACCGTGGTTTGCGACATTCCAGGCGGGCGCGTTCCGCGGCGACAAGGTCGAGGATGGAGCTTCACCTGCACCGGTTGAAACCGTCAGCCTCACGATTGATGCCTCGGTACTCCGCACGAAGCCGGAGGCGCCGTTCAAAGAGGCGAAGCAGGCTGTCGACCTCACACAAGCAGAAATCATCGTTTCGGTCGGACGGGGTATCAAGGAGCAGAAGAACATCGATCTCGCGAAACAACTTGCTGATGCACTCGGAGGAGAAATCGCGGCTTCACGGCCGATTTGCGATGCTGGATGGCTTCCGATGGATCGACAGATCGGATCTTCAGGCCAAACAGTGTCTCCGAAGCTGTATCTTGCGCTTGGGATCAGCGGCGCCATTCAACATATTGTGGGTATGAAGGGTTCCCGGTCGATTATCGCGGTGAACAAAGATGCGGAAGCACCCATCTTCGAAATTGCCGACGTGGGCGTGGTAGGAAATCTTTTCGATATTGTGCCCCCACTTATCGAAGAAGTGAAGAAAGCAAAGGGCGTATAAGCCAAGTACAAGAAGAAGGCCGGTCAGCGTATTGACCGGCCTAGTTGTATTCCCCGGCTTAGAAAACTTTCGCAAGCACAATCGCGAGGATCAGGCCAAGAATTACACCAACGATCAGCGCTGTACTGTGCGCAAAACCGTTCCGCGGGACTTGATGTGTGGGCAGGCCTTTCATGGCAAGCCTCACAAGTCGACTGCGGAAGCCGGTGCGGTGATGCACCTCGCTCCTGGTCGAAATGTTGTAGCCCTGCAGACGATCGATCTTGTAAAACGAGACCTTGCTTTCCTCGCCGGTCTTCGGATCCACCACGATCATGTAATCTGGCCCGGCTTCCGCGATGTATCCACTGGTTGCAGTTTTGTCCTTTAAACGGACTGCCACGAGCGCGGCTTCGCCAGTTCCAAGCTTCTGGACCAAGCCGCTGATGTGTGTAACTTCCGGGGGAACCACGCGAACGTTAGGTTCGATTCCAAATGCTGATGCGCAGGCAAGTGCAATCACCAGCAAAACGATACAAACCGGACGTGAGAACATGAACTCTCCTTACAGCAAAAAAGTATTCGCCGCTTCGCTACATGGAAGCGGCGAGGAGAGTTGGAGTTGTCCTTACGTTGCGTTCAGGCTAAGACCGGATGGGAGCGAGTTGATTGCACACTTCCCGGTACGCTTCGAACCATTGCCGAAGAAAATCAGGGAAGAATTTCTCCAATGGCACTCCATTGGGAAACACCAGGTTAGCTCCGACGATTTCACCAGTAACCCGAACCACGGTTCCCGATCCGTTACGAGGTTCGAAGACTACCCACTGATCGATGGCCACGCCCAAGGCGTGATCGATGGAACCGACCGACTCTGCCGGTTCACAATGGGTGATGACATGATCGACGGTAATAGAAATAGGATGAACGATTTCAATGCTCATGCGGCTGCCGACTGTCCACGGTTCTCCTACCCACTCGATGCGTCCATAGACATTCGAGAAGGTGTGCCAACGCCGCCAGTTGGAATAAATCTCCCAAGCAAGCTTTGGACTTGCCGTCACCATAACTTCATACGAAAACGAGCGAATCACTGCTAAACCACATCTCCTTTACTGAGCGAAATGGGGACCCACAATAATTACTTATACGGTGTTATTTTTAAGCCGCTGGATAACGAATCAAAACCCGACCCTAAAATACGTTGTGTGCCAGCACAACTCACTCATATCGCAACGACTCAATGGGATCAAGATTGGCCGCCCGTAAGGCGGGAAAGAGCCCACTGAGAACCCCCACGAAACCCAGGATGGCCGTTGCGATGAGCAGAATTTTCGGCGCTACGATCAAGTGAATGTCGGCAGCCTCTGCGTGCTTTGCCAGTGCACTGTACAGAGTGAGACTTCCCACACCAAACGAGACTACATAGGACATTGCCACTCCGACAATCCCTCCGACTGCGGTAATTACCATTGCTTCCGCAAGGAATTGAAAGAGAATGTCCTTCTTACGAGCGCCGAGCGCTTTTTCCACTCCAATCTCACGGGTACGCTGAGTCACCGATACCAACATGATATTCGCCAAACCGATGCCGCCAATGGCCAATGTCAGTGTACCAATGAACGCCAGCAGAACTTTAAGACCCATGGTGATGATGTTGAACTGATCCAGTTGCTTCATGGCGTCAAAGACGAAAACGGCACGAGTATCATCGGCTTTGAAATTGTGTTCCAAGGCGAGCGACTCGCGAATATCCTGCGTCAACTTGGCGTGATCGAGTCCCTGGAAATCCAGCCAGATGCCGCCCACGTAATAGATATTTTTCAGGGTGTCCATCGAATTGTAGGGGACATAGATAATGCGATTGATGTCGTTGTCGCCCTCCTGCATGCGAGCTTGCAGTACACCCACAATCTCGAAAGTAACGCCGTTAGCGCGAATCGTTTGACCGAGAGCGGGCATCCCGGAAAAGAGCTTATCCTTCGCCTCAGAACTGATTACAGCGACCTTGGCGTGCTGGACATTGTCTTCATCGTTAATCCAGCGGCCATCCTCGATTTTCAAGTTCCAGATTTCCTCTACGCCAGGATCGACTCCATTCACCGGAAATGTATAAGAGCGGTTGCCATAAATGACGGTAGCGTTGTCGACGTCGTTCGTCCGGGCAATGTGCTTGATCAGAGGGGCGACATTGCGCAGCAATTCGATATCGGTGTTGGTAAACCGTATCTCCACTCCGGCCTTGTTGCCGCCAGCCTGCTGCGAGGTGCGTCCCGGAAATATGCCGACCGCATGCGCGCCATAGCTTTCGAAGATGGCTTGGATGGCCCTTCCGAATCCATCGCCATAGGCCAGCAGCAGCACAACGGTGGCGATGCCCCATGCCATGCCGAGAATCGTCAGCAATGTCTTACGCAGATCATGCCGCATGGCCTCATAAGCTTGTTTCAGCAAATCGCGATGCATAGCTATTCCTTGCGGAGTGCCTCCACAGGTTCAAGCAATGCAGCGCGACGAGCAGGATAGAGACCAGCCACGATCCCTGCCAGCGCCAAAGAACCAACCGCGAGAATTGCCGTCATGGGAACTAGTGTCGGTGGGTCGAAGCCGGGAGGCGACGGCAGTTTGCCAAGTGCGTGCATCAGCCCACCGGCAGCCAGAATTCCGAGGCCACCACTCATGAGAGTCAGAATGGCTCCTTCCACGAAGAACTGGAACATGATGCTGCGGTTGGTAGCTCCGATTGCCTTCCGTAAGCCAATCTCTTTTGTGCGATCAGCCACCGCAACCAGCATGATGTTGATGATTCCAATCGCACCCAAGGCCAGAGTTACGAGCCCAACGCTGCCGAGGAACATGTCCATGGCATCGAATATTTTTCCGATCTGATCGACCGACTTAATCGTGTCCCACTCGTCATAGGCGTCGGGAAGTTGCCAGTCGAAGCCATGATTCTTGGCGATAATCTTGTGGACTTCCGTCTTTGCGATCTCATGGAGAGCGCGGCTCTTCGGCTGATAATTGATGAACGAAATCGGGTCGAGCGTCTCGCCGGTGTTCTGCGGCGGGAACAGTTTGCGCATGGTGCTGAAAGGCACCACGCAACGCATATTTTGGTTGGCATTGTCGCCGTGGCCGATCCGCTGCAACGTGCCGACTACCTGAAAACGAATGCCATTCAGCAGGATGGTAGCGCCCACGGCGGTACGTCCGGAGAACAGCAAACGCCGTGCCTCATCACCCAGGACGATAACCGTATTGGAATCTTTTTCGTCATTCTCATTGATCCAGCGGCCATCGGCGATTGGCATGTACCGAATCTCATTGAACTTCGGCGGCGCTCCCATAATCTGTCCGCTGGTATTGAAGTAGTCGCTGACCATGCGGATGTCGCCGCGCTGTATTACCGGCGCCGCATCGCGAACGTCAGGAGCATCGGCCATGATGGAGCGGTAGTCCTTCTCAGTGAGGAAATACCACCTCATGCTGGTAAAATTCCCGCTCACTGCCGGGGCACGTCCGCCCCAGATGAACATCACATTCTCGCCGATCGACTCGAACTGTTTTCTGTTTCCAGTGCGGAAGCCCTCTCCAAGGCCGACCAGCAGCAGCAGTGAAAACACACCCCACGCGATCCCAAACATCGTCAGGAATGAGCGTAGTTTGTGACTCCACAGCGTACTGAGAGTCTGCCGGAAAATGTCAAAGACGAGGCGCACGTAATTAGAATACCGGAGTTCTTTACGATATTCGTGACACGAAGGTTCCCTGGCTCACAATTCTTTGGCGAAGCGTAAATCGCCGCCGTTCTTGGGGCACTTCGACGCACAAAGCCAGCGGTTTGTCCCACTTTCATCCGGGCATTCACTTATAGACACCGGTGGAATCGTCTTCTTGCAGAAAATTTTGCGGTGGAACAAATCTGGGACAACAGGTGTCAATTAGCGCTAAGGTGATGTATGGCATTCTCAACCGGCAATGGACAACCCGAAATGAATGTCACGCCGCTGATTGATGTGCTCCTGGTACTGATCATCATTTTCATGATCATCGTGCCAACTGCACCGTGGGGCTTGAAAGCCGACATTCCGCGGGAAAACAACAACGAAAAGGATCCTCCACCCATTCGCACCATTGTCATTCAACTTCATGAAGATGGATGTCCTCCGCGTCCGGCTGATCACAGCGCCTCCAACTGCCTGGCAACGCTCAGCATCAACGACCAGCCGGTGACATGGACCGACCTGCGTGCCCGTCTGATTGATATCTACAAGGAACGCGCTGAACGTGTCGCCTTCGTCAAGGCTGATCCTGACCTTGCGTTCGAACAGGTCGCGAACGTGATCGACATCGCCCACGCTGCTGGCGTAGATAACGTTGGACTGATGAAATAGCCGACGACAAGGTGAAAACAACATGCAATTTGCACGAGTTTTTGGCATCGCAGCCTGAGTGCGTCTAATCGAATTGATGAACTGTTTGGAAGGAGTGGTGCAATGCTACGTCTGGAAGATGCACGCCGCGTGATCGCTGCAGCGCAAAAGAAGGCTCAGCAGATCGGTCAACCGATGAACGTCGCCGTCGCTGACGAAGGCGGCAATCTCCTTGCTTTCGAGCGTATGGAAGGCGCGTGGCTGGGCAGCATCGATATCTCGATTAACAAGGCGTTCACGGCGCGAGCCTTCGACATCTCCACCAGGGACCTTGCACAGCACTCGCAATCGGGCGGGCAGTTCTTCGGCATTCACGTCTCGAATGGCGGGCGAGTGATGATTTTCGCCGGCGGCATTCCACTTAAGCGTGAAGGCAAGATTGTCGGGGCCATCGGAGTCAGTGGCGGCACGGGCGATCAGGACCACTCCGTAGCCGAAGCGGGAGCAGCAGCGCTCTAAACAACGAAAATCGTCAGAAGTTACATGGAACGACAATCTTCCTGCCAGCCGAAGTGTACTCGCGGCCATATGGAACGCTATTCTGCTGGGAGATGAATTCCGAACTCTTGCGAATCTCCGCTAGCCAAATGGCATCCATGGTGGCGACCAAGGAAATTTCGCCGGTCGAACTGGTGGAAACACACCTGGAACAGATCGAGCGCCTCAATCCAAGGCTGAATGCGTTTGTCGATGTTCGGGCCGCCGCTGCCCTGCAAGAAGCGCGCACAGCAGAAAAGGCCGTGATGAAAGGAGAGGGGATTGGGCCGATGCACGGTGTTCCGGTTTCCATCAAGTCGTGCATCGACGTTGCCGGTCTGAAGTGCGAGGCGGGATCGCGACTGCGGTTGGGAAACGTTCCCAAGAAGGATGCGGTCCTCGTGCAGCGGTTGAAGGCGGCTGGGGCAATCGTCCTCGGCGTAACAAACACGCCGGAGTTCCTCATGGCATGGGAGACCGACAATCTCATCTATGGGCGTACGAATAATCCGTGGGATACGACTCGCACTGCCGGAGGTTCGAGCGGCGGAGAGTCGGCGGCGATCGCCGCGTGCATGTCCGCGTGTGGAGTGGGTAGTGATGGAGGAGGGTCAGTCCGCGTACCTGCACATTACACCGGCATCTGTGCATTGAAACCTACGCCTGGCCGTATTCCCGCGACGGGACACTTCCCTTCCGGCACCGGTCCGTTCGCGTGGCTTGGCCAAGCCGGACCGATGGCACGGTATATCGAGGATATTCGCCTGATGCTGGACGTTATGTCGGGATACGACATTGGTGATCCGGTGAGTGTGCCTGTGCCGATCACAGAGGTGGAAGATTCGGAACTGCGCCAGATCAAGATTGGATATTTCGAAGATGACGGCCAGCACGCCGTGTCTTCAGAGACGCGTTCGGCTATCCACGCTGCTGCGCGGGCACTCCGTGATCAAGGCTTCGTGGTTGAGGAGTTTCGACCAGATCATCTGGAGCGAGTTCATGAATTGTGGCAGGACGTCTTCGTACGCATGACGGCCATGCTGTATGGACCCATGCTGCGCGGACAGGAGCATAAGATTTCGCCGATCCTCGCCGATATGCGAAAGCTCCAATCGCAACTGCCCTCCTTCACCCCTGAGTCGCTTCTGATGTCGATTATGGAGCGCGACGTCATTCGGGAAGCAATGTTGCGCCAGATGGAACAGTACCCAGTGTGGTTGTTGCCGGTGGCTCCCGGACCCGCTTTCAAGCATGGCGAAATCGGCTGGACACCTGAGAATCACGCCGCAACGTTTGTTGAAAGCTTTCCATATACGCAGTGGTTCAATCTGCTTGGCTGTCCGGCCGCTGTGGTACCGATAGGCAAATCCGCAGAAGGTCTGCCTATTGGCGTCCAAATAGCGGGACAGCCGTGGAATGAAAGTCTGGTATTGCGTGTGGCGAGTACAGTGGAAAAGAAGTTTGGATACCAGCCACCGCCAATCGACTGAAAATTTGGTCAGGCGGCGCGCACTGCATCGGAGTGCGCACTGATGGCTTGAGTCAGCATGGTCGCCATAATATCGGACAGCAGTTTCAGTTCCGGAATCAAACGGCTAACATCAACCACCAGCAGATTGGCGTGGATGCAGTCGAGAATCGCGGCACAAAAATGCCGGTTCTCATCCACCAGCATGGGCGAGGAATACCCTTGCTCGTAGCGCTTGAGCCCGTGCTGGCGACAGAGGTCAACCACCTCAGGCATCAGTTGTGAGTTTCCCGTTGCCAACTGCCGGGCCACTCCCCGAACCAGACCCTCGGCATTGTGACGACATTCTTCTTCCTTCAGGTGTGTGCGAGACTGCGGAAGGTTCCGCAGCGAAGAGAGAATCTGGTCGACGATTGATCCCAGATTTTCGTCGATGATTTGCGGCACGGGCTTAAGGCGCTCCAGTTGATGCGGCTTGCGGTTGCGTAACTTGTCTTCGATGGCAGCCACAAGCTGCTTCACTCCCGTCGGCTTTATGAGGTAATCATCCACCTGGCTTCGAATCGCCTGAAGCGCAGTCTCGAAGGCAGGATAGCCGGTCAAGATCAATGTCACGCATTCCGGTTGGGTGCGGCGCATCGCGCTTACGACCGTGAATCCATCTCCCGGGTGACCGATGTTGAGGTCGGAAATGAGAACGTCGAAGCGCCGGGCAGCCATGATTTGTATCGCTTCACTAACGGAAGCGGCACTAGTGCACTCGAAACCGTGCAAATCAAGAACCGCGGCAAGAGACGTACGAATGGCGGGTTCGTCGTCAACAAAAAGAACTTTGACCTTCTCCGCCACGGTGATTACCTCCCCATCCGTGTTGTTGGATGCTCTTAAATGCTCTGTGGAGAGGCTCCACCTAAGATTCGTTCGCTGAACTAGGTTGTTGTGTCATGAATTTTGGCGGCGAAAGGGAAAGGAGGTCGAAAAGACGAGTCGGTCATGAATTATTGAACAGTCAGTCACCCTCACGGATGTGTCGATCACTAATATTAAGAGCGTCGTCCATCAGGCTACGAACGCTCGAAGGCGTCCGGCGGCGGTTCAATTCACGGGTCTCGTTCTCCCGGCTGAGAAAGACCCACAACAATGGACGAATGCGGTCGATGGCGTCCTTCAGATGGGCAAGATCGTCAGCAGGAGCAAAAGGGTCAGGCGTCTCGCTTCTCTCTGGAGTCTCCACGGAAACGCCCAAGGACTCCGTTAACCAGATCTCGACGCGCCGCAAATCTGCAATGAGTGTTTCCAGAACTACCGGACGACTTCGCATTGGCCCCACCCTGACACGAAAATCGACTCTTGCTACCGTGAACTTAGCCCTGCCCCTCCCGAGCAGCAAGTTACGTTCGTAAGACGCGGATACTCCCCGACGATGCGCTGAACAAATTGTCGGATCGGGCATGGCAAATGGACATATCTTCTGCTACCCTGCTCCGCACTCAGGGCCGAACTTTCGATCGCGGCCGAACCATCCGGTAGTTCTCACTCTGGCAATCCGGCCGAGAAATCGTAATGAACACACGCTGTTAGCACACGGGCATGTGATTGAAATCACTGACCCTTGGTATGTGAAGCCGAAACAATGCGTCACCCTCAAGGGATCGAACGATCGTTCGAACGATGCAAGGGGACACGGTTTCCCACACGCCCCTATTCCCGCAGGGGCGCAGTAAAAAAAACATGGAGGTACATGTGAAACGACCAGTGCTTTGCCTGATCCTGGTTGTTGTAGGCCTCTCTACGCTCATCTGGGCAGGAACGCCGGAAGGCGCCGCGCCCGCCGCCCCCACCGCTGCCACAGCAGCTTCACCCGATCCAAATCCCGCTCCGGCGCCTCCTGTAATTAACTCGGCGACGGCCTCGCCCGTCGTCGACTCTCTTCTGAACCTCATGGTCAGTAAGGGAGTGATTACCAGTTCGGAGGCAAGTTCGTTACGCAGTCTGCCGCCCGGACAACAAGTAACGCCGCTGTTAACTCTCTTAGCCAAGAAGGGTGTGCTTTCGCAGGAAGAACTGGCCTCGCTGCAACCCGCGGCTGCTCCGGCTTACGGCAACAGCAGCGTAGAGCCGGTCTCCTACGGGCAAGCATCTCCCGCACAGAATGTCGCTGCCTCGACGCCACCTAAGCCCCCCGCACCATCGGTGGTAGCTGCGGTGGCTCCCCTTCGGGTTCTGCCGGTCGACGTTCCCAAACGCGAAGGGCTGATCCCCGACCTCAAGGTCGGACCGGTCCGCCTGAAACCGTACGGGTTTATCAAGATGAGCACGGTGTACGACTCTTCGCAGCCGCGCGGAGATGACTTCCCGCTGCCTGGCTTCGTATTCGGCGATACTGGACCGAACGCTTCGCCAGAGTTTCACGTGAAAGCGCGTTCCACCCGTTTGGGATCAAATTTTGAGTGGTTGGATCCCTCTCCTCGCCTGACTGTAACAGGCAAGGTAGAAATCGACTTCGAAGGTAATTTCACAGCCGTCGATAACCGCAACATCTCATCTATCCGATCGAGCCAACCCTCGATTCGTCTTGCGTTTGGCCGTTTGGATTATGCGGCCAGCGACTCAACAACTGTGTACGGTGTTTTTGGACAGGACTGGACCCCCTTTGGCTCCAGCACTCTGCCCAACACACTGGAGACCACCGGCCTTGGCCTCGGCTTCGGCAGTTTGTACGAACGAGCTCCGCAAGTTCGTGGAGGATTCGTTCACAACTTCGGAGGATCACGGAGTTTCAAACTGCTGGCCGAAACGGCAGCGGTCCTGCCAGCATTTGGCAATACCCCCAGCTCTTCGAATTTCCAGATCCCCGGGACAAGCCTGGGCAGCAACACGTTTCCTGTGATAGCACCAGATGGGACGGTCATCGGGACAACAACAATTCCGCAGACCACCAACTCGGGCCTTGGGCTCCTTAATCAACTGAACTTCGGCGAGCGCCAGGGAGCCGATTCCGCGCGTCCGGAGGTCCAGGCGCGCGTCGTCGGACAATTCCAGCTCGACCGAGCACCTGGCGTGGCGCCAGCACAATTAATCGTTAGTGGTGTCCAGGGCGAACGTACTGCAACGGTGCTGAAGGCAAACGTTCCGTCTTCGCCTGCGGGCTCGGGTCTTCCCGCGAACTTCTACAAGGACGCGTTCCCGAACGGAGCCCAGGTCAGCAGTGACCGCTACGGCATCTCGCTGGAAGCGCAACTGCCTACTCGCTGGTTCACTGTGCTGGCAAAGTACTATCGTGGCGCCGACCTGCGTTATTTCTTTGCCGGTCAGCTCTACTCGTTCTATAACAACACGGCTGCTGAAGGCTTGAAGAATACTGCTACGGCTCCGTCCATCGACGGCTCGGCTGCCGTGGTGTTTGGAAACCTGAATGGGACGCCAACTGTGGCTTCTCAGAATCCGATTCGAAGTGCAGGCGGATTCCTGGAACTGGGACTGCCGCTATCGCGCTGGGCGAATGCGAATCCGAAAGGCCACAATGCAGGTTGGACGATGAACCTGCATTACGGCCTCGACGATGCTAATGGAAACGATATCCGCAAGCTCACTCCCGGCGGGCAGCGTGACAGAAGTGACTGGGCATTCGCAAACCTGCTTTACAAGCTGAACACCTGGGTGACTCTCGGATACGAAGAATCGCTCTACACCACCAAGGCTTTCCCCAACGTCGATACCGGGCTGTACACGGGAACGTTGTTCAGGGGAAATCCGTCGAGGGAATGGAGAGATCTTCGTTCCGAGTTCTCGACGATCTTTACCTTCTAGAAAGTTGGGCTGGGAAAGATACCGGGCCGGAAGACAACAGTCTCCCGGCCCAATATTTTGTAGTGGAAGAGTCGTTACCGTTGCAATTGCAGGGGCTGATCCAGACGGAAATTCAGGGTGGTCTCCGCCGGGACCTTTACGGCGCTTCCCTTGGTGAGCACTTGCGCGCCAGCTCCGGCAGCTGCTCCGGTAACTGCACCAATCGCTGCGCCTTTCCCGCCACCGGCAATGGCTCCGATCAATGTACCCAGCACCGCACCACCGCCGACGTACTCGCCAGTCCGCTTGTTCTTGCCCAGCCCTTGATTACCCTGCTGCTGAACATCCTGTGTGCTGACACGATAGCTATTGCCGTTGACATTGATCGAATCCAGCGCGAGCGCGAGTTCGGATCCGCCGGTGGTACCGCCGGAGTTCACGTTGGTAATCGTGAGCTCCGCCTGCGATCCTTTCGGAATCACAACGTTACCCTGGGGGCCAAGAACATCCTGCTGAACCTCCGCCGGAAACAACTGGCCGGAACTGGCGCTCTGGGAATCGATCTGCTCATTGCTCATAACGGAGATCTGCGTACCGGCCGGAATCGTAACTCCATTTATGGGAGTCCCATTGTTATTGGCATATTGCCCATTGTTGTATTGGGCGTTGTTGTCCTGACTGTTGTTGTATTGGCCGTTATTATTGGAGCCGTTGTTGTAGGACGTATTGCCGGTGTTCGGCATTCCAGCGTTGTTGAATTCAACGGATTGGACATTCGTCCGCGCATAGCGATGCGGCATGCCCGCTTCGTTGAACACGACATATTGATCGGTACTGCTTTCGAGCATCCCATCGTGCCGGCTGCCGTCCTTCAACGTCAGCGTATCGGCGAAAGAGAGCGTGCCGTAAAGCAGTAGAAGGAAAATCGTTATCTTCATAAACCCCTCAACTGGTTCTATGTTTGGCTAGTAAGCCGGTTGCAAGTGCAGTGGTTGATCAAGTTTGAATCGAAGCGTAGTTTCCGCCGGAACATTCACCGACTTTCCACGCGTCAGGATCTGGGTACCCGCGCCAGCGGCAGCGCCCGTAGCTGCGCCTATGGCTGCTCCTTTACCGCCGCCCGCGATCGCACCGATGAGTGTTCCCAGGACAGCTCCGCCACCAACGTATTCACCAGTCCGTTTGTTCTTGCCCAGTCCAGAGCTTCCTTGTTGCTGCACGTCCTCGGTGCTGATGGTGTAGCGATGTCCATTCACCTTCACCGACTGGAGATCGAGAGCCATTTCCGAGGTTCCAGTGACTCCGCCGGAATTCACGTTGCGGAGCACAAGTTCGGCTTCCGAGCCCTTAGGAATCACCACGCGGCCGGAGGAGTCGACGACATTCTGGGCAACATCCGCCGAGAACGACTGTCCCGGATTTGCAGTCTTGGAATCGATGTTGTCGTTCGTCATGACAGATATGTCAGTACCCGCAGGTAACGTCACATTTTCGCGTCCATTCAGCGGAGACCGGGAGGAAACAGCATTGTTGCGACCAACCGTTGAATTGTTCGCATTGGCAGCGGTCGTTGTTTGCAGATCAATCGATTCGACACTGGCACGCAGATACCGGTGTACCTGCGTGCCTTCCTTAAACGTGATATAGCGACTGGTTGCCCCTTGAAGGACCCCGTCGTGCCGGGTGCCGTCCTTCATTACGAGTGTGTCACCCCAACACAAGCTGCTGAAGAGAAGAAGCAGTACAGCAAAACGCATAGTCCACCTCTTCACGGGTACGATGCATTCAGGGTTCCACGTGATGGACGGAGAAATGGAGCTGATCTGCAGGAATTGTTTAAGAGCTGCTCAGGGAAGGATTTCCACTTCGGTCCCTACCGGCACCAATTTCCATATTTCTTCGACTTCTTCGTTCGTAACGGCGATACACCCGTCAGTCCAGTCGTACTTCGTGTGTAGTGCGCCAAGAAAAGCATATTGGTCCGGAAGGCCGTGGATCATGATATCGCCGCCAGGATTAACTCCAGCTTTACGAGCTTGTTGGCGATCCTTGGTGTCGGGATACGATATATGCAACGAGAGGTGAAACTGGCTGTGTGCGTTCTTCGCGTCGATACGATAGTGACCTTCTGGCGTCCGGTGATCTCCTTGCCGAGTTTTCGGTCCAACTGATTTCGGTCCCAAGGCGATTCGATAAGTTTTTAACACTTTGCCATGCCCATACAGCTCCATTTTGCGCTCAGACTTATGAACCACGATCCGGTCTGCTTCGAGCAACCGTTCAGACCAGCCCACTGCACATAGGCTCAGGCAGGCAACCAGTGCAAATACTTTCCGCATACGTTGAATGAGAAATTCTAAGTCAACCGGCAACTACTCTATATGGATGGTCCAGCCCTCTTCCTGCTGGCGTTGGTTCAGCCAACGGTCGAGAGCCAACTGCGCCTCCACAGGGAAGTTGATGAACCGAAGTCCGGCTTTTTTCTGTACATCGGCCCAGGCCACGCGCGCCTTGGTTTCCACAGGCGCATCGCTCTCCGGCAGAGTAAAACGCAGTTCAAGCTCTCCCGCGTACTGCAATGGATTTTCAACGCCACTGACGCACATGCCGCCTGAGGACAGATTGATCGTGCGGACCTCCAACTCTTGCCCCTTGCTGTTGCGAACGAAAACGGGCAAATCCACTCCGGCGCGGAAATAGTGCTGTTGCTCGCGGTTGAGAACGCCGAGTGGTCCGCCTTCGTCCCGATCGCTGTGCAGGCTATAAAGCTTGAGTTTGCGGCTTAGGGTGCGTCGGGAGATACCGAGCTGTTCGGCGGCCTTGCCTTGATGGCCTCCCGTCAGCGCCAGCGCACGAATAATCGTCTGTTTTTCGAGCTCTTCGAGATCAGTGACCGTGCTCTGCACCGTGATTCGTGCCGACTTGGTCGGAGGTGTAGAACCGAGTTGCACCGGTTGCGTCGATCCAACCACGACCTCGGGCGGCAAGTCGTCGGGACGAAGCTCGTGGTCTTCCGCGATCACCGCGGATTGAATTACGACGTTGCGCAACTCACGCACATTTCCAGGCCAACTGTAAGCGCGGAGAATGGCCAGTGCGGCGGGAGAAAAGTGCAATCCCGGTTTTTGCTGTTGCAGGAAATATTCCGCCAGCGCATCGATGTCTTCAGGGCGTTCGCGCAATGGAGGAATGCGTAATTGAATTTGTCCAAGACGATGAAAAAGATCACTTCGGAACCGGCCACTTTTGACTGCGAGTTCCAGTTCCTGGTTCGTGGCGGCGATTACACGCGCATCAACAGCGACCTTGCGATTACCGCCCAGACGGTAGTATGGAGCGCCGTCGAGTACACGCAGCAGCTTCACCTGTACTTTGGGTTCAAGTTCGCCGATTTCATCAAGGAAAAGCGTTCCTCCCGTAGCGAGTTCGAACAAACCCTGCTTCAACGATTCGGCGCCCGAAAAAGCGCCTTTCTCATATCCGAACAGTTCGCTTTCGACCAGATGCTCTGGCAGGGCTGCACAGTTCAGATCGATCCAAGGCTTATTGCACCGGAGAGAGTGATGATGCAATGCACGCGCGATGAACTCCTTGCCGCTGCCGGTCTCGCCGGTAATCAAAACTGACGCATTGCTTCGCGCAACACGTTCCACCATCTGCATGAGCTTACGCATCGACTCATTGCAGACCACTGCCTGAAGTCCGTGAACCGTCACTTGGGCCGGAGCCATTGATTCAGTTACGTTTTGCGAAAATCCGGCCAATTAGAACCGCCCTTCAAAAAAACAGTACGAACATGGGACCAACAGCAATCAAGCAGCCACAATGACGCGGAAGTCCTGCCCGGCGCTACATTGTCCCACCCACCTGCCGCGCTTTCCAGTAACGGCAGTAACAAAATTGGGACAGTTTGTCCAAAAAATACTTGCAAACCAGGACAGGATGTCGCCTAACGACTTCGACGTATTTGATACACCTAACAAAAACAACAACATACGGATGGTCGCGAATTTGCAAGCTATGAGTGGCGACTAGAACGGTTCGGCCTTTCTTGGCATGACCTCGCATGCCGAGCATGAATTCGCCCGACCCGAGATGGTCGAACTATGCCCTCCAGTTTTCTCGGCGGGCAAAAGCGCGACCGGAGCCAAGAGTTAAAGCGTCGCGTTTCGAGTCATCGGTCCTGACGAGGACGAACAGTTGGATACGCGGATCCCAGGCCGCGCCTGTCCTTTGACGGCTGAAAGAGTAAATCCATATTGGCGGGTTGATGCCTTGCGCTAACTCGCAAGCTATTGGTGTGCAACCACTTTGTTTTGGTTGGGAGCCTGAAGATGACCCTCTGAATACCAGGCTCCCCGGGCCGCCGCCCGCGGCAAGGGCGAGGCGGCGGCCCTAGGTCGCTTTTGCGCCAAATTGTCTCAATCTGAAAACTGTTTGACAGTTTGTCTTATTCGAATTTCAAAGCCGATTCGAAGCTATGTCGAGCATCCCTAGCAAGTGATTGAAAAGCAAAGACATACGATTTCATAAGAAATGGGGGGTCTGGCCACAGGCGTGCGGTAAGTCCTAGTGGAGCTCAGTGTATGACCTTGAAGGCGAAGCTTTATCTGGCAAGCGTATACCTGATCGGCCTAGCGACATTGTTTTACACCATGTCGCAGTGGCACTGGGTCGACTTTGGCCGCTTCGCCTGTTATCTGCTGATCGCGCTCCTCGCTTCCGGTTTGAAGGTGAGCCTGCCGGGCATTAACGGATCCATGTCCGTTAATTTCTTCTTCATCATCCTGGGTGTGATGGAGTTGAGCATCCCCGAAACGGTAATCATCGGATGCGCATCCAGTCTCGTACAAACCTTCTGGCGCTCTAATACCAAACCTAAGCTCGCGCAGTTGACGTTCAACGTCGCAAACATGGCGACAGCGATTTTCGCTGCGAGCCTTGCATATCACTACACAGACATTTACACCGCACATACGGTCGCACTGATGTTGGTGGCAGCAGCCTGCGTCTATTTCGTCACCAACACGGTACCCGTCGCGATCGTGATCGCGCTTACCGAAAAGAAGCGGTTCCGCAAGATCTGGTCTGAGTGCTACTTCTGGTCATTTCCGTATTACCTGGTCGGCGCGGCGAGTTCCGGACTAGTCAGTTACATCAACCATTATGTTGGATGGCAGACCTCACTGCTTGCGTTCCCTGTCATCTACTGGGTCTATCGATCTTACCGCCTGTATCTCGGCCGTCTGGAAGATGAAAAGCGGCACGTAGAAAACATGGCTGCGCTGCACTTGCGCACGATCGAAGCGCTGGCTCTCGCTATTGAAGCAAAGGATCACACCACGCACGACCACCTGCAACGGGTGAGAATTTATGCCATCGAAGTGGCGAAAGACCTCAATCTGAAGGACGAAGAGATTGAAGCGCTACGCGCCGCTTCGCTGCTGCACGATATCGGCAAGTTGGCTGTCCCTGAGCACATCATCAATAAGCCGGGCAAGCTGACACCGGAAGAGTTCGAGAAGATGAAGATTCACCCGATCGTTGGAGCAGAAATCCTCGAGCGGGTGAATTTCCCATATCCCGTGGTGCCGATCGTCCGCGCTCACCATGAGAAGTATGACGGTTCAGGATATCCATTCGGTCTGAAGGGTGAAGAGATTCCAATTGGCGCGAGGATTCTCGCCTGCGTCGATTGCTTGGATGCGCTTGCATCCGACCGGCAGTATCGGCGCGCACTGCCTCTGCAGGAAGCGATGCGTGAAGTGGCGAAACAATCCGGCAAGGCGTTCGACCCGCAAGTCGTCGAGGTTATGCAGCGGCGCTACGTAGAACTCGAACAACTGGCACAACAGAAAACCCAGTTGGTGGAAAAGAGAAAACTCTCAACAGATCTAAAGATCGCTAATGGCGTCGCCCCAGCGGCTGGCTTCGCACAGTCGACAATTCCAGTCGAACCGCACAACGGAAGCTTCCTTACGTCGATCGCCGCGGCTCGGCAGGAAGCGCAAACACTGTTTGAACTGAGTCACGAACTCGGAAACTCGCTGAGCCTCGATGAAACTTTGTCAGTGCTCTCGGTGCGCTTGCGCAAACTCGTGCCGTTCGATTCCATTGCGATTTTTGTGTTGCGTGAATCGAAACTCATTCCCGAATACGTGAGCGGTGACAACTTCCGCCTGTTCTCCTCGCTGGAAATCCCTCTTGGACAAGGGCTTTCAGGCTGGGTAGCGGCGAATCGCAAACCAATCGTTAACGGTAATCCTTTAGTTGAGCCAGGATACATCGCTGATCCTACGCGGTTCACCACATTACGTTCTGCGATCTCGGTTCCGCTGGAAGGTTCCACGGGCGTTCTGGGCGCACTCTCGCTTTACAAGGCCGAGGCCGAGTCGTTCACGCAGGACCACTTGCGCGTGCTGCTGGCGATTAGCTCCAAAGTCGCGCTCTCGATCGAAAATGCTCTGAAGTACCAGCAGGCTGAGAGTTCCGCCACCACCGATTACCTCACCGGACTGCCGAATGCACGTTCGCTGTTCCTGCATCTTGATCAGGAATTATCGCGCTGCAAGCGTACGAATGCTTCGGTGGCTGTGATGGTTTGCGACCTCGACGGTTTTAAGGCAGTCAACGACCGCTTCGGACACCTGGAAGGAAACAAGCTTCTTCGTGCGTTCGCCAATAATCTGCGCAACGTCTGCCGTGAGTACGACTACGTGGCGCGCATGGGCGGCGACGAGTTCATCATCATCGCTCCAGGCATGACGCGGGAAGCGGCCGATGAAAAGGCTGCGTTACTGAACGATCTGGCAGTGGATACGGGACGTGAAGTTTGTGGAGAGGATTTGCTCTCCATCAGCGTGGGTACTGCGTTCTTCTGTGAGGATGGAATGGACGCCGAACAACTGCTGGCAGAAGCCGATCGCCGCATGTACATCGTGAAACAGATCCATCACGAGAAACTGGGCATTCGCGAACCCGGCGATTCTTCCGCGATCGACGTCGCCGTGAACTGAGGTCACCGCGATGCTGAAGCGACTGCTACACCACATTCTGCGAATCGCACTCACGCTGGTCATCGGCGGATTGTTGGCGGCCACGCTCATCCGATTTGCTCCGGGATTTGATACTGATGAACAGCAGATGGATGCGCGCCTGAGCGCCGAATCAGTTGCGGCAATACGGGCGCAACGTGCCGGACAGCACAACGTTCTGAAATTTTACGCAGAGTTCCTGGGGTCGGCGTTACGGGGTGATTTTGGTCAATCGCAGACGCTGAATCGCCCAGTGCGCGAATTGATTGCGGAAAGAATGCCGGTAACGTTCAAACTCGTTGCCAGTGGGCTTCTGGTGGGATGGAGCCTAGCACTAATGTTTGCAGTTTCGGCGACCATGGCACGGATCGCCGCGTGGGATCTGGCAGCAACAACAGTGGCTGGACTATTCCTCTGCATTCCCTCTGCGGTGCTGGCGCTGGCATTTGTGTTCTTCCGCGCTCCCGGATATCTGGCTCTCGGTTTGATGATTTTTGCCAATGTCTTTCGCTACTGGCGCAACCTGCTGGAGAAGAGTTACGCCATGCCGCACATCATCACAGCCCGTGCGAAGGGATTAGGAACGATGCGAGTTCTGTTCTGCCACGTGGTGCCGGTGTCGGGCGCGCAATTACTCGCAGTCGCTGGTGTGTCGGTCAGCATCGCGTTGGGTGCGGCGATTCCCGTTGAGGCGCTTTGCGGTATTCCCGGCATCGGTCAACTAGCATGGCAGGCCGCCATGGGACGCGATCTGTCGCTGCTTGTAACACTTACGTTGCTGGTTACGACGATCACGTTGTTGGCGAACACGACTTCCGACCTCCTAGGACAGGCATTCAGGACACAACGGGCATGAAGCGTATCCGCCAATTCGCGTGTGTGGTGTTGCTGGCAGTCGCTGCCGCAAGTATGGCGGCACAATGGATGACTCCATACCGCTATGACATGCAGTTACGCGATGAGTTTCCCAACGCTTCGCCTTCGAAACACCATTGGCTCGGAACGGACGACCTCGGACGCGACCGCCTTTCACGAGTCCTGTACGGAACCCGAGTTTCCCTGTTGCTCGCGCCAGCCGCAGCATTGCTGGCAACGATACTTGCGGCTTCAGTTGGGATACTGGCCGGCTATCTTGGCGGGGGCTGGGAGAAAGCAGCAATGGCCGGTGCTGACCTGTTCCTGTCCCTTCCCTGGTTGTTTCTGCTGTTGATGGTTCGAGCAATGTTGCCACTGAATGTATCAGCATTCATGTCTGTAACGGTAACTTTCCTATTGCTTGGACTCTTAGGATGGGCGGCATCGGCGCGGGTCGTTTGCGCTGGCGCTCGCTCCATCC